>PLSW01000199.1 GCA_003165275.1 Caulobacteraceae bacterium
CGTAGCGGGGGAGGTGGCAGTGAGCGAAGCGAACTGACGGAGGGGGCGTCGGTCCGCCGCACGAGCCAATGGGCGCGGAGAACCGCAACGCCGGATCAACCTGAACCCGCCCCGACCTAGGGCCCCTTGGCCGCCGCCACGCCAGCCGCCGCCGGCATGACCAGTCCCGCCGCCTCCAGATCCAGCCGGTCCGCCGAAATCACCACCAGCCCCGGGAAGCGCATGCGCAGGGCGTCCAGGAACAGGTGCGCGTCGCCCACCACCACCACGTCCGCCGCCTTCGGGTCCACCACCCGGTCCGCCGCGGCCTGGGCCGCCTGGGGCGTCACCGCCTCGATGCCGGCGGCGTGGGTCTCCACCTCGCCGATGTCCACCCCCTCCACCGCCCGCAGGGACAACATCTGCCCGAGGCCGCCGCTGGTGGCCGCCGAGCGGCCGAACTCGCCGATCAGGTCGGCCTTGCGGGCGGCCAGCTCCTCCGCCGGGGCGGGCGCCGCGCCCAGGGTGCGGATCTGTTCCAGGATCAGGGCGGCGACCTCGTCGGCGGAGGGGTTCTTGGTCTGGGCGGAGGCCTGGAACAGGCCCACGTCGCGCCAGAAGCTGATGCCGCTGTAGGCGCCGTAGCTCAGGCCCCGCTTGACCCGGATCTCCTCGTTGAGCCGCGCCGAATAGCCGCCGCCCAGCACATGGTCCTCCACCGAGGCGGTGTAGTAGGCCGGGTCCACCCGGCCGATGGAGCGTCCCCCCACCAGCACCGCCGCCTGGCCGGTTCCCGGCAGGTCGACCACCACCACCCGCGCCGCCGCCGCCGGACCGGAGCCGGGCAGGACCGGCGGTGGTCCGGCCGGCCGGGCCCAGTCGCCGAAATCGCGCTCCGCCAGGGCGAAGGCCTCAGCCGGCTCGATGCCGCCGGTGATCACCAGCACCGCGTTGTCGGGACGGAACAGCCGCGCGTGCTGCTGGATCACCGCGTCCCGGTCGATCCGCGCCAGGGAGGCCGGCGTGCCCGAGACCGGGTGGCCGAAGGGGCCGCCGGCGAAGACCGAGGCGGTCATCACCATGCCGGCCACCGTCGCCGGGTCCTGCATGGCCACCGTCAGGTCGTTGACCTTCTGCTGGCGCAGCCGGTCCAGCTCGTCCTGGGCGAACAGGGGATGGCGGGCGGCGTCGGCCAGGATCGGCAGGCCCTGGGGCAGGGTCTCGGTGAGGCTGGAAAGGCTGATCGCCTCGGAATCATAGCCGGCGGCGGCGCCGATCGCCCCGCCGAGGGACTCCACCTGGGCGGCGATGTCGCTCGCCGAACGGGTGGGCGTGCCCTGGGTCAGCAGGCCCGCGGTCACGTCCGCCAGCCCCGACCGTCCGGGAGGATCGAACACCGCCCCGCCGCGCACGCTGAGCGAGGCGGTGACGATGGGCAGGTCGCCGGTGCGGGCGACGATCACCCGCAGGCCGTTGGCCAGGGTCCGCTCCACCGCGTGCGGCAGGCGCGCCGAAACCGCGGCGGCCGGAGGCGGTGGCGCCTGGCGCCGGTCGGCCGGCAGGGTCTCGAAGGCCGCCACCACGGCGGGGGCGACCAGGGGCCGGGCGGCCACCAGGGGGGATTCCTGGGTCAGGGCGTCGGCCTGGCCGGCCGGCCGCGCGCTCTCGGCGCGGTATCGGATGGCGATCACCCTGTCGTCGCGCAGCCAGGTCCGGGCCGCCCGCTGAATGTCGGCCGCGCTCACCGCCGCCAGCTCGGCGACGTCGCTGTTCACCTTGGCGGCGTCGCCCTCGACGGTGATGGTGGCGCCCAGCTCGCTGGCCCGGCCGTCCACGGTCTCGCGGCCGCGCAGGATGGCGGCCAGCAGCTGGTTCTTGGCCGAGGCCAGCTCGGCGGCGCTCACCGGGGCGTCCCGCAGCCGGGCGACCTGGGCGCGCAAGGCCGCGTCCCCCGCCTCGAGGGTTTTGCCGTCGGCCAGCACCACGCCGACGGCGAACAGCCCGCCCTGTTGGCGCAGGTCGGCGTTGGAAAACACGCTCTGGGCCAGGGCCTGGCGATAGACGAGACCGTCGTAGAGGCGGGACGACTTGCCGGCGCTGAGGATGGCGTCGACCACCTTCAGGGCCGCCGCGTCGGGGGCGGCGGCGTCCGGCGCCGGGTAGGACAGCACCTCCGCCGGCAAGGGCACGTTAGGGCCATAGGCGTCGATCACCCGGGGGCCGGCCCGGGGCGGCTCGACGGCGGTCACCCGCGGCAGGGGCTCGGCGGGCCGGACGATAGCGCCGAAATACTGGTCCACCCAGCGGTCGAGGGCGGCGGGGTCGAAGTTGCCGATGACGATCAGGCTGGCGTTGTCGGGGCGGTAGTAGAGGGCGTGGAAGGCGCGCACGTCGGCCAGGCTCGACGACTCCAGGTCGTCGATGCTGCCGATGGTCGGCCGGTGGTAGGGATGGACGGTGAAGCTGGCCTCGGGGACGTCCAGGGTGAACAGCCGGCCATAGGGATCGGCCAGCACCCGCTGGCGCAGTTCCTCCTCCACCACCGCGCGTTCGGACTTGAAGTCGGCTTCGTCCACCACCAAGCCGCTCATCCGCTCGGCCTCGGCCCAGATCAGCCGCTGCAGGTGGTTCGCCGGAATCACCTCGTGATATTCGGTGTAGTCGTCGCTGGTGGAGGCGTTGTTGAACCCGCCCACGTCCTCGGTGAGCCGGTCGAAGCTCTCCGGCGGCAGGTCCCGGGCGCCCTTGAACATCAGGTGTTCGAACAGGTGGGCGAAGCCGGAGCGGCCCTTGGGATCGTCCTTGGAGCCGACCCCGTACCAGACCTGCACGGTCACATTGGGGGTCGAGCGGTCCACGGCGGTGTAAAGGCGCAGGCCGTTGGGCAGCACCCGCAGATGATAGGCCATCGGCGGCACGGCGGCCGCGGCGCGCGCCGGCGCGGGCCCAGGCTGCGCCTGGGCGGCGGGGGCGAGGGCGGCGGCGGTCGTCAGCAACAGGGCGGCGGCCAGGCGGCCGGCGAAACGGGGCATCAGCGAGGGTCTCCACAGGGCGGGCGCACAATAGCAACTATTGCGTCCGATTTGCGGTGGGGACTTGCGGGACTCCACGGGCTCAGGCCGTCCCGGGATTTATTCCGCTCGCCCCGGCGCAGGCCCATAGGCGCTAACTTAAGCGGGTTGGGCCTGCCGTGAGCTGCTCCCCTGCTCGTCATCCCGGCCGGAGCGCCCTTGCGCGGAGAGCCGGGACCCAGCGGNNGCTTCGCTCCGGCCGGGATGACGGGCCGTGGGGCGGCGAGCCCAACTGACCTTAGGTTAGCGCCTATGGGCGGAGGCCGGGGCCCAGATCATAAGGCGCGCCTTTCAAAGGTTGAGCGTCTCATACAGATCCGCCCAGGTCGGATTCGCCTCTTCGATCAGCCGCGGCTTCCAAAGCCGCTTCCATTCCTTGATCCGCCGCTCCCGTGCGGAGGCTGCCAGCCGGGTATGCTGCACCCCGAACCAGACCAGCCGGTCGCAGCCATGCTTGGCGGTGAACCCCGGAAAGGCCTTGGTCCTATGCTGCCAGATCCGCCGCGACAGATCATCCGTCGAGCCGACGTAGATCGTCCCGTTCCGCCGGTTGGCGACGATATAGACGTAGAACATGACCCGACACCGAGCCTTATGATCTGGGCCCCGGCCTCCGCCGGGGTGAGCGGAGTTAAAAGGATCTAAGGCGATGATCCATCGGCCGCGACCGGCTCGCGGGCCGGCTCTTCTGGCGGCGCCGTCGATGGCTCGCCGCCGGCTCTGACCCGCGCCGCTCCACCCCGGGCGTAGGGAGAGCCTTCGGCGTCTGTCGCCGCCTCCTCGATCGCCCAGGCCTCGCCGGCCCACAGGGACCAGACCGCATCCACCTCCTGGTCCTTGAGCACCTGGGCGAGCACCGCCCCGATGGGACGTTCGCAGACGTCGAACTCCCACTCGCCCTCGTTCAGCCGCTCGCTGACCTCCTGGGTCCGCTCATCGATCTCGTCGTCCTCCAGGCCAGCCCGCTCGAAGGCCTGCGCCGCCGCGTCGACGACGATCTCATTACGGCTGGCGGTCTCGATGAATTCGGCGAGGGCCTTGGCCTCCTGCGCGCGCCGACGGGCGTCGGCCTCGGCCTCCCGCTCGGCCGCCGCCTCCGTCCGCACCCGCGCCTTGCGGACGGGCTCGTCCCCGTCCAGCCGCGCCGCCAGGGCCAGGCTCAGCCGCACCGAGCGCGGCGCCCGCTCGACGGCGGCCACCGGATCGTCCCGGCGGCCCTTGGCCCCAGCCTCCTCGGCCGGCGCGGCCTCGCCGGCCTCCGCCGCCGCGATCTCCCGTTCCATCAACGCCAGGGCCCGCCGCTGCGCCGCCTCGGCGACCTCCAGGGTCATTTCCACCAACCGGTGCGCCACGGCGATCCGCCGGGCGGCGTAGGCCTCGGGGTCAGGCTGGGAGGGGGCGGGCTGGGCGATCATTGAGAACAAAACTAGAACATCGTCGCGAGTACGTCAAGAATCCCGTCTCCCCTCGTGGGAGAAGGAGGGGCCCGCGAGCGAAGCGAAGGGGGAGGATGAGGGGGCGCACCGGCGGATCAGTGATCTTGCGGCGGCGCCGGTGTCGCGGAAGAAGGCGCGGATGGGCCGGCGCGCCCCCTCCTCCTCCCACGAGGGGAGAAGGTTTTCCGCGCATCCCTCCGGGGATGGGAACTACCCTGAACCTTTCAGGTGACCCCCGCGCTCCGTCCAAGGCAGGTTAGGGCGTGTTGGGTTCAAGGGGACGCTGGTTCGGGCCCGCGCCACGCATCCTTTCCCTGTCGCTCGCGTTGGCCGGTCGGGACATGAGCTCCCCGAGGCGAACCGCCATGACCCCTCTCGACGCCTGGGTGAACAACGCCAACATCCAGCGCCTCCGACGTCAATTGGTCGATCCATCGCTTGCGCACGTCTCCCGCATGCTGGCGATCCGCCTGGCGGAGGAGGAAGCCAATCAGTCGGCGCGGCGCGCCCGCTTTCTGGCCGGATTGGGCGAGCCCAAGCCCTAAACCCCCGCCCCGGCCAAAAACCCCACCACCGCCGCATTGAACGCCCCCGGCTGGTCGATGTTGGCCGCGTGCCCCGCGCCGTCGATCACCACCTTCTTCGCCCCCGGAATCTTCGCGGCCATGTAGTCGGCGGCGGCCAGGAACGGCGTATCCTCCGCCCCCACCAGCACCAGGGCCGGGACCCCGATCGTGGGCAGGGAGTTGATCACCCCGGCGTCCCGCTGGGTCAGCATGCCCCGCGCCGCCAACGCCAGGCCCTCGGCGTTGCGATGGCGGCTCGTTCGGGTCTCCGCCGAGCCGGACGCCAGCCGCGCCAGTCCGTCCCGCTCCCACCGCTCCGCCGTCTTCAGGGCGTTGGCGTTCCAGCCGTCCCGGGCCGCGTCGTTGCGATATCCCGGCCCGGTGTCGATGATCAGCAGCGCCGTCACCCGCTCCAGATGGACCCGGTTGAAGGCCAGGGACATGTAGCCCCCCAGGGAAAGCCCGCCGATCACCGCCTTGTCCGCCCCCACCGCGTCCAGGATGGCGGCCATGTCCGCCACCGTGGCGGCTTCTGAGTAGGCGGCGGGGTCCTCCGGATAGTCGGACTGCCCGTGCCCACGCATGTCCCAGGTGACCAGGGTGTGGGTCTTCGACAGGGGTTCGATCTGCCCCCGCCACATCTCGCCCGTGGACGAATAGCCGTGGCTGAGCAGGATCACGGGGCCGGCGCCGTGGACCTCGTAGTGCAGGGCGACGCCGTCGCGGGTCAGGGTGGGCATGGGGTGGTTCCTCCTCGTTCAGTTCAACGGCGTGATCTCGCTCCTCCCCCATCTATGGGGGAGGTGGACCCGAGCAACGCGAGGGGCCGGAGGAGGCAAGTCTGCGCCCCTCCACTTGCCCCCGTCGCGTCGCTACGCTCGCGCCACCTCCCCCATAAATGGGGGAGGAGCAGTGACCTCACCCCCCCACAAACACCCCCGGCCGCCGCTCGGCCACCGCGCGGACGCCCTCGGCGAAGTCGGCGGTGGCGCGCAGCCAGGATTGTTCGCGAAACTCGATGGCCGTCTGCGCCCGCACCGCCTCGGCCAGGTTCCCGCGGATCGTGGCGCGGGTGGACTGCACCGCCAGGGGGGCGTTCTCGGCGATCTCCTGGGCCAGGGCCAGGGCCTCGGCGCGCAGGGTCTCGGCGGGGACCACGGCGTCCACCAGCCCCCAGGCCAGGGCCTCATCCGCCTTCACCCGCCGGCCGGTGAGCATCATCAGCGCCGCCTTCTGCTCGCCGACGACGCGCGCAAGAGTATGGCTGATGCCGAAACCGGGATGGAAGCCCAGCTTGACGAAGTTGGCGCTGAACCGCGCTTCCGGCGCGGCGATGCGGAAGTCGGCCACCAGGGCCAGGCCCAGCCCCGCCCCCACCGCCGAGCCCTGCACGGCGGCCACGATGGGCTTTTTGCAGCCGAACAGCCGCACCGCGGCGGTGTAGAGCGGATTGATCGCCTCCATGCCGCCGCTGGCCGAAAGGCCGCCCGGCGCCTGCAGGTCGGCCCCGCCGCAGAAGGTCCTGCCGGCGCTGGCCAGGACGATGGCGCGGCATTGCGCGTCCCCGTCCAGGGCCTCGAAGGCGTCAGCCAGGTCGGTGATCAGCTTCACCGAGACATGATTGTGCGGCGGCTTGTCGATCTCGCAGACCACAACGTGGCCGTGCCGTTCGATGCGAATGTCTCCGTAGGCGTCGGCGATCATAGGTCCCTCCCTGGATGGCGGGTCGCCATCAAATCCGATTGAATGAAAGCCGCGGCGATCCTCACCCCCGGCAGCGCCGCCAGCGCCGGTTCGCCCGCCCCGCGCCAGACCGCGCAGATCACCTCGCCGACCCGGCCGCCGGCCTCGCTCAGGCGTTCGGCGCCGGCGACGATGGCGCCTCCGGTCGAGATGACGTCCTCGATGATCGCCACGCGCAGGCCGGCGATGTCGGCGCCCTCCACCGCCCGGCAGGTGCCATAGGCCTTGGCCGCCTTGCGAACGAAGACGACGGGCAGGCCGCTCTCCAAGGCCATGGCGGTGGCGATGGGCACGCCGCCCAGCTCCAACCCCGCCAGCACCTCGACGCCGGGTGAGAGTAGGGCGACTATCCGGCGGGCCACCCGGCGCGGCAGTCCGGGATCGGATTCGAAGCGGAACTTGTCGAAGTAGACGTCCGATACCGCCCCCGACCGCAGTACGAAGCGGCCGGTCAGGTGCGCGGCGGTCTGGAGGTCGGCCGCCAGGTCCGGATCCGCCGCCACTGTCATCCGCTTCTCCCGAGCAGGTTGCGGGCCACCACCCATTTGTGCACCTCGGTGGGGCCGTCGTAGATGCGCATGGTGCGCAGTTTCGTCGCCATCAGCTGCAGGGGCAGCTCCTTGGTCATGCCCATGGCGCCGTGGGCCTGCATGGCGTGGTCGACCACCTCATAGGCCATCTCGGTGGCGAAGGCCTTGATCATCGAGATCTCCAGCCGCACGTCCCGGCCCTGGTCGAGCTTCCAGGCGCAGTCGTAGGTCATCAGCCGCGCCGCGTGGATCTTGGTCGCCGCGTCCGCCACCCACCACTGGATCGCCTGCCGGTCGCTCAATCGCTGGCCGAAGGTTTTCCGCTGCGGGGCGAATTCGCAGATCATGTCGAGCGCCCGCTGGGCCATGCCGATGGACCAGGCGGCCATCTCCAGCCGCCGGGTGCCCAGGCGGATCTGCATCGGCGCGAACCCCTGGCCCTCTGTCCCGAGCAGCTTCCATCCCGGAACCCGGCAATCCTCCAGGGCCACCTCATAGGTCGCCGCCCCGCCGATCATCGGGATGCGCCGCAGCACGTTGAAGCCCGGCGTGCCCTTGTCGACCAGGAAGGCGGAGATGCCGCCCCGGGCGCCCTTCTCCTTGTCCGACACGGCCATCAGGATGGTGAAGTCGGCGTCGGCGGCCCGGCTGATCCAGATCTTGCGGCCGTTGATCACCCAGTCGTCGGTCCCATCTTCGTTTCCGGCCCTGTCCGCCCGGGTGATCATCCCCGCCGGATCCGACCCCGCCCCCGGCTCGCTGATGCCGATGGCCGAGACGGTCTCCCCGCGCACATAGGGCGCCAGATACGCCTCCCGCTGCCGCTCGGTGACCGTGGCCATCAGCATGCGCAGGTTGGGGCTGTCCGGCGGCAATGTGTAGGGGGTGATGGTCCGCCCCAACTCCTCGTTGACCCCGACCATGGCCACGGCCGGCAGGTCGAAGCCGCCCACGTCCTCCGGCGCGTCCAGACCCCAGAGGCCCAGGGTGCGGGAGACCTCGTCCAGCCGCTTGTGCTCCGCCGCCCCGATGCCCAGGCCGTCCCCGGCCGCCTCCCGGGCCAGCACGCCGGCCTCCAGGGGCATAAGCTCGTCGCGCACGAAGCGGGCGACCAGGTCCTTGAGCATCCGCTGCTCTTCGCTGAGCTCGAAATCCATGGGTCCTCCGGGGCGCCTGTTCGCAGAGCGGCGCTTGTGCGGCCATCTTAAGACCGCAAGCGCGCCGCCGCCAATCGCGGGAATTGCGCGACGGCGCCTGGCGGTTCATGGGGGAGGGGAAGTGTGCGACGGGCCGACGCCCCCTCAGTCGGCTTCGCCGACAGCTCCCCCGTTTCACGGTGGAGCAAATCAATCTGTTGTCCTCCACCGCGTAGCGGGGGAGGTGGCAGTTCGCGAAGCGAACCGACGGAGGGGGCGTCGGTCCGCCGTAACGACCTATGACGGAGGCCCGCCCATGCCAAAGACCCACACCCTGGCCGCCACGGCCACCGGCCCCCTCGCCGGCGTGCGCATCGTCGACATGACCAGCGTGGTCTTCGGCGCCTACGCCACCCAGATGCTCGGCGACCTGGGCGCGGACGTGATCAAGGTGGAGTTCCCGGGCGGGCGGCGGGGCGGCGGCGGCGACATCATGCGCTGGGCCGGCCACGGCCAGCCGGACGGCCCGGAAGACCTCGGCCCCATCTACATGACCATCAACCGCAACAAGCGCTCGATCCTGCTCGACCTGCGCGAGGAGCGCGCCGCCAGGGCACTCCGCCGACTGATCAAGTCCGCCGACGTCTTCGCCGCCTCGGTGCGCTACGACGGCCTCACCCGCTTGGGCCTCGACTACGAGGCGCTGAAAGCCATCAAGCCGGACATCGTCTATGTCCACGGCGCCGGCTACGGCTCCGAGGGCCCCTATGCCGGGGAGCCCGCCTACGACGACCTGATCCAGTCCGCCTGCGGCTTCGCCGACCTGCTCCCTCGGGTTGACGGCGATCCCACCCCCCGCCTGCTGCCCAGCCTGGTGGCCGACAAGGTCAGCGGCCACTTCATGGTCCAGGCGACCCTGGCGGCCCTGTTCCACAAGCAGCGCACCGGCGAGGGCCAGTTCGTGGAGGTGCCGATGCTGGAGTGCATGACTAGCTTCAACCTCGCCGAACACTTCTACGGCCACGTCTACGATCCCCCCACCGGCCCCTGGGCCTACACCCGCGTCGCCAACCCCGAGCGCAAGCCGTTTCCCACCAAGGACGGCTACATCGGCCTGCTTCCGTACACGGACCAGCAGTGGGACCAGTTCTTCGCCGTCGCCGGCTGGGCCGAGACGGTGGGCAAGGACCCGCGGTTCGCCGACTATCGCACCCGCGCCAAGCACGTGGCCGACCTCTACCGCCTCGTCGACACGGTCACCCGCGAGAAGACCACGGACGAATGGCTGGCCCTGCTCAAGCCCCTGCATATTCCGGTGTCGAAGATGAATCGGCTGGACGAGCTGATGGACGATCCGCACCTGAAGGCGGTCGGCCTCTTCGAACGCTACGAACATCCGGAGGCCGGCGCCTATTTCAACCTGCGCCCGCCGGTGAAATACTCCAAAACGCCCGCCAACATCCGCCGCCACCCGCCGAGGCTCGGCGAGCACACCGAGGCGCTGCTGGCCGAACTGGAGGAGGACCCCGCATGCGACTGAGACAGATCGCCCTGATGGCGCAAAAGATCGCCCCTGTGCAGGCCGCCCTGGAGACCGTGTTCGGCCTCAAGGTCGCCTACCGTGACCCGGGGGTCGAATATTTCGGCCTCGCCAACATCGTCATGCCGGTGGGCGGCGAGTTCCTTGAGGTGCTCGAGCCGATCCGCGACGACGCCTCCGGCGCCCGCTACCTCGCTCGCCGGGGCGGCGACGCCGGCTACATGGTCATCACCCAGGACGCCGACGCGCTTGGTCACCGCGCCCGCCTGGAGGCCGATGGCGTGCGGATCATCGCCCGCAGCCGCGGCGAGACCTACCGCTACACCCACTTCCATCCTGGCGACTGCGCCGGGGTGCTGCTCTCCATCGACTCCGTGGACGGCGACGCCGCCTGGACGGAGCCCCTGAGCGACTGGCCCCCCGCCGGCCCCGACTGGCGCGCCTTCCCCAGCGACGTCAGCCTCGGCATCCTGGGAACCACCATCCAGCACCGCGACCCCGCCGCCGCCGCCGCCCGCTTCGCCCACCTGCTGGATGTTCCGCTGACGGAGGACCGCGGCGCCCCCGCCGTGGCCCTCTCCCCCGGCGTGATCCGCTTCGTGCCGCCGGTGGACGCGGACGGGACCGGGGTGGTCGGGCTGGACATCCGCGTCCGCGACGTCGCCGCCGTGTTCGAGGCGGCGCGCAAGGCGGGGCTGGAGGTAAAGGACGACGCGGTGGCCATCGGCGGGGTCAGCATGCGGGCGGTGGCGTAGCGAAGAAAACCTTCTCCCACGAGGGGAGAAGGTTTCTTCCACTCCCCCCAAAAAACTTCACCACCTTCCCCAACGTCGCGCGTTGCCATCCCCCTCGCGGGCAAGGATGATCCCCGCAACAAAAAAGGGAGTGAAACCATGCGGGCGGTGATTGCGCGGCAGGGAACCTTGGTCTGCGAGGAGGTCGCCGACCTCACCCCCGGCCCCGGCGAGGTGCTGGTCAAGACCCTCTGCTGCGGCATCTGCGGCTCGGACCTGCACGCCCTGCACCACCTGGACGACATGGTCGAGGCCTCCGTCCGCGCCGGGTCGCCCGCGGGCATGGACCCGAAGAAGGACGTCATCTTCGGCCACGAGTTCTGCGCCGAGATCCTCGACTATGCCCCGGGCGATGTGAAACGCCTGAAGCCTGGAACCCGGGTGGTCTCCATGCCGGTGATCTTCGGCCCCGCCGGCTACGCCGCCATCGGCTATTCCAACACCTACCCCGGCGGCTTCGCGGAGCGGATGCTGGTCTCCGACGCCCTGCTGCTGGAGGCGCCCAATGGCCTTTCCGACCGCCAGGCGGCGATGACCGAGCCCTTCGCCGTCGGCGCCCACGCCGCCGGCCGCGCCGCCCTGGACGAGGATAGCGCCGCCCTGGTGATCGGCTGCGGCCCCGTGGGGCTGGCGGTGATCGCCTCCCTCAAGGCGCGCGGCTACGGCCCGATCGCCGCCGCCGACTTCTCCCCGGCGCGCCGGGCCATGGCCGAGAAGATGGGCGCCGACATCGTCGTCGATCCGGCCAAGGAATCCCCCCACGGCAAGTGGGCCGACATGGGCGTGGCGACCACCGGCGCCGAGCAGATGATGACCCGGATGATGGGCCGCGTTCCCCGCCGGGCGATCATCTTCGAATGCGTCGGCGTGCCCGGGGTGATCCAGAGCCTGATGGAGGCCTGCCCGCCGGGTTCGCAGATCATCGTCGCCGGCGTCTGCATGCAGCCCGACACCATCGAGCCCTTCATCGCCATCTCCAAGCAGATCGATTTCCGCTTCGTGCTCGGCTACACGCCGGAGGAGTTCGCCGCGACCCTGAGCGACATCGCCGAGGGCCGCATCGACGTCGCCCCGGTGATCACCAGCGCGGTTGGCCTGGAGGGCGTGGCCAAGGCCTTCACCGACCTCGCCGATCCCGAGCGCCAGGTGAAGATCGTCGTGGAGCCGGGGCGGGTCTAGGCGCGGGAGCGGCTTCGTTGGACTCCACTGACTGGGTTGCGACGGCCCGACGCCCCCTTGTGTGTCGGCTTCGCCGACAGCTCGCCGGTGCGACCCCTTCCGGCGCTTCGCGCCACCTTCTCCCGCAAGGGGAGAAGGCCTCGGTCCACTGGAAGGGGGCGGCCTACCCCTGATACCGCCGGTTCAGCTTGCGCATCCCGCCGATCCACCGCCCGTAGTCGGCGGTCTTGTGGCGCATGTAGTCCAGCACCTGAGGGTGGGGCAGGATCAGGAACACTTCGGCGGCGATGGACTTGACCACCACCTCGGCCAGCTCCTCCGGCTCCATCATCCCGTCGACGCTGGCGACGCCGTCCTCGTTGCCGGCGGTCATCGCCGTGCGCACCGCCTGCGGGCAGAGCACCGAGACCTTGATCCCCGCGTCCCCGTGGGTGATGGCCAGCCACTCGGCGAGGCCGACGGCGGCGTGCTTGGTCACCGCGTAGGGGGCCGAACCGATCTGCGACAGCAGGCCGGCGGCCGAGGCGGTGTTGAGCAGGTAGCCGCCCCCCCGCGCCGTCATCCGCGGTACGAGATGCCGGGCCGCCCAGACGTGGGCCATGACGTTGATGTCCCAGATCCGCTGCCAGGCGTCGTTGGAGGCCTCGGCCCCGCCGGCGACGCCGATGCCGGCGTTGGAGCAGAACAGGTCGATGGGCCCGTGATCCGTCTCCACCGTCTCGATCAGCCACTGGATCTCGGCCTCCACCGACACGTCGACCTTGAAGGCCACGCCGCCGACCTGCGCCGCCGTCGCCCTTGCGCCCGTCTCGTCCCGGTCGGCGCAGACGATCAGCTTCGGCCCCTCGGCGGCGAACCGCTGGGCCATGGCCCGGCCGATGCCGCTGGCCGCGCCGGTGATGACGATGATGCGGTCCTTGAGGTCCATGGCGGTCTCGCTCCTGCGCCGGGTCCTGGGTGAGCCTCGGGCTTGGGGATTTCCTGAACCGGCGAGGGCGGTTTGGGAAGGTGGGGCGGAGGGAAATGTGAGACCAACAGCCCGTGCAGCCACCCAAACCACCGCTCATCCCGCCATTCGGCGGGATGAGCGGACAAATTGAAAGGTCTCGGGGCCGCCATTCCGGGTTTCCGCGCCCGCAGAAATTTGCGGCCGAAACCTTTAGTCACGCCCGATCCGCGCCTAGCATGCCGCCCACTGGACCCGGGAGGCGCAACGTGGCCTACACACTGAGCATCAACGGCAAGGCCGTTGCCGTGGACGCGCCGGGCGATACGCCGCTCCTGTGGGCGTTGCGCGACACCCTCGGCATGGTCGGGACCAAGTACGGCTGCGGCATCTCCTCCTGCGGCGCCTGCACGGTGCACCTGGACGGCCTGCCGGTGCGCGCCTGCCAGCAGCCGATCGCCGGCCTGGCCGGCAAGGCGATCGTGACCATCGAGGGGATCGGCGCCGATCCGGTGGGTCGGCAGGTCCAGGCCGCCTGGGTCGAGCTGGACGTCGCCCAATGCGGCTACTGCCAGCCCGGCCAGATCCTGGCCGCCACCGCCCTGCTGAAGACCACCCCGCACCCCACCGACGCCCAGATCGACGCGGCCATGTCCCGCAACCTCTGCCGCTGCGCCACCTACCTGCGCATTCGCGCCGCGATCAAGACGGTCGGCGGCGTCTCCACAGCCACGGCCCAGATGACGGAGCAGCACGATGGCTGATGGATTTTCGCCGTCGCGGCGGCGTTTCCTGCAGGTCTCCTCCGCCGCCGGCGGCGGCCTGCTGATGGCGGTGACCCTGGCCGAGGCCGCCCACGCGGTCGGCGCCGCCGAGGCGGGCTTCACGCCCAACGTCTTCGTCCATATCGCCCCGTCCGGCCTGATCACCATCACCGCCAAGTCGCCGGAGATCGGCCAGGGGGTGAAGACCAGCCTGCCGATGCTGATCGCCGAGGAGCTGGATGCGCCCTGGGAGAGCGTGAAGATCGTCCAGGCCGACGCCGACCAGGCCCTCTACGGCGGTCAGGTCGCCGGCGGCTCGCGCTCGATCCCCAACGCCTGGGAGCCCATGCGCCGGGCGGGCGCCACGGCGCGGGCGATGCTGATTGCCGCCGCCGCCCAGACCTGGAAGGTCGACGCCACGAGCCTTTCCACCGACGCCGGCCAGGTGGTCCACGCCGCCAGCGGGCGCAGGCTCGGCTACGGCCGTCTGGCCGCCCTGGCCGCGACCCTGCCGGTCCCGGATCCCGCCACCCTCGTCCTGAAGGATCCCAAGGCCTACAAGATCATCGGCACGCCGCGCGGGCAGGTCGACGCCCCCGCCATCGTCGCCGGCAAGCCCCTGTTCGGCATCGACGTGCGCCTTCCGGGCATGGTCTACGCCGCCTTCGAGAAGGCGCCCGGCTATGGCGGCAAACTCGTCAGCGCCGACCTCGCCGCCGCCAAGGCCTCGCCGGGGGTGAAGGACGTTTTCGTCCTCGACGGCGGCGCCGATCCGTCCACCGTGGTCAGCGGCGTCGCCGTGATCGCTGACAGCTGGTGGGCCGCCCAGCGCGCCCGCAAGCTGCTGAACGCCAGGTGGGCGCCCGGACCCAGCGCCGGCCAGTCCACCGAGGGTTTCGCCAAGCAGGCCGCCGCCCTGTTCGACCAGCCGCCCCAGGCTGTCGCCCGCAAGGACGGCGATCCGGACGCGGCGTTCAAGACCGCGGTCAAGCTGGTGGAGGCGCGCTATTCCTATCCCTTCCTGGCCCACACCGCCCTGGAGCCGCAGAACTGCACGGCCCAGTACAAGGACGGCAGGTTCGAGATCTGGGCGCCGACCCAGAACCCCGAGCAGGGCCGCGGCCTGATCGTGCGCACCCTGGGCGCCAAGCCCGGGGACGTCACCATCCACATGATCCGCTGCGGCGGCGGTTTCGGCCGTCGGCTGGCCAACGACTACATGGTCGAGGCCGCCGCCATCGCCCAGAAGACCGGCGGCGCGCCGGTCAAGCTGCTCTGGTCGCGGGAAGACGACATGGCGCACGACTTCTATCGCTCCGGCGGCTACCACGGTTTCAAGGCGGGCCTGGACGCGCAGGGCCGGCTGATCGCCCTGCGCCACCACGCCATCGGCCACGGCGCCGGCCCCCGCAACGCCGACGTCAATGTGAACGAGATCCCCGGCCGGGCGGTGGAGAACCTCGAGTTCGTCACCTCCGCCGTGCCCAGCGCGGTGCCCACCGGCCCCATGCGCGCGCCGCGCAGCAACGGCATGTCGTTTGTCTACCAGAGCTTCCTGGACGAGGTGGCGCACGCCGCCGGCCGCGATCCGATGGATTTCCGCATCGACCTGCTGGTCGCGGCAGAGGGCAAGCCCTCCCAGCCGCCGACCCAGGCCGCCGCGCGGCTGCTGGCGGTGATGCGCAAGGCCAGGGAGGTATCCGGCTGGGGCCGGGCGCTTCCCGCGGGCCACGGCCTGGGCGTCGCCTACTGCAACAGCTACGGCGGCTATTTTGCCGAGGTGGTCGAGGCGTCGGTGGATGCGGCGGGCAAGGTCCGCGTGCACAAGGTCTGGATGGCCGGCGACATCGGCCGCCAGATCGTCAACCCCGCGGGCGCCATCAACCAGTGCCAGGGGGCGGCCCTCGACGGCATCAGCCAGGCCCTGCACCAGGTGATCACCGTCGTTGACGGGGCCACCGTGCAAGGCAACTTCGACCAGTATCCGCTGTTGCGCATGCGCGAGGCGCCGGAGGACATCGAGGTCCACTGGGTGCTGTCGGACAACGCGCCGACGGGCCTGGGCGAGCCGTCGCTGCCGCCGGTGATCCCGGCCCTGTGCAACGCCATCTTCGCCGCCTGCGGCAAGCGGGTCCGCCACCTGCCGATCGACCTGACGGCCGTCTGAGGGCGTTGGCTTTAGGCGGAATCACAAACGGGCTTGCGGCGGACCGACGCCCCCTCAGTCGGCTTCGCCGNNCCCGTTTCACGGTGGAGCAAAGCGAACGTTGTCCTCCACCGCGTAGCGGGGGGTCGAGAGCGGCGTTCGCTTTCAGCGAACGCATCGGGCGCGTAAAGCGCGCCCGCGCTCTCGACGGCGCTGAGCGAAGCGAAGTGACGGAGGGGGCGTCGGTCCGCCGCAACGGCTTCATTCAACGCGCCTGACTTATCCCGCGCGACAACCCCCCGCTGCCCGTTCCCGTACGATCGCAAACAAATTGCGGACGTTAGCGTATGGATCGTCTCGCGCCGCCCGCTCATCATGCTGGACGAAGCCCCCTGCGCAAAGGCGTCCATGCATAAGATCCTCATCCTCGGCGCCTCCGGCTTCGTCGGCGGCCGCCTCGCCAAGGCCCTGCTGGCGGAGGGCTACGCCGTCCGCTGCGTGGCGCGCAACCCCGCCAAGGTGGCGGACCTGGACGCGGCGGGGGCGCAGATCGTCCAGGGGGACATCGCCGACGCGGCGTCGATGATGCGGGCTGTGGAGGGCATGGAGGCGGTCTACATCTCCATCCACACCATCTCCCCCCAGCCGAACGGCGCGGCCGGGGCGGGCTTCATGGATATCGAGATCGCCGGCCTGGAAAACCTCCTCGCCGCCTGCCGCGCCCACGGGGTGCGCCGGCTGATCTATGTGACCTTCCTCGGCGTCGATGCGGCCTCGCCCAATGTCTGGGTCCGCCGCCGCGCCCGGGCCGAACAGCTGCTGCTGACCAGCGGCCTGGACGCCACCTGCATCCGCCCGGGCCAGATCGTCGGCCGGGGCGGACGCGGCTTCGGCGGCATGGTGGTCCAGGCCCGCAAGCGCCTGGCCGTCACCTTCAGCCCCGGCCGGCAGAAGATGCGCAACATCGCGATCAGTGACCTGCTCTACTATCTGATCGGCGTGCTGGAGGAGCCCCGCGCCTATGGCCAGGCCTTCGACGTGGGCAATGACGAGGTGCTGACCAACAACCAGATGGTCGACATCGTCGCCGCGGCGCAGGGACGCCGTGCGCCGCTGAAGATCAGCGCGCCGCGGGGGCTGATGATCCTGTTCTCGGGCCCGATCGAACGCCGGATGGGGCTGGCCAGGGGCACATTGAAGGCCGCCCTCTCCAGCCTGGGCATGGACGCCGTTGGCGATCCCCTGCCCATCCGCGCCCTCCTGCCCCGGCCGCTGCTGACCTATCGCCAGGCCGTGGACAGGGCCCTGGCCGAACCGGCCGCCTGACCGCAAAGGATCGCCCCATGCCGTTCAACACCGCCGCCTGGATTCCGGCCAAACGCGCCCCGCTGGTGGTCAAGCCGGCGCCCTATACCCAGCCCGGCCAGGGCGAGGTCGTCGTCATGACCCGGGCCATCGGGATCAACACCGTGGACTGGATCATGCAGCGGATCGGCGACATGACCTTCACCTTCATCAAATACCCCTTCATCCTGGGGTCCGACGTCGCCGGCGAGGTGGTCGAGGTCGGCGCGGGAGTCACCCGATTCAAGGTCGGTGACCGGGTGGTGGGCCACGCCCTGGGTTCGGATCCGAAACGGAACAGGGCCGCGGAGGGCGGCTTCCAGGCCTATGCGGTGCTGCTGGAGCACATGACCTCGGCGATCCCGGACAGCCTGTCCTATGAACGCGCCGCGGTCATTCCCCTCGGCGCGTCGACGGCGGCGTGCGGCCTCTTCCAGCAGGACCATCTGGCCCTCGATCCGCCTACCGTGCCGCCCAGGGCCGCCGGCAAGACCCTGCTGATCTGGGGCGGCTCGACCAGCGTCGGCAGCAACGCCATCCAGCTGGCCGTGGCCGCCGGCTACGCGGTGATCACCACCGCCTCGCCGAAGAACTTCGACTATGTTCGCGGGCTCGGGGCGAGCGGGGCCTTCGACTACAACAGCCCCACCGTCGTCAAGGACATCGTGGCCGCCTGCAAGGGCAAGACCCTCGCCGGCGCCCTGGCCATCGGCGACAACGCCGCCGCCGCCTGCCTGGATGTGGTCCATCGCTGCCAGGGCGCCAAGATCGTCTCCATCGCCAGCTTCCCGTTGAAGTTCGACGACCTGCCGGACGGCGGCGCCGCGACCCTGGCCTTCCTGGGCAAGCTTCCGCGGTTCATCACCGGCAATCTCGGCCTGCTGCTGAAGTCCCGGATGCGCGGGATTCGCACGGCGTCCATCTTCGGCAGCACCCTCCACGCCAATGCCGTCGGCCCGATGATCTACGCCGATTTCCTGCCCGGGGCCCTGGCCGCCGGCCAGTTCGTCCCGGCGCCGGAGCCGGTGGTGGTGGGAAGCGGCCTTGCCTACGTGCAGGCGGGTCTGGACGCGCTGCGCCGGGGGGTGTCGGCGAAGAAGGTGGTGGTGAGTTTGTAGCCCCCTGAATCTGAAGGACATCGTCGCCGCAGGCGTGCCAGTGACTTAAGGGGCGAACGAAGAAGGCCTTCTCCCCTTGCGGGAGAAGACCATCCCGCCGAAGGCGGACGGGGTCGCGCCGGCCCGTCCGATAAAATGTTGAAAAAACACGGGAATCGCCGGCGCGACCCCTCATCCGGCCCTTCGGGCCACCTTCTCCCGCAAGGGGAGAAGGCCTAGGATCGCCTGTGAGGTGGTGATGAGCCTCTCCCCCCCCGCCGGCCTATTTCGCCAGCGGCAGCACCTTGGCGTCGTCCAGGTCGCTGGCGATCTGCGCGCTGAGGGTGATCATGGACAGCTTGTCCATGACCGCCTTGGTCAGCGGGTAGGTGTAGCTCTTGGAATAGTCGCCGGCGATCCGGACAGACTTCATCGCCTTTCCGGGCACGTCCGTGATGTTCAAATGAAACACCATGATGCCGAATTCGAAGGCCGAAGTGACGTCGGGCTTGTCCGCCGCACCGGTCAGGGCGATGGACACCTGCACCGCCTTTTCGCATCCGTCCTGAACGAGCTGCTTTGTCACGGCCGCCAGCCGCTGGTCCCGGTCGGGACTGTCGGCGACCATGCCGTCGACGACGTAGCCCTTCAGAGCGAGGTCGGTTTGAATGTCCGCCGACAGCACCCGGTTCACCGCCAGCCAGAAGGCGTTGACCTTCGGGTCCGGGGTCACGGGAATGCCTCCCCCCACCAGCAGGACGCAGTGGGCCGGCGGCGGAGCCGGGGCGGCGACAGCCTCGGCCTGGGCCGCGCCGGCGAGGCCTAGCCCAAGCGCCGCGATCAGCAGGCTGACGTTGCGGCTCGCGGCGTTGAAACGTGTCATTTCGGCTGGCCAAGGCTGAGGTTGCTGGGGCGGTCGGCGCCTTCCAAGGTTTGGCCGCGGACCCCTCAGAGCCAAGCTAGACCGCGAATGGCCCGCGAGATCAACCGCCGAACGCGCCCGCCCGCCGAGGCCTACTCCTCCTTCTTGGCCATCCCCATGGCCTGCAGGATCTCCGGCTGGATGTTGTCCACGCCCTTTTCCTGGATGTGCTGGGCGATGCGGACGCCCACGGCCATGCGGGCCTGGGCCATGAAGCGCTCGGCGTTGTCGCCCACCCACTGGTAGCTGGCCTCGCGGTTGACGTTCAGGTCCTGGACCTTGGGCATGACGTAGCGGGCGATCAGTTCATAGGACCGCTTGGTCTGCGCCCAGTCGGCCCAGTTGTGCGCCAGCTGCAGGAAGGCGCCGAAGCCGCCGGACTGTTTCTGCAGCCGCTCGATCTGCGCCACGGCGTCGTCCGGCGTGCCGATCACCGCCATGCCGGACTCGATGAACCGGTCCACCGGATCGCCGTCGCCCTCGGGGGCCATGGGCAGCTGGGCCACGTCGCGGAAATAGGCCATCCACTTGTGCAGTCCGAAGGCGACGTTGGCCCGGGCCTGTTCGCGGCTCTCGGCCACGTGCATGGGCCCGACCAGGCGCCAGGCGGCGCGGTCGACGGTCATGCCGGCGTCCTTGGCCGCCTCCTCGGCGATGGCCCAGTTGGAAGCCAGGGCGTTGAAGCCCCCGGCGGAGGTGGCGCCGATCGAGAGCAGCCCCAGCCCGTGCTTGCCGGCCGCCCGGCTGCCGGTGGGGGAGACCTGGCTGGCCACCGTCATCTCCACGCTGGGGCGGGAATAGGGGGTCATCTGCAGCCGCGCCTCGGCCAGCTCGAACCAGTCGGTCTTCATGGTCACGGTCTCGCCGCGCAGCAGCTGGACGATGGCCGCCAGGGCCTCGTCCATCATGTCCCGCTGCTTGAGGGGCGAGATGCCCATCATGAAGGCGTCCGACGACAGGGCGCCCGGCCCGGCCCCGAACATCACCCGGCCGCGGGTGATGTGGTCCAGCTGGTTGATCCGGTCGGCCAGCATCAGCGGGTGGTGATAGGGCAGGGAGGAGACCCCGGTGCCCAGGCGGATATGCTTGGTGCGCTCGGCCGCCGTGGCGATGAACAGCTCCGGGCTGGCGATGATCTCCATGCCGGCGGAATGGTGCTCGCCGATCCAGGCCTCGTCATAGCCCAGCTGGTCCATCCACTGCACCAGCTCCAGGTCGCGTTCCAGCGCCAGGGTGGGGTTCTCCTCCAGGGCGTGGAAGGGGGCGACGAAGGCGCCGAAGCGCAGGCGGGGTCCGAGCATGTGGCGATCTTCCCTGGTGTTTTCTGTCGTCCGCTATGCCCGCCGGGTCCCGGCGGAGCAAGCTGTGAAGGCAGCATAGGGGGCGTGACGCCGGGGCAGCCAAGGGTTTGCTCCTCCCCCATAAATGGGGGAGGAGCAAAAGCTCCTCAATTGAACAGCAGCACCTCCGGGTGCGAGGTCGCCACGGTCGGGTCGCGCTGCTGGCTGTCGGTGCGCGCCAGGCGCACGTCGACGCGCAGGGCGCCCAGCTCCAGGCCGCGCAGGGCCACCCGGTCCACCCCCTGCGGCAGGTGCGGGCGGGTCAGCATCACCTTGCCCGTCCAGCCGTCGATCTCCAGGCCCAGGCAGGCCTGCAGCACCATGAACACCGCGCCCGCCGCCCAGGCCTGTGGCATGCAGGCCACCGGATAGGCGATCGGCGGCTCGCCGGCGCGGCGGCTGAAGCCGCAGAAGAGCTCGGGCAGGCGCAGGTCGAAATGGCTGGCCGCCTGGAACAGGCTCTCCAGCACCACCGCCGCGCTGGCCCGGTGGCCGTAGCGCGACATCCCCGCCGCGCAGATGGCGGTGTCGTGCGGCCAGACCGAGCCGTTGTGGTAGGACATCGGATTGTAGCGCACCGATTCCAGGGCCAGGGTGCGCAGGCCCCAGCCGGTGAGGAAGCCCGCGGTCAGCAGCTTTTCCCCGACCCTGGCCGCCCGCTCGGGGCTGGGCAGGCCGACGAACAGCAGGTGGCCGGCGTTGGAGGTCAGCGGCCGGCAGAGCTGGCCCGCCCCGTCGATGGCGACCCCATAGAAGCCCTGGTCCTCCATCCAGAACCGGTCCTCCACCATCTGGCGGATCGCCTCGGCCCGGGCGCGCCAGCGAACCACGTCGCCCCGCTCCAGCCGCTCGCCGAGGTTGGCCATGGCCCGGTAGGCGGCGAAGGCGTAGCCCTGCACCTCGACCAGGGCGATGGGGCCGTCGGGGAACCGCCCGTCGGCGTGGAAGATGGAGTCTTCGCTGTCCTTCCAGCCCTGGTTGGCCAGGCCGGTCTTGGCGCCGCGGGCGTAGGCGATCAGCCCCTCGCCGTTGGCGTCGGCGAAGGTGTCCATCCACGCCAGGGCCCCGGTCAGGGCCGGCCAGAGGCCGCGGATGAAGGCGAGGTCGCCGGTGCGATCGGCGTAGGCGCCGGCCAGGGCCACGAACAGCGGCGTGGTGTCGACCCCGCCGTAATAGAGGCCGAAGGGGATCTCGTTGAGGTTGGCCATCTCCCCGTGCCGGGTCTCGTGCATGATCTTGCCGGGGGCGGAATCGCGGAAGGCCGAGTCGTCGTGGGCCTGGCGGCGGGCGAGGTAGGTCAGGACGCCCCGGGCCAGGGACGGGTCGATCCACAGCATCTGCCAGGCGGTGATGATCCCGTCACGGCCGAAGGGGGTCGAGAACCAGGGGATGCCGGCGTAGGGATAGGGGCCGGTCTCCAGCACCGTGGTCAGCAGCGCGATGTCCGAGCGCGACTGCTCCAGCCACTGGTTGAAGCGCGGCCCGCGCACCCGCACCGTGGCGCCGTGATGCCCCCGGCGACGCTGGGCCATGATGGCGTGGGCGCAGGCCGAACGGTAGCTCGCCCGGTCGGGCACCTCGCCCACGTCCCGGCCGACCTCCAGATAGAGCTCGAACCGGCCGTGCGGGCTGAGGGGAATCATGAACTCCGCCCGCTCCGGCGTCAGCCGCCCCGGCGGTTCGGAGAACTCGATCACCGTGGCGCGCTCGATCTTGTCGAGGCCCTCGTAGTGGAAGGTCACCCGCCGGCCCTCGGCGGTGGGCCGGGACGCGCGCCCCCGAGCCTCGCGCTTCATGCCGCGGATCTCGAAGACGTCGCGAAAATCGGCGGCGAATTCGTAGGCGATGGGCAGGATCTCGTGGTCGAGGCTGTGGTTGATCACCCGCAGCCGCTCATAGAGCCGCCGCTTCCACAGGAACCGCCGTCGCTCGATGTGCAGCACCCCTGGGGGCGTCGCCTTCTGCCCCATCAGCGGCAGGCGCCGGTTTGCGCCGTGGAAGGTGAAGACCACATTGTCCCGCGACACTCCCGAGCCCAGGCGCGAGGGCGCCCGGCCGCCGATCAGCAGCCGCAGCCGCGACAGGTGGCGGGTGTCGTCGTCGAAGAAGCCGTCGACCCCGCCCAGGATGTCGCCATAGGCGTTGGCGACCAGGAAGGCGTCCCCGTCCTTCAGCGACAGGAGCTGGCCGAGGCCGTCCACCTCAATGTGGTCGCTCTCGGTTTCCGAAGGCGCGTAGTCCGGCGCTAGCGAGCTGTCGTCCATGACGACGATTTAGGCGGTCAGGGCCAGGGCCGGGTCAAGGGTGTTCGCCGCCACGGGCTCCCCCGCGGCGGGGACCATCTGCTCGAAGAGGTCGACATAGCGCCGGGCCATGGCGCTGGCGGAGAAGCGCAGCTCGAAGCGCCGGCGCACATTGCGGCGGTCCAGCTTGCGGGCCTTCAGCACCGCCGCGTCCGCCTCGGCGTCGCTCTCCACCAGGAAGCCGGTCAGCCCTGGCTCGATCACCTCGGACGTCGAGCCGCAGCGCCAAGCCACCACCGGCGTGCCGCAGGCCATGGCCTCGATCATCACCAGGCCGAACGGCTCCGGCCAGTCGATGGGGAACAGCAGGGCCTCGGCGCCGCCGAGGAACTCCGACTTCTGCGCGTCGCCGATCTCGCCGATGAACTCGATCAGCGGGTCGGCCAACAGGGGCTCGATCTCCCGGTGGAAGTATTCGGCGTCGGCCTGGTCGACCTTGGCCGCGATCTTCAGCGGCATGCCCAGGCGCTTGGCGATGGCGATGGCCCGGTCGGGGCGCTTTTCCGGCGATATGCGGCCGAGGAAGGCCAGGTAGCCCCGGGGCTCGGGGTTGAAGATGTAGGCCTCCGACGGCATGCCGTGGTGCACGGTGCCGGCCCAGTTGGCGTCCGGCAAACTGCGGCGCTGGTCGTCGGAGATCGACACCATCGGATACTGCGGCCAGCGTTTGTAGACGCTCGGCAGGTCCTTGATGTCCAGGCGCCCGTGCAGGGTGGTCAGGGTCCGGTGGGCGATGTCCTCGAAGAACGGGAAGTGGACCATGTCCACGTGGAAGTGCAGGACGTCGAATTCGCCGGCCCGCCGGCGCACCTCGCTGAGCATGGTCATGTGCGCCGCCAGGTCCGACTTCAGCGGCGCGGCGTCCAGGCGGATGGCCTGGTCGCGCACGGGGACCAGCTTGGCCTTGGTGCGGGCGTCGGCGCTGGAGAACAGGGTGACGTCGTGCCCCTGGTCGACCAGGGCGTCGCACAGATTGGCCACCACCCGCTCGGTGCCGCCATAGAGCTTGGGGGGCACGGCTTCGTACAACGGTGCGATCTGGGCGATTTTCATGGGGCGTCCTTTCCGGCGCGCACCACGCGCGACACGCCGAAGAGGAGTCCGCTGCAGGGGGATTTGTTCCCGACAAGCGGGGCCGTCGATGGGGTCTCGCGGCGTCGTGATCAAAACCTGAGCTGAACGGCGATCATGCCGCCGTCGCCGCCGGTCAAAAATGCGGCATCGTAGTCGCCTTGAAATTCAGCGATAACCGCCGGCCGGTATCTTCGACGCGGCATCTCCTCGACTTCAGGCGGCTCGGCAATGAACCCCATGCGCAAATCCCTCATCCTCGCCCTGGCCCTGGGCCTCCTGGCGGCCGGTGGCGCGCAGGCCCAGTTCCCCGGCGGCGGCGGCGGCGGCGGCGGCGGAGGTGGCGGTGGTGGCGGCCATGGCCATCGCGGCGGCGGCGGCGGCGCGCCCGCCAGCCCCAAGCCCCCGGCCGATACGCCCGCGCCGACCAGGTCCACCCCGGTCGATCAGATCGACATCGTCGGCGTCGTCCGCCAGATCGGCCCGGAACCGGATCGGCTGACCATCGCCTACGAGCCGGTGGAAGGCCTCAACTGGCCCGCCGGCATGAAGCCTTTCGTGGTGGAGAAGACGGACCTGCTGAAGGGCGTGACCGTGGGGGAGAAGGTCCGGTTCCGGCTTGAGAGCCAGCAGATCGCGACCCTGGCGCCGTTCTGAGCGCGGGATGAATATCTAGGCGCGCCGTTTCGCCGATTCGACCACATGAAGGCGTAGAACACGGTTGATTTCGGTCTGATAGCCGCCTGCCGCCCTCTGCGCTTTGAACCAAGCGAGCACGTCGGCGTCTAGCCGGATCGTTACCGGCTGCTTTACAGGTCGATAGAATTCACTCCGCCGCGCTTCTGTCCAGTTTTCAACTGGTGCTTCAGGTATATCGGCCGTATCGATTTGGTCGTCGGGTAGGGCCGCAAGCTTGGCGAGTTGCTCAAGCTGTTCGTGGCTAAGCGCCTTCCTGCTCATAACGCCTCCTTTCATCGCGGGTCGCCTTTCGGGCGCCGATGATCCGAATCCGCTCCTCGTCGTCGGGATCCGGATAGGTGTGCACGACGAGCAGAACGGCGACGGGACCGACCATGCCGATCACGCGCCAACGCTGTTCTCCATCCTCGAAACGATCCGGGAGGATCGTGTGCAATGGGTCGTCCCAGACATGCGCGGCGACTTCAAAATCCACGCCGTGCATGGCCAGATTTCGCCGCGCCTTTTCAGGATCCCATTCGAATATCACCGCAAAGGAAGTACGTACTCTTCTGTACGTACAATTCGACGTTTTGTCAAGACAATCCCCCTACCGCCGCATCCCCGCCACCGGATGCGAGCTGGACAGGCCGCCGTCCACAACGATCGCCTGGCCGTCCACATAGGAGGAATCGTCGCTGGCCAGGAACAGGGCCGCCCCGGCGATCTCCTCGGGCACGCCGCCCCGCCGCAGCGGATTGATCTGGCCGATCTTGTGCTCGGTGCCGCGTTCGCGGGCGGTGACGAAGATCGGCTTGGTCATGCCGGTCTCGATCAGCCCCGGGCAGATGGCGTTGACCCGCACCCCGGTGCCGGTGAGCAGCTGGGCGGTGGTCTGCACCATGTTGATCACCCCCGCCTTGCTGGCGCTGTAGGGCACCGGGCCGGCGCCGGAACGCAGGCCGGCCACCGAAGCCGTGCAGATGATCGAGCCCTTGCCCCGGGGGATCATCACCTTGGCCGCGTGCTTGATGGCCATGCAGGGGCCGATCAGGTTGATGCGCAGCAGCTCCGTCCAATGGTCGGCGGTGAGCTCAAGGAGCGGCACATAACCGCCGCTGATCCCGGCGTTGGCGTAGCAGATGTCGAGGGCGCCGTAGGTGGAGACCGCCAGGGCCACCGCCTTTTCGATATCCGCCTCCAGCCCGGCGTCGCCCAGGACTGCCGTTGCCTCGCCGCCGGCGGCCTTGATCTCCGCGGCGGTCTCCTCGACCTCGGCGGCGCGGTCGAACACCACCAGGCGCGCGCCCTCGGCGGCGAACAGTTTCGACGTGGCGCGGCCGATGCCGCTCGCCGCGCCGGTGACCAGGGCCACGCGGCCTTCGAGACGTCCCATGGGATGGTTCCTTGTTTGCGGGGTGGTCGGATCGGAAGCGCCAAGGGCCCTTCCAGTTTGATGGGGTTACCAAAATACCCGTCACCCCCGGGCTTGTCCCGGGGGCAAGGGATCACGAACAGGGCGGGCTGAGCCTCGATGCGATGACGTCATCGTCTGTGTTCCCTTGCCCCCGGGACAAGCCCGGGGGTGACGGGGTTTGGGGGGCGTGGGCTGCGCAACTCCGACCGAACTCGGTCTCAGCGCGGCGCGGTGTCGTCCGGCCAGAGGTCGTGCAGGTCGCCCTTGCGGTTCAGCATGTGGATCGCGCGCTTGATCACCGCGAGCAGGTTCTCGACCCGGGCGTCGGCGTCGTAGGTCAAGGTGGCCCGCGCCAGCCCTTCCAGCATGAAGCGGGCGAGGTCGCGGCTGGCCTGGAAGCGGGCGCCGCCCCCGGCGCTGAGCAGGCGCGAAAACGGCTCGCCGGCGTGGGCCTGGTCAAAATCGGCCTGGGCTGCCGCGATACGCTGGGCCACGTCCGGGTCCGTCTTGGCGATGGCCTCGAGTTCGGCGAAGGCGCGGAACGCAGGCTGGCGCAGCAGCCGCCAATAGGCGTCGATGGCGTGGTCGGCGAGGTCGGCGCCCGGCGGGGCGCTGTCGGCGGCGGCGGCCAGCAGGCGCGCGCGCTCGACCTGGATATGCTCCACCGCCGCGTCGATCAGGGCCTCGCGGGTGGGGAAGTGGTAGAGCATCGCCCCGCGGGTCAGGCCGGCGGCCTCGGCGATGCGGGCGTTGGTGGCGGCGGCGTAGCCGAGCTCGGCGAAGAGGCGGGTGGCGTGATCCAGGATGCGCGCCCGGGTGCGCAACGACTTGGGCGTATCGCGCGCGAGGCTGGGGCTGAGGGTCTGGGCGTCGTCGGTCATCGGCCGTCCAGCGCGCGTTGCGCAAAGGAACCTAGGTAATGTCGGCTGCGACAACCCGCCAGGGGCGGGGGCGCCGGGTTTCACAAAAGATACATGCAATCAGCTTAACGCCCCGTCCATGGCCGCCCGCCCGGCAGGCCCCAAACACGAGGTTCGACGCCATGAGCGCCGATTTCCCCGTCCGCCATTTCCGCACCGTGTTCATTTCTGACGTGCATCTGGGCACCCGCGGGTGCCAGGCCGAGTTGCTGCTCGACTTCATCCGGCACATGGAATGCGACACCCTCTTTCTGGTGGGCGACATCATCGACGGCTGGAAGCTGAAAAGCGGCTGGTGGTGGCCCCAGGCCCATAACGACGTGGTGCAGAAGATCCTGCGCATGGCCCGCAAGGGCGCGCAGGTGATCTATGTGCCCGGCAACCACGACGACGTGGTCCGCGACTTCTGCGGCGTGCACCTGGGGGGGGTGGTGGTCACCCGCGACGCCATCCACGAGACCGCCGATGGGCGCCGCTTTCTCGTGCTGCACGGGGACGAGTTCGACGGCGTCACCCGCCACGCCCGGTGGCTCGCCTTCCTGGGGGATTGGGCCTATAGGACGGTGCTTGCGCTCAACACCGTGTTCAATCACGTTCGGCGCAGGTTGGGGTTCGGCTATTGGAGCCTTTCGGCCTATCTGAAGGTCAAGGTGAAGAACGCATTGCAGTTCATCGAGAACTTCGAGGCCGCCGTCGCCGAGGAAGCCCGCCGGCGTGGCGTCGACGGGGTGATCTGCGGTCATATCCATAAGGCTGAGATGCGCGTGATCGACGGAATCGAATACGTCAACGACGGGGACTGGGTCGAAAGCTGCACGGCCCTGGTGGAGCACATGGACGGGCGCCTGGAGATCCTGGAGTGGGCCAAGGTCCGCTCCTGGTCGGTGATCGACCGGGCCCGCGCGCCGGAAGCGGACGTCGACGTCGAGATCGAGGAGCCGGCCGCGGCCTGATGCGTATCCTGCTGGCCACGGACGCCTGGGAGCCTCAGGTCAACGGCGTCGTTCGAACCTTGACCCGGATCGTCGCGGAATGCCGCGCCATGGGCCACGAGGTGGAGGTGGTCTCCCCCGACCAGTTCAAGACCTTCCCCCTGCCCACCTATCCGGAAATCAAGCTGGCCGTGGGCGCCTACGAGCCGGTGCAGGAGCGGTTCAAATCCTTCGAGCCGGAGGCCATCCATGTGGCCACCGAAGGACCCATCGGCCTCGCCGCCCGGCGCATCTGCATGGACTGGAAGCTGCCCTTCACCACCAGCTACCACACCAAGTTCCCGGAATACGTCTCCGCCCGCCTGCCGCTGCCGCTGTCGGCCGGCTACGCCTATATGCGCTGGTTCCACAAGCCGTCCGGGCGGCTGATGGTGGCCACCCCGACCATGCGCGATGAGCTGGCCAAGCACGGGTTCCGCAACATCTCGCCCTGGTCGCGCGGGGTGGACACCGACATCTTCCGTGTGCGAACCGCCGACGATCCGGACGTCTACGAGGGCCTGGCCCGGCCGATCTGGCTGAACGTCGGCCGCATCGCCGTGGAAAAGAACATCGAATCCTTCCTGGCCCAGGACCTGCCCGGCACCAAGGTGCTGGTGGGCGACGGGCCGCAGCGCGAGGAGCTGGCGGAGAAGTACCCGGCGACGGTGTTCCGCGGCGCCCGGTTCGGCGACGACCTGGCCGCCCACTACGCCTGCGCCGACGTGTTCGTGTTCCCATCGCTCACCGACACCTTCGGCCTGGTGATCCTGGAGGCCATGGCCACGGGGGCGCCGGTGGCCGCCTATCCGGCGCCCGGCCCCATCGACCTGATCCCCAATTCCGGCGCCGGCGCCCTGGCCGAGACCGGGGACAGCGGCCTGCGGGAAGCCTGCCTGGCTTGCCTGGATCTCGACCGCGACATGGTGCGCGCCTACGCCGAGCGCTTTTCCTGGCGAGCCTCCGCCGAGGAGTTCGTGCGCAACCTGCAGCCCTATCCGGAACCGGAAAAGACCCGGTTCTGGCGGCGCCTGCGGCGGCTGGCCCGGCTGCGGCGAAGGCCGGCGCAGGTTTAGGGGAGCGCTGCAGCGCGGCCCTTGCGTCCTTCGACACGGTCGCTTCGCTCCCTACTCAGGATGACGAAGAGGGGTGGGCTGCGGATACAAAAGTGTAAAAGTAGGCGGCAAGCGCCGTGTCGCCTCGCAGCGACCGGTTTCTCACCGCCTCTTCCCGAACCGGACTTGCGACTTTCGTTCCGCATCCGGCTCTCCAGAAGACATGG
>PLSW01000372.1 GCA_003165275.1 Caulobacteraceae bacterium
GCCAACCGGTACGTCGGCGCCGTCTCACCGTAGCCAAGCCAGATCGACAGTTTCCCGGAGACGGGATCGGGGGCGGCGGCCCTGGCGGACCCCAGTCCTACCAACGCAAGTCCTGCACCACCGGCAAGGACGGCTCGTCTTTTCATTGATCGCTCCTCCATACGGCAACTTGGACGTCGTTCAGTATCCTAGAATACTAAAAGTCGGCCCACGAGTATGCAAGCGGTGAATCGCACGGCTCATCGCAGTGTCACGTCATGCCGGCGATTCGCCGGAACCCTTACTGGATCTTGGTGATCTTCGAGCCTTCAAGGCCGAGACCGGCCATCAGGCCTTTCTGGTTGAAAATGAAGGCGTAGACGTCCTGCGACAGCGTCGTCGAGCTCATCTTCTTCGCCNNTGCCCTGATCGACGACGACCACGCTGGGTCCGACGCCGATCTCGAAGCCTTTCGAATCATCGAGGTATTTCAACGCCCCGTCATTCATGAAGAACAGCGCGTAGCCAAACCACTGGGCGCCGGCCTGCAGACCGTACGACGCGGCCGCCGAGTTGTAGTAGCCCAAAGTCTTGCCGCCCTGCCGCAGCGCGCCCTCGCCATAGGCGCCGCCGAGCAGGAAGCCGACCTTCACGATCTTGGGGAACACCAGCGCGGCGGCCGCCTTTTCACTCAACAACCGCGCCGCCTGGTTGCCGGCGATCAGGCGCTGCAACGCCGCCGCGGCGGCCCGGTCCAGCGCCGGATCGGTCTTCGGGGCGGCGAAAGCCGGCATAACCGGCGCGGCGGCTGCCAGGCCGGCAACCAGTCCCGTCAGAGCAAGTCTTGCGCCGCTGGCAAGGGCGTCTCGTCTGTTCATCTGCCTCTCCTCTACACGAAAACTTTGATATTGTTCAAAACATTAGGAGTCGTCCTATAGGTGCGCAAGCGGTAAATCGCGCCCGGCATCGGACCACCACGTCATGTCACACCCGCAACATGCCGCCATTCCGGCCGACGCGGATCAGTACTATCGTATGTCATATCCCAGGTCGCCGCGTCGCCGCCGTCATGGTAAGCCTCGGCGCAAACCAGCACAGCAACGGGATTGCAGCGAATGACCGACGATGCCGCCAGCAAGGCCTTCCGCCTCGACGGCGAGGTTGCCCTCATCACCGGAGGCGGTAGCGGATTGGGGTTGGGCATGGCCCGGTGCATGGTCAGCGCCGGCGCCACCGTGGTCATTCTTGGCCGGCGCGAGGCGCCGTTGCGGAAAGCCTGTGCCGAACTCGGCGAACGCGCCCTGTACGAAGTCGCCGACATCACCGAATTCGCCAAGACCGCAGCGCTCGTCGGGAAGATTGCCGAACGGGCGGGGCCGGTCTCGATCCTGGTCAACAATGCCGGCATCCATCTGAAGAAGGCGGCCGTCGACACCGCCGTCGAGGAATTCGGCGCGTTGATCAACACGCACGTGCTGGCCGCGCACAATTTGAGTCGCCATGTGTTGCCCGGAATGATCCAGCGCCGGCATGGTAACATCCTTTTCATCGCCTCGATGGTGTCGATAATCGGCATGCCCCTGGTCATCGCCTATTCGGCGGTGAAGTCGGCCTGCGTCGGCATGGTGCGGGGCCTGACGGCGGAGGTCGCCGAGCATGGCGTGCGCGTCAATGCCATCGCCCCGGGCTGGATCGAATCGCCGATGCTGCGCCGCGCCCTGTCCGGCGACGACAAGCGCTCGGCCAAGATCCTGTCGCGCACGCCGATGGGTCGTTTCGGNNGTGTTGCTGCCCGTGGACGGCGGCGCCAGCCAGGGATTTTAGGCAAGGCAAAATGAAGATCACACGGGTTGAGACCTTCAAGTTCTGGGTGGACTGGTGCAACTGGCTGCTGGTCCGGATCAGCACCGACGAGGGCCTCGTCGGCTGGGGCGAGGCGTCGCTGCACGGCGCCATCGAAAGCGTCGAGACGGCGATTGCGGAATTCGCCCCGCACCTGATCGGCCAGGACCCCGCGGGGCCGGAACAGCACTGGCACCGGCTCTACAACGCCTGGCGGTGGCGCGGCGGCGCCGTGTTCATGTCCGCCCTCAGCGCGCTGGACGTGGCGCTGTGGGACATCGAGGGCAAGCGGCTCGGCGTGCCGGTGTACCGGCTGCTGGGCGGGGCGCATCGGGANNCCGGCGCGATCAGCCGGGCGGTGGATGTCGTGGCGGCGGCGCGCGAGGGCGCGGGGCCGGAAGCGGAGATTTTCATCGAGTGCAGCGAGCTGCTGTCGCCGCGCCTGGCCATCCGGCTGGACGACGCCCTGGCGCCGTACCGGCCGGGCTGGTTCGAGGAGCCGATTCCGTTTGAGAACGCGCGCGCCATGGTGCTGTTGCAGCGTGAGTTGCGCACGCCGATTGCGACCGGCGAGCGGCTGCTGTCGCGCTACGAATACCGCGAACTGCTCGAGGGCGGCGGCTGCCGCATCATCCAGCCCGACCTGATGCATGCGGGCGGGCTGACCGAGGTTCGCCGCATCGCTGTGCTGGCCGACACCTGGTATGTGCCGGTGGCGCCGCACAATCCGGGCGGCCCGATCTGCACCATGGCCGCCATGCATCTGGCGGCGGCGATTCCGAATTTCTTCATCCTGGAACAGATGGAACCGCAACGCGCGACGCGCGACGGCGCGAGCCGGCCGGCGGTGCGCTTCGAGGCCGGGCATTTCGTCCTGCCGACCGCGCCAGGACTGGGAATCGAGCCGGACCTCGAGTTCCTGGCCGGGAAGGAGTTCCAGCCGCAACCGCGCAGCGAACGCCCGGGGGCGCTCTGGCGCTAGAGGTTGTCGCGATCTCCCCAGCCCAG
>PLSW01000350.1 GCA_003165275.1 Caulobacteraceae bacterium
CGATCTTGGCCTTCAGCACGTCGATATCGTGGTCCACCGACGGGCTTTCCGGGTGCACCTGCGGATAGAGGCCGACGGTGATCTCGAAGGGGGCGATGCGGGCGATGGCGGCGGTGAGCTCGGTGGCGTTGGCGTAGCCGTCGGCGCGGGGCTCGTAGATCCCGCCCAGGGAGCCGGGCGGGTCGCCGCGCAGGGCCACCAGGTGGCGGATGCCGGCGTCCCAGTATTCCCGGATCACCGTGTCCACATCCTCCCGGGAGGCGGCGACGCAGGTCAGGTGGGCGGCGGGCTTGAGATTGGTCTCCTCCAGGATGCGCTTGACCGTCCGGTGGGTGCGCTCGCGGGTCGAGCCGCCGGCGCCGTAGGTGACCGAGACGAAGGTCGGCTCAAGCGGCTCCAGCCGGCGAATGCAGGCCCAGAGGTTCTCCTCCATCTCCGGCGTTCGCGGCGGGGCGAACTCGAAGGAAAGGGAGGGATTGCCGGCGCTGCCGGCGTGGCGTTCGCCGGCGCGGGCCACGGGGCCCATGGCGGTATCGGGATAGGCTTGGGTCATTGAAGGGCGCCCTGCGGCGACGCTTCCCGCGTCGCGGTCCAGATCTTCACGGTCAATCCTTGGTCGTCCGCCGGGGGAAGGGCCGCGGTGGACAAGGGCTGCAGCCCCGCGCCGTCGAACCAGCGCTCGATCTCGGCGTCGGCGAAGCCCAGGCGGCGGTGCTGGTGGGCCTCGCGGAGGAATTCCAGCCGGTGCGGGGCGAAGTCGGCGATCAGCAGCCGCCCGCCGGGCTCGACCAGCCGGGCCGCCTCGGCCACGGCGGCGGCGGGGTCGGAGAGATAGTGCAGCACCTGATGGACCACGACGAGGTCGGCGCTGGCGGTGGGCAGCTGGGTGGCGAAGATGTCCCCGTGGCGCAGCTGGCAGCGTTCCAACCCCGCCTCGGTGGCGCGGCGGCGGGCGATGTTGAGCATCTGCTGGGACAAATCCAGGCCCAGGCCTTCCTCGGCCCGGTTGCACAGCAGGGCCAGCATCCGGCCCGAGCCGGTGCCCAGGTCGATCATTCGCCGGAACGGCCCCGGTCCGGCGGCGTCCAGGATCGCGGCCTCAACGTCCCCCTCGGAGACATGCAGGGAGCGCAGCTCGTCCCAGCGGGCGGCATTGCGCTCGAAATAGGCGGTCGCCTCGTCGGACCGCTCGGCGCGCACGGCCTGCAGGCGGTCGGCGTCCCGGGCGAAGACCGGGTCATCGGCCGGCACCAGCCTCAGCGCCTCTTCCAGCAGCCGCCGGCGCGGGCCGCGGTCGGCGAGGCGATAGAACATCCAGGCGCCGTCGGGAAAACGCTCGATCAGACCGGCTTCGGTGAGCAGTTTCAGATGGCGGGAGACGCGGGGCTGGCTTTGGTCCAAAATCTGGGTGATTTCCATCACGGCCAGTTCCTCACGAGCCAGCAGGCCCAAAATCCGCAGGCGAGTGGGCTCACCCGCCGCGCGCAGCAGGTCCACGAGGTGTTGAGTGGACAGTCCCATAAGTCATATAAAGATATCTTTATATCCTTATGTAAAGCGAAATCGGCGATTGTCGGGTGGCCGTCGCACGCCTTGGTTAGGGAAATGACTTGGCGCACGGCGCGCCGATACCCATTCTGAGCGACCGATCGCCGGTCGCCGATCTCGACGGTGGCCGACGGATGCGGTGTAATGAGGCAAGAGCCGCACGATCCCGGTCCGCGCCCGGGATTGCAGGCGCGCCGTCGGCAGGGGATGATAGGATGCGATCTGGTCTTTTGGCCGGCGTTGCGCTGGCGGCCTTTGTCGGCCTTTGGGCCACGGAGACGAGCGCCCAGCCGGCGGTCGCCGCGCCCGCTGCGGCCGCACCCGCAGCCCCTGAGCCCGCCGGCGCCGACGATCCCTGGGAGCCGATGAACCGCTTCCTGTTCCGGACCAACAAGGGGCTGGACCGGGCCGTGATCCGGCCCCTGGCCCTGGGCTACAAGGCCGCCCTGCCGTCGCCGGTTCGCACCGGGGTGCGCAACGTGATCAACAACATCGGCGAGCCGCTGACCTTCGTGAACGACGTGCTGGAACTGCGCTTCACCAACGCCGGCCACACGGCGACCCGTTTCGGCGTCAACACCACCGTGGGCGTGCTCGGCCTCTTCGACGTGGCCGGCAAGCTGGGGGTGCCGATCCACTACGCCGACTTCGGCGAGACCCTGGGCCGCTACGGGGTGCCGCAGGGGCCCTACCTCTACCTGCCGATCCTGGGGCCCTCGAGCGTGCGCGACGGCGCCGGGCGCGTCGTCGACGTCTATACCGGCCTGTTGAACCTGCACGACCTGCACGTCACCTACGGCGAGCGTCTGGCGGTCACCGCCGTCGACGGCCTCGACACCCGCGCCGAGCTCGACAGCGATCTTCTGGAGCTTCAGCGCACCGCCACGGATGAATATGCCAGCCAGCGATCCCTATATCTGCAGCATCGACAGTCCCTGGTGACCAACCAGAAGGCCGCCGTCGATCAACTTCCCGACTTCGACGCGCCGACCGGGGGCGCGCCGCGGGAGCCGGACGCGCCCAAGCCGGCCGATCCGAATGGACAAAAGGAGTAGTCGATGATCGAGAGCCGCCGCCGCCTTCGCCCCTGGCTCAACGCCGCCTGCGCCGCCATGCTCGCCCTCGGCCCTGCCGCGGGCGCGCTGCTGGCGCTGGCCCCGTCGCCCGCCGCGGCCCAGAACGGCGCCCGCGACGCCCAGGCCGAGCAGTTCGTGCAGACTGAGGCCCAGCGCGCCCTGACCATCCTCGCCAACCATGAGCTAAGCACCGCCGAGAAAACCCGGATCTTCCGCGCCTTCGTCGACGAGGTGGCCGACGTGCCGCGCATCACCCAGTTCGTGCTGGGCAAATACGCGCGCATCGCCACCCCGGCGCAACGGCAGTCGTTCGCGACGGTGTTCCGAGAATACGCGTCAAACGTCTATGAGAGCCGGCTGGACGAGTACCACGGCGAGACCCTGAAGGTGACGGGCTCGGTGGTGCGCCGCCCGGGGGACGTGATCGTCAACAGCGTGGTGGTCGGCGGGCGGCAATCCAAGCCGGTGGCGGTCGCCTGGCGGGTGATGGGCGGCGGGGCCGGCTGGAAGGTGATCGATGTGCAGGTGGCCGGGGTGTGGCTGGCGATCACCGAGCAGCAGGACTTCGTCTCCACCATGGACAACGCTGGCGGCAATGTGGACGTGCTGATCCGCCAGCTGCAGCAGAAGGTGCAGACGGAGCGGAAGTAGGGCGGGGCTGGCGTACTGAATCT
>PLSW01000043.1 GCA_003165275.1 Caulobacteraceae bacterium
CTACCTAATGCGAATTGAGCCAAAGCGAAAGCCGGATGGTCTGGTCCGGCGATCCTGGCCGGCGGACGATCGGGGACCGGTTCGAGGGGTCAGCCGAACTTCCCGGTGATGTAGTTCTGTGTCCGCGGCTGGGTGGGTGATTCAAAGATATGCGCCGTCGACCCGGCTTCCACCATTTCCCCGAGATAGAAGAACGCCACCTGGTCGGCGCAGCGCGCGGCCTGCTCCATATTATGAGTCACTAGGACCATGGTCAGGCGCTGTTTGAGCTGCATGATCAGGGCCTCCACGGCCTCTGTGCTGGCCGGGTCGAGGGCGCCCGTGGGCTCGTCGAGCAACAGAACCTCCGGCCGTGTGCCCAGGGCCCTGGCGATGCACAGGCGTTGCTGCTGGCCGCCCGACAGGCCGTCCGCCGAATCCTTAAGCCGATCCTTCACCTCCGCCCACAGGTCGGCGCGGGTCAGCAGTTCCTCGACGCGCTCGTCGACCTGGGCGTGCGACAGGATCTCCCGCGCCCGCGCGCCGAGGGCGACGTTGTCGAAGATCGACATCCGAAACACGGTCGCAGCCTGGAACACCATCCCGACCCGGCCGCGAAGCATGGTCAGGTCAACGCCGGGCCCAAGAATGTCCTTGCCGTCCAGGCGCACCTCGCCGGTGGCGCGCTGGCCGGGACAATCGGCGTAGATGCGATTGAGAACCCGCAACAGCGTCGACTTTCCGCAGCCTGACGGTCCGATAACGCCCGTCACCCGACGGTCGGGAATATCGAGGGTGACCGCCTTCAGCGCCCGCGTCTTTCCGTAATAGAAGTCGAGGTTCCTGATGGTCATCTTGCTGTGGTTCTTGGCTCCATCGGCGTTGACCCACGCGCTCGCCGGCGACGGAGCCCGCCTAGCGCCGACGCCGACGCCGACGTCCGCGGCGGGTTTGCTTTCGGCGACATCTGTCGAGGCCATGACCGTTTACCTTCTGCTGTCGGCCGCATCGCGCCTTGCGCGGGACGCGCTGGGCCTCGACCGGGGCTGGAGTTCGCAGGGACCCATCCCGACCGCCTGTGCGGACTGGCCGGGCGCGGTCACCAGCTCTTGAGCTGGCGCAGGCGGGGGGTCTTCTTGTGTTGGTCGTCGTCCATTCGCTGCAGCAGCGCCTGGAGCTGATCGATCGCCTTGAGCAGATACGGTCCCTTATTCAGCATCACGCACTCCGCGCGGGCGGCCATGGCGGCGTCGGTCATCTCCCCCCGGGACGGCGCGCCCTTCGACACTAGGTGTTCGAGGACCTGGGTGGCCCAGATCACCGGCACATNNGCCAGAGGATCTCTTCCTGCATCTCCGCCGTGCGCGCAAAACCGATCTCCACCGCCAGGTCGCCCCGCGCGATCATGATCGCAGTGGGCTGGCGCTTGGCCGCCTGCACGATGATCGCGGGCAGGTTGGTCACCGCCCGCGCGGTCTCGATCTTCAGGATCAGGGCCATCGCACGCCAGTCCGCCGGACGATGCTCGGCGAGGGCGTCCTGCAACATCACGACATCGGCGGCGGATTGAACAAAGGAGAATTCGACCCCGTCCGCATGGGCGGCGACAAAGGCCAGGTCGGCGCGGTCCTTCACGGTGAGGGCGTCGATCTTCAGTTCGCAGTCCGGGAAATTCAGGCCCTTTTCGGGCTTCAGCCGCAGGCCCTTCTCGGACGCCTCCGTGACCCGGACCAGCAGGCCCCAAGCCGCGACGCCTTCCACCTTGGCCTGCGCCTTGCCGTCGTCGATGAACACGCGATCGCCGAGCTTCGCCGCGGCGAGGGCCTGGGGCAGGGTGCACTCGACCGCGAACCGCCAGTCGCCGGCCTCAAGGGTGGCCAGTTCGCCAAGATGGGCGATCGCGACAAGGTCGTTCTGGTGGACATGTCCGCCCCGTCCCGCCGCGCGGACCTCGCCCGTGCGGATCTTGGGCCCAGCCAAGTCCATGAAGATCTTCACGCTTCGGCCGGTCGCCGTTTCCGCCGCGCGCAGATGGGCGATCATCCGGCCCCAGGCTTCGGCGTCGTCATGGGCGCAGTTGANNGTCCGCATACACCACGCAACGGCGCCCGAGGTGCTTCTCGGCGGCCCGCACGTGCGCGGCCATCTTGCGCCATCGGTCGGCGTCGTCATGGGCGCAGTTGATGCGCACGGCCTCGACCCCCCGCTTCGCCAAGGCCAGCATGAAATCCGGGTCGTCCGCGGCTTCGGTCGGGCAGGTGACCAGCAGCGCCACCGGCGGCGACGCCGCCCCGCCGCCGAACAGCTCGTGGGCGTGCGCCGCGAGCCTGGCGGGGCCGGCGAAGAATGCGCCCTTCGGGGGGCCGGCTTCCGGGTCGCGCCCAAGCAGCGCCGAGAGTGCACGCCGGACCGCGACCAGCGTCGGCAGGACCCGCCCTTCCAGGCGCCCGAGGGAGGAGAGACCCAGTTCCGCCAGCGCCGGCTGCAAAGGTCGCAGATCGCGGCGGCGCAAGGCAAGATAGTTGGCCAGATTCAGGCCGCTATCGGCAAAGCCCGCGCGATCTCCATCGCATTTCCAGGCGTCGGCCTGAGCCTTGCCTTCGTCGCTGACCTCCGCGATCAGGCGGTCGATCTTGGCGTGTAGCGCCGCCACATCCGTGGGCATTGGAGACTCCTTGGCGAGCCCAATTGTTCACGCCGGCCCGATCGCAAGCGGCGGCGCGTCCGTCTGCCTGCCGTAAAATGCTAAGAGTCTGTCCGGGATCATTT
>PLSW01000280.1:0-3405 GCA_003165275.1 Caulobacteraceae bacterium
GAAATGTCCGCGTGGATATCCTCCCCCGCCGCGTCCATCAAACGCTCCAGCGCCGGCACGAGGCGGGCTTCGAAGTCGGCGCGCAAGGCGACAAAGGCCGGCGCGTCGGACTGCAGCGCCGCCGCCAGGCCGCGCTTGGTGACGATCAGGTCCAGGAGGCGATCGATCCACCGGATGAGCGCCTCAAAGGGCTTGTTTTGCGTCGCCAGGGTCTCGGCCGCCACGGCGCAGCTGTCAACCTCGTGACGGAAGACAGCGAGGATCAGATCGGACCGTTTGGGAAAACGCCGATAGACCGTCGCCACACCGACGCCCGCCGCGTCAGCGATGTCCTTGATCGGCGCATCGACGCCGACCTTGGCGAACATGACGGCCGCCGCCGACATCAGGGCGTCGTGGTTGCGCCGAGCGTCAGCCCGCAGCGGCGCGACCGATACGCCTGCCTCCGCCCGCATCCTCTGCTCCGCTCCAGAACGCGATTGAACCGCTTGCTAAACGGAACAAGATTCCGAATACAATCGGACGAGCATTCCGTTTAGCATGATCGAGGTGAGAAATGCGGATATTTTTGACGGGAGCCACCGGCTTCATCGGTTCCTACCTCGTCCCCGAACTGCTCAAGGCCGGTCACCAGGTGGTGGGGCTCAGTCGTTCTGAGGCGAGCGCGGAGAAGCTCGCCCGTGCGGGCGCGGAAGCCTTTGCCGGCGATGTCAACGACCTGGACCGCCTGCGCGCCGGGGCGACGATGAGCGACGCCGTGATCCACGCGGCCTTCAACCACGACTTCGCCCGGGTCAGACAGCACAGCGAGGAAGACCGGAGGGTGGTCGAGGCCCTCGGCGAGGCGCTGGGCGGCTCCGACAGGCCGCTCATCGTCACCTCAGGCACCGGCCTGGTCGAACGACGGCCCGGCGCGGACTGCGTCACGGAGACCGACGCCCGCGCCAGCCTCGAGACGGCGCCGCGGGCCGCCACCGAGGAAGCTGCGGACGCCGCCTTCGCCAAGGGCGCCCGCGTCATCGTGATGCGCCTGCCGCAGGTCCACGACACGCGCCATCAAGGCCGGATCGCGCATCACATCCGGCTGGCGAGGGAAAAGGGCTACGTGGCCTATATCGGCGACGGCGTGAACCGGCTGCCGGCCGTCCACGCCTTGGACGCCGTTCGCCTCTTCCGCCTGGCGCTCGAACACGGGCGGGCCGGCGGGCGCTATCACGCGGTGGCCGAGGAGGGCGTGCCGATGCGGGATATCGCCGAGGTGATCGGCGCCGGATTGAATATCCCGGTCGAGTCGATCACACCGGAGGCGGCGCCGGGCTATTTCGGCGTCCTCGCCAGGCTGGCCCGCCTCGACCTTGCCGCCTCGAGCGCGCTGACGCGGCAGGAACTCGGATGGGCGCCCACCAGACCGGACCTTCTTACCGACCTGCGCCGGATGGAATGGGCTCTGAAGTAGGGGCATAGACGCAGAGAAGACCCCCGTCCCGCGGTTGAGACGGGAACCACCGCCTGCCACCCACCACCGTCGTTGCGGAGGTCCGCGATCGATCGCGCACCTCGGCTTTCTCGAAAAGGTTCGATCATGAGCAGCCCGACACTGGCCCCCCCCGGCCGCTCCATCCTCATTGTCGGCGCTTCGCGCGGTTTGGGCCAAGCGATGGCTGCCGAATTCGCGACGAGGGGATGGCGCGTGCTCGGCACGGTCCGATCCCCGGGTACGCCCCTGCACCGCCTCGCCGCCGAACGGCCAGACCTCGTGGAGATCGAGACCCTCGACATGACCGACCACGGCCAGATCCGGGCCGTGCGCGATCGCCTTTCCGATCGTCGGTTCGACATCGTCTTCATCAACGGGGGCGTCGCCAACCGGACGCCCGAGGCCACGATGGCCGGGGTTTCGACGGAAGACTTCGTCCAGGTCATGGCCACCAACGTCCTGGGCGTCATGCGCGCCGTGGAAGCCTTCGGTGATCTGGCCCGACCCGGCGGGGTGATCGGGGCGATGTCCTCCGGTCAGGGCAGCATCGCCAACAACGCCAATGGCGTGAACGACGTCTATCGCGCCAGCAAGGCGGCCCTGAACCAGTCCATGGCCAGCTACGCCGGCCGGCACACGGAAGAAGGCAAGGCGCTCATCCTGATGGCGCCGGGTTGGATCCGCACGGAGATGGGGGGCTCGAACGCGCCCTTCAGCGTCGAAGACGCCATGCCGCGGATCGTCGACGTCCTCATCGCACAGGAAGGCGCGGCTGGCCTGCGCTACCTCGATCGCAACGGTCGGACCGTGCCCTGGTGACGCTGAGCCGCGCTCGCAAGCGGAATTTCCAATAGTCGGCCAGGAGTCAGATGCGGAAGTTCGTTCCGCTGAGGTGGAACTGCCGCCTAGCGTCGGAAACCGACCGAACCTAGAGCGCCCGGTCACCGCCGGATCAACCCACGCGGAGCGTTTTCCCGCCCCCCTACCCCGCCGCCAGGGCCGCGCGGATCGCGGCCACGCCCTCGGCGGCGCGGGCGCCGTCGGGGGCGCCGCCCTGGGCGAAGTCGGGCTTGCCGCCGGCGCCCTGGCCGCCCATGGCCTGGACGGCGGCGCGGGCCAGGGCCGAGGCGTCGAAGCGGCCGACGAGGTCGGGGGTCAGGGCCACGGAGATCGAGGCCTTGCCGTCGTTGACCACGGCGTAGGCGACCACCCCCGCCTCGCCGAGGCGCTTGCGGGCCTCGTCGACCAGGGGGCGCATGTCCTTGGGGGAGACCCCCTCGACCACCCGGCCGTCGAACTTCACCCCGCCGATGTCCTCGCTGGTCGCCCCGCCGGCGCCGGCGCCGCCGCCCATGGCCAGCTGCTTGCGGGCGTCGGTCAGGTCGCGCTCCAGCTTGCGCCGCTCGGCGATGAGGGAGTCGACGCGGCCGGCGACCTCGGCCACCGGGACCTTGAACTGTTCGGCCAGGCCCCGGGCCACGGCGGCCTGATCCAGCAGGAAACGCCGCGCCGGCTCGCCGGTCAGGGCCTCGATCCGGCGCACGCCGGCGGCGACCCCGGTCTCGGTGACGATCTTGAACAGGGCGATGTCCCCCGTGCGCGCCACGTGGGTGCCGCCGCACAGCTCCACCGAATAGGCGCCCTCCCCGGCCAGGGATCGGCCGAGGGTGAGCACCCGCACGGTCTCGCCGTACTTTTCGCCGAACAGGGCCACGGCCCCGGCGGCGATGGCGTCGGCGGGGGTCATCTCCTCGGTGCCGGCCGGCAGGTTCTGGCGGATCACCGCATTGACCTCGGCCTCGACGCGGTCGAGCTCGTCCGGGGTCAGCGGGCCGGAATGGGCGAAGTCGAAGCGCATGCGGTCGGAATCGACCAGCTGGCCCTTCTGGGCCACATGCGGGCCGAGGACGTGGGCCAGGGCCGCGTGC
>PLSW01000280.1:3418-4289 GCA_003165275.1 Caulobacteraceae bacterium
TCGCCCTTGCCGCCCGACCATTCAATCCGGCCGGTATCGCCGGCCTGGCCGCCGCCTTCGCCGTAGAAGGGGGTGCGGTCGAACAGCACCTCGACGGTCTCGCCGGCGACCGCGGCGTCGACCACGCCGGCCTCCTTGACGATGGCCAGGGCCTCGCCGGTGATCTCGATCTGGTCGTAGCCCTCGAACACCGACGGGCCCAGCCGGTCGCGCAGGGCGAACCATTCGGCGCCCTGGGCGGTCTGGCCGGAGCCGGTCCAGTTGTCCCGGGCCATCCGCCGCTGGCGGTCCATGGCCACGTCGAAGCCGGGCTGGTCGACGGTAAGGTTCCTGGCCCGCACCGCGTCCTGGGTCAGGTCGAGGGGAAAGCCGTAGGTGTCGTAGAGCTTGAAGGCGGTTTCTCCGGACAGCACCCCGCCCTCGCCGAGGCCGGCGGTGGCCTCGTCGAGGAGGGCCATGCCGCGGCCGAGGGTGCGGCGGAACCGCTCCTCCTCCTGGCGCAGGGTCTCCACGATCAGCGGCTGGGCGCGCACCAGCTCCGGATAGGCCGCGCCCATCTCGGCGATCAGGGTGGGGGCGAGGCGGTGCATCAGCGGCTCGGCGGCGCCCAGCAGGTGGGCGTGGCGCATGGCCCGGCGCNNGGACATAGCCGCGCCCCTCGTTGGAGGGCGAGACCCCGTCGGCGACCAGGAAGCAGCCGGTGCGCAGGTGGTCGGCGATGATCCGGTGAGAGGCCAGCCAATCGCCGGCGGCCTTCACCCCCGTCGCCGCCTCGCTGGCGGCGATCAGGGTACGGAAGAGATCGACCTCGAAGACATTGTGCACCCCCTGCAGCACCGTGGTGAAGCGCTCCAGCCCCATGCCGGTGTCG
>PLSW01000398.1 GCA_003165275.1 Caulobacteraceae bacterium
TGAATGCCATTCAAGCGCTCTACCAGCTGAGCTATAGCCCCGAAGTCTCGGGTTCTGCGGCGGGGGCCGGGTAAGGCCCCCTCGCAAGGCGGCGGACACTATGCCGGGCGGGCGGGCCGATCAAGCCCGCCGCGCCAGGAATTTTCAGGCCGCCGATCAGTCGGTGTCTTCCCCCGGCAGGCCTTCGATTTCGTCCTCGAAATTGTCGTCCTCGTCCTCGTCCTCCAGGAAGGGGACGTCGTCGGCCTCCTCCTCGAGTTCTTCCTCCTCGGCGAAGTCGACGCCGATGTCGTCGGCGGGGGGGGCGGCGGCGCCGACGGGGTCGTCGACGTCCTCGTCGGTCTCGATGGGCTCGGCGGCGACCTCGTCGACCTCCGCCACTTCATCGACCTCGTCCTCGAAGCCGTCGGCTTCGGCTTCCACGGCGACCTTGACGGGCTTTTCGTCCTCGGTCTCGTAGTCGGGGGCGGTGGAGCGGGCGCGGACCCGGCGGGTCTTCAGCGCCTCTTCAGGGTCGAATTCGGTGGCGCATTTCGGGCAGTGAGCCGGGCGTTTGCCCAGGTCATAGAATTTGCTCTGACAATTGGGGCAAATCTGCTTTGCACCCAGTTCGGGAATGGCCAATGCGGCGACCTTTATGGAGTCTATGTTGGGGGCGGCGGCTCCCTTGCCACGCGCCGGGGCCGCTGTCAAAAGCTAGTCCCCTTTTTTCGCCCCCCAGGGCCTGGCCTGAAGTTTCCGCATGGCGCTCGATCAACTGAAGGCCAGCTTGTCGGCCGCGCCCGGCCCCATAGGCGGAAAGGGCCTGCGCGGGCGCATCCGCGCGCCGGGGGACAAGTCGATCTCGCACCGGGCGCTGATCTTCGGGGCCCTGGCGACGGGCATCACCGAGATCGAGGGGCTGCTGGAAGGCGCCGACGTGTTGGCAACCGCCGAGGCCATGCGGGCCTTCGGGGCCACGGTGGAACAGCTGGGCGGCGGGCGCTGGCGGGTGACGGGCCGGGGCGGCCTTTCCGAGCCGGCGCAGGTGATCGACTGCGGCAACGCCGGCACCGGGGTGCGGCTGATCATGGGGGCGGCGGCGGGCTATGCGATCGCCGCCACCTTTACCGGCGACGCCAGTCTGCGCGGGCGGCCGATGATGCGGGTGCTGGGGCCCCTGGGACAGATGGGCGCGGCCTGGATCTGCCGCGAGGGCGGCCGGCTGCCGCTGACGCTCAAGGGCGGCGGGCTGGCGGCCATCCGCTACGTGCTGCCTGTGCCCTCGGCGCAGGTGAAGTCGGCGGTGCTGCTGGCGGGTCTGAATGCGGCGGGGGTCACCGAGGTGATCGAGCCGGAGCCGACCCGGGACCACACCGAGCGGATGCTGCGGGCCTTCGGGGCCGAGGTTGTGGTGGAGGATGCCGCGGACGGGCGTCATATCCGGCTCGCCGGCGGCCAGCGGCTCAGCGGGGCGGCGATCCGGGTTCCGGGGGATCCGTCGTCGGCGGCCTTCCCCCTGGTGGCGGCGCTGATCACGCCCGGGTCCGAGGTGACGGTGGAGGGGGTGCTGCTCAACCCCCTGCGCACCGGCCTGTTCGAGACCCTGCGGGAGATGGGGGCGGACCTGGTGATCGAGAACGCCCGCGACGAGGGCGGCGAGCCGGTGGGGGACGTCACCGCCCGGCATTCGGCCCTGCATGGGGTTGAGGTGCCGCCGGAGCGGGCGCCCTCAATGATCGACGAATATCCGATCCTGGCCGTGGCGGCGGCCTTCGCCGAGGGGCGCACCGCCATGCGGGGGCTGGCCGAAATGCGGGTCAAGGAGAGCGACCGGCTGGCGCTGATGGCGGCGGGCCTGGCGGCCTGCGGCGTCGGGGTGGAGGAAGAGCCGGACGCCCTGACGGTGGTCGGGTCCGTGCGCGGCAACCATCCGGTGCGCGGCGGGGCGCGGGTGACCACCCACGGGGACCACCGCATCGCCATGGCGCACCTGGTGCTGGGGCTGGCGGCGGTGGAGGCCGTGAGCGTGGACGAGCCGGGGATGATCGCGACGAGTTTCCCGGGGTTCGAGGGGCTGATGCGCGGGCTGGGGGCGCAGGTGGGATGATGTCTTATCGCACGGAGGCCTTCTCCCCTTGGGGGNNGCCGGATGAGGGGTCGCACCGGCGGCTCAGCGGCGCGTCCAAACCGCGCGGATGGGCCGGCGCGCGCCCTCATCCGTCCGCCTTCGGCGGCCACCTTCTCCCCCAAGGGGAGAAGGCCTACCGAATTTGCCGGCGCCCGAGTGTGTTTGCATGCCCTTCGTGATCGCCGTCGACGGCCCGGCGGCGTCGGGCAAGGGGACGCTGGCCCAGGGGCTGGCGCGGCTCTACGGCCTGCCGCACCTGGATTCCGGGCTGCTGTACCGGGCCGTAGGGGTGGCGGTGGAGACCTCAGGCGGCGATCTGGGGGACGCGGCGGCGGCGGAGGCGGCGGCGCGAGCCCTGGGGCCGGCGGACTTGGCCGATCCGCGCCTGCGCACCCGGGAGGCTGGGGAGGCGGCGAGCCGGGTGGCGGTGTATCCGGCGGTGCGGGCGGCGCTGAAGGCCTTCCAGCACGCCTTCGCCGCCCAGGAGCCGGGGGCGGTGATCGACGGGCGGGACATCGGCACGGTGATCTGCCCCAACGCCGCGGCCAAGCTGTTCGTCACCGCCCGGCCGGAGGTGCGCGCCGAGCGGCGGTGGAAGCAGCTGGTGGGCCAGGGGGAGACGGTGTCCCGGGCCGAGGTGCTGGACGACATCCGGATCCGCGACGAACGGGACTCCGGCCGCGCGGCCTCGCCCCTGAAGGCCGCCGACGACGCCGTCTTGCTGGACACCAGCGAAATGACTATAGACGAGGCCGCCGATGCGGCCCGCCGCATCATCGAGGCGGCGCGCGTCCGGCAGGGGTTCACCCCCAAGGGATAATCCAACCGCGCCATTCCCTCCGAGAGCCGCGGGCAGACTAATCCGGCGCGAAGGCCGCTATTCACTCTGAATCCCGGACTCCGCGCTTTTCGGTTCAACCCTTAACCGAACCGTTTCGCGCACCGCGGCCGCCAACTGGCGGGGCCGGCGTTCGCGGTTCAATTCGACGAAAGAGAATTATGGCTGACGATATGAGCATGAACCCGTCCCGGGACGATTTCGCCGCCCTGCTGGACGAATCCCTGGGCGGTCGCGACTTCATGGAAGGCACCGTGGTCAAGGGCCTGGTGGTCGGGATCGAGAAGGACTTCGCGATCATCGACGTGGGTCTGAAGACCGAAGGCCGCATCCAGGTGAAGGAATTCGGCGTGGACGACGAGGGCAAGGCCACCGTCAAGGTCGGCGACACCGTGGAAGTCTTCCTCGAGCGCGTGGAAAATGCGCTGGGCGAAGCGGTGATCAGCCGCGAGAAGGCCCGCCGCGAAGAGGCCTGGACGCGCCTCGAAGGCGTCTACGCCAAGAACGAGCCGGTGCTCGGCGCCATCGTCGGCCGGGTCAAGGGCGGCTTCACCGTCGACCTGGGCGGCGCCTCCGCCTTCCTGCCCGGCAGCCAGGTGGACATCCGCCCCGTGCGCGACGTCGGCCCGCTGATGAACAAGGAACAGCCGTTCCAGATCCTCAAGATGGACCGCCCGCGCGGCAATATTGTCGTCTCGCGCCGCGCCATCCTGGAAGAAGCCCGCGCCGAACAGCGCACCGAGCTGGTCAGCCAGCTGCAGGAAGGCGAAGTCCGCGAAGGCGTGGTCAAGAACATCACCGACTACGGCGCGTTCGTGGACCTGGGCGGCATCGACGGCCTGCTTCACGTCACCGACATGAGCTGGAAGCGCGTCTCGCACCCCAGCCAGGTCCTGGCCGTTGGCGACACCGTCAAGGTGCAGATCGTCAAGATCAACCCGGACACCCAGCGCATCAGCCTCGGCATGAAGCAGCTGCAGTCCGATCCGTGGGACGGGGTTGAGGCCAAGTATCCAGTCGGCGCCAAGTTCACCGGCCGCATCACCAACATCACCGACTACGGCGCCTTCGTGGAGCTGGAGCCGGGGGTCGAGGGCCTGGTGCACGTGTCGGAAATGTCCTGGACCAAGAAGAACGTCCATCCGGGCAAGATCGTCTCCACCAGCCAGGAAGTCGAAGTCGTGGTCCTGGACGTCGATTCGTCCAAGCGCCGCGTCTCCCTCGGCCTCAAGCAGGCCATGGACAATCCCTGGGACACCTTCACCCAGCACCACCCGATCGGCTCGACCATCGAGGGCGAAGTCAAGAACGCCACCGAGTTCGGCCTGTTCATCGGCCTGGACGACGACATCGACGGCATGGTCCACCTGTCGGATATCGACTGGAACGCCTCCGGCGAGGAAGCCATCCAGCGCTACAAGAAGGGCGACATGGTCAAGGCCAAGGTGCTCGACGTCGACGTGGAGAAGGAACGCATCTCCCTCGGCATCAAGCAGCTGGCCGGCGATCCGATGGCCGAAGACACCTACCGCAAGGGCCAGACCGTCACCGTCCAGGTGACCGAGGTCACTTCGGGTGGCATCGAGGTCAAGTTCGGCGACGAAGCCGCGCCGATGACCGCCTTCATCCGCAAATCCGACCTGTCCCGCGACCGGTCCGAACAGCGGCCGGAGCGGTTCGCCGTCGGTGACCGTCTGGACGCCCAGATCTCCAACATCGACAAGGCCGCGCGCCGCGTCTCCATGTCGGTGAAGGCCCTGGAAATGGCCGAGGACAAGGAAGCGATCGAAAAGTTCGGTTCCTCCGACTCGGGCGCCTCCCTGGGCGATATCCTGGGCGCGGCCCTGCGCGAGAAGGCCAACAAGGAATAAGGCTGGGACGATAGGCCGGCCGCCGCGTCCCTCGGGGCGCGGTGATTCGGACAGCTTGAGCGGCGGCCGGGGCGACCCGGCCGCCGTTTTGCGTTTCCGGCGGGCAACAATGGACGGTCCGGGGCCGCTCGGGGCGCCCAAGGGGACGGCGCCGGACCGACCGGGCCACATTTAGGTGGCGTTCGGTCACCGATTGCGACGCTCATACCTTGAACATTATCCGCGACTTGGCCATGGTCCCGCGCGAACGAGTTTGGGGTGCCCTATGATCAAGTCGGAGCTGATCGCGCGTCTGGCGGAGGAAAATCCGCACCTGACGCAGAAGGATGTCGAACGCGTGGTCGGCGTCATCCTCGATCGGATGACCGAGTCGCTGGAGCAGGGCGGCCGGGTGGAGCTGCGCGGTTTCGGCGCCTTTTCCGTGCGCTCGCGTCCCGCTCGCAACGGCCGCAACCCGCGCACCGGCGAGCCGGTGTCGGTGAAGGCCAAGCACGTGCCCTTCTTCAAGAGCGGCAAGGAGCTGCGCGAGCGGCTGAACGCGGACAGCGAGTAGAGCGTCGGCCGTTATTTCGGTGACAGTTTACTTAACTCCGGGCCGCCTGCCGATGCGGCGCGAGACGTGGAATGAGTTAAGTAAACTGTCACCGAAATAGCCCCCCGCACAGGAGGCCCCCATACCCATCGTCAAGGAATTCAGAGACTTCATCGCCCGCGGCAACGTCGTCGACCTGGCGGTGGGGGTGATCATCGGCGGGGCGTTCGGGGCGATCGTGAAGAGCCTGGTGGACCAGATGATCATGCCGCCGATCGGCATCCTCACCGGCGGGGTCGACTTCGCCCAGCTAAAATGGGTGCTGAAGCCGGCGGCCGCGGCGACCAAGACCGCCGAGGTGGCCATCGGCTACGGCGCCTTCATCAACACCGTGGTGCAGTTCCTGATCGTCGCCGGCGCCGTGTTCCTGTTGGTCAAGGGCGTGAACGCCCTGCGCCGGGAAAAGGCCGCCGACCCGGCGCCGGAGCCCGATCCCGCGCCCACCCCCAGCGAGGCGCTGCTAACGGAGATCCGCGACCTGTTGAAGGCGCAGACGATAACGACCAAATAGGCAGGGCTAGGCCTTCTCCCGCAAGGGGAGAAGGAGACGCGAGATAAACCCCGACCCATGACCCAAACCAAGATCTGCGGCCTGTCGACTCCGGAGACCGTGCGGGCGGCGCTGGATGGTCAGGCGGCGTACCTGGGCTTCATGTTCTTCGGACCCAGCAAGCGCAATGTGGCCCTGGACCTGGCCGGGCGGCTGGCCGAGCCGGCGCGGAACCGGGCGCGGATCGTGGCGGTGACCGTCGATCCGGACGACGCCCTGCTGGACGCAATCAAGGCCGCCCTCGCCCCCGACTTCATCCAGTTGCACGGCCGCGAGACTCCCGAACGGGTGGAGGCGGTGCGGCGGCGAACGGGGGCGGGGGTGATCAAGGCCCTGTCCATCGCCGAGGCCCGGGAACTGGACCAGATCCGCCCCTTCGAGGCCGTCGCCGACCACCTGATGCTGGACGCCAAGGCGCCGCCGGGATCAGCCACGCCCGGGGGCACGGGGGCGAAGTTCGACTGGAGCCTCACCGCTGGGCGAAAGTTCGCCAGGCCCTGGCTGCTGGCCGGCGGCCTCGATCCCTGGAACGTGCGCGAGGCGGTCCAGCTGTCGGGGGCGCCCATTGTGGACGTTTCTTCTGGCGTGGAACGAGGGCCAGGGCTAAAGGACCCCAGCCTGATTTCGGCCTTTCTGGACGCGGTTCGCCGCGCCTGACCTCGAGTTCAACAGCCAAGGCCCTCTAGTTCCTTGAACCCCGTCGCGAAACCCAACGACTATACGGCCTATCCGGACGCCGAAGGCCGCTTCGGCGACTACGGCGGCCGCTATGTGGCCGAGACCCTGATGCCCCTGGTGCTGGAGCTTGACCGGGCCTATTCGGCGGCCAAGGCGAACCCGGCCTTCCAGGCCGAGCTTTCCGGCTACCTGACCCATTTCGTCGGCCGGCCGAGCCCGCTCTATTTCGCCGAGCGGATGACCAACCACTTCGGCGGGGCGAAGATCTATTTCAAGCGCGAGGAGCTGAATCACACCGGCGCGCACATGATCAATAACTGTATGGGCCAGATCCTGCTGGCCCAACGCATGGGCAAGCCCCGGATCATCGCCGAGACCGGCGCGGGCCAGCACGGC
>PLSW01000102.1 GCA_003165275.1 Caulobacteraceae bacterium
TCGGCGTTAGCGCGGGCTGGTATTATTTCCCCAGGGTCATCAGCGCATTCCACGCCTGCCAGCGCATCGGCGGGATGGTGAACAGCGCCCGGTCGACGGCGGCGGCCAGATTGAACAGGGGCACGCCGGCCGGGGTGTTGCGGAATGGGACCGAGCCCGGGGTCACCAGGCCGTAGAAACGCCAGTCGTTGCGCGTGAAGAACTCACCGGCGAGCTTGTAGTCAGCCGCGGTCAGGGGGTGCTCGTCGACGGTGCGCGCCGCCGGGGTGGCCTTGCGGTAGAGGTCGATCAGCACATTGCCCGACAGGGGCTCGCGGAAGACGGCGACGCCCCCCGGCTTCAGCACCCGGGCGATCTCGGCGAACGACCGCCGCGTCTCCAGGTGATGGATGATGCCGATCCCGAAGACGAAGTCGAAATGGTTGTCGGGAAAGCTGGTGGCGTGGGCGTCCATGACGTCGAAATGGGCGTTGGTCAGCCCCTTGGCCTTGGCCTCGGCGCGGGCGGTCTCAATGGCGACGTCCGAGATGTCGATGCCATGCACCGCCTTGGCGACGGGCGCCAGGCGCAGGGCGTATTCCCCCAGGGCACAGCCATAGTCGAGCACCACCGCATCCCGGCCGTACTGCAGCAGCAGCCGCTCGTATTCGTCGTCGCAGTCGCGGATGGCGAAATAGTACTTGCCCTGGGCGAGGCGGTTTTCGTCGGTGAAGCGGGCGTTGTGGAAATCCCGCTCCCGCTCGATGACGCTCGGATCGTTACGACTCATGGGGTCACCCTGGCTGGATCGTGGGCCGGTCGGACACGAAATGGCGAACTCCGTTCGTCGTCGAGATAGGGCTGCAGGGCTGAATTGTCGATTAAGGAACCCGTCTTCGCGGGCGCGGCGAGACAAATGCCGCGGGCGCGGGCGCCTGCGCTTCCCAAGCCCGTCCCCCCGGCCCTATCCTCCCACCGCAAGCCCGGCGCCGACCGGTGCGGGGAGACGCGCATGGATTTCCACGAGGTGCTCTACGCCGCCCAAGGCCCGGTCGGGGTGATCACCCTCAACCGGCCGGCCTATCGCAACGCCCAGGGCTACCGGATGTTGGACGAGATCGACCAGGCCTTCGCCCTCGCCCGGGCCGACGATGCGGTGCGGGTGGTGATCGTGCGCGGCGCGGGCGGGGTGTTCTCCACCGGCCACGACCTGGGTACGCCGGAGGGGATGGCCTATCGCGAGGCCCTGGGCGCCAAGCCGGGCATCGAGACCTACGACCAGTTCAAGAAGTACAATCTCGACCTGCTGGTCGGCTGGCGCAACTTCCCCAAGCCGACCATCGCCATGGTCGAGGGCTACTGCATCTACGCCGGCTGGATGCTGGCCGCGGCCATGGACGTCGTCTTCGCCGCCGAGGACGCCCAGTTCCTGGCGGGCGTGGTCGAATACATGTCCATCCCCTGGGACATCGGCGTGCGCCGGGCCAAGGAACTGTGCTTCGAGAGCCGCTTCATCACCGCCCGGGAGGCCGCCGACTACGGCTTCGTCAACCGGGTGCTGGCGCCGGCGGACCTGGAGCGGGAGACCTTCGACTTCGCCCGCCGCGTCGCCCAGAACTCGCCGGAGGTGCTGCGCTTCGCCAAGATCCACGCCAACAAGGCCCAGGACGCGCAAGGCTTCACCAACGCCCTGGAGGACAGCCTCGGCGACTACCAGGCGATGATGTATCTGCCGGGCTCGAACCTGCGCATGGAGGGCGAACGGCGGCTGCTGGCCGTCGATCTCGCCCTGCAAGGCCGCCGCGGCGAAAGGCCCGGGCAGACCCCCCTCCCCAAGACGAAGGACATCTGAAATGAGCCCCAGCTTCCGCGCCCTGCGCCTGCACAAGACCGACGGCGCGCCGGACGTGCGCTTCGAGGACCTCACCGACGCCGACCTGATGGACGGCGACGTCGACGTGCGGGTCGACTATTCGACGGTGAACTACAAGGACGGCCTGGCGGTCACCGGCAAGGCGCCGGTGGTGCGCGCCTGGCCGCTGATCCCGGGCATCGACTTCGCCGGGGTGGTCGAGCGATCCGACCATGCGGGCTTTGCCGTGGGCGACCTTGTGGTGCTGAACGGCTGGGGGGTCGGCGAGACCCATCACGGGGGCTATGCGGGCAAGGCGCGGGTCAAGGGCGACTGGCTGGTGCGGCTGCCGGATGGCCTCAGCGCCGCCCAGGCCATGGCCATCGGCACCGCCGGCTACACCGCCATGCTCTGCGTCCTCGCCCTGGAGCGCCAGGGCCTGACCCCGGCCAGCGGCGACGTCGTCGTCACCGGCGCGGCGGGGGGCGTGGGCAGCGTCGCCGTCGCCCTCTTATCCAAGCTCGGCTACCGGGTCATCGCGTCCACCGGCCGCAAGGACGCCGAAACCGGCTACCTGACCGGCCTGGGCGCCGCCGAGGTCATCGACCGGGCCGAACTGTCCGCCCCCGGCCGCCCCCTCGGCAAGGAGCGCTGGGCCGGGGCGGTGGACGCGGTGGGTAGCCACACCCTGGCCAATGTCATCGCCCAGACCCGCTACGGGGGGGCGGTGGCCGCCTGCGGACTGGCGCAGGGCATGGACCTGCCCGCCTCCGTGGCGCCGTTCATCCTGCGCGGGATCACCCTGGTGGGGATCGACTCGGTCATGTGTCCGACGCCCCGCCGCATCGAGGCCTGGAGCCGGCTGGCGCGGGACCTCGACCTGGCCAAGCTCGAGGCTATGACCCACACCGCCGCCCTGTCCGACGTGCCGGCGCTCGCCGCCCGCATCCTGGAGGGCCAGGTGCGCGGACGCATGGTCATCGACGTGAACGCCTAGCGACGCCCAGACAGAAGGAGACGGCCATGGCCGACGATGCGCGCGAAATCACCGCCGCCCATGAGATCATCCGGCTGTGGCCTGACGGAGCGCCGTCGCCCCTCGGCGGGGTCGGCCCGGAGTCTGAATTTCGCCAGGACGCCTGCGGGGTCGAGACGACCATGCTGCGCAACGTCTCCGATCCGACCCTGACCGTCTTTCGCCCGAGGCCGGGCCGGGCCAACGGCGTCGGCGTCATCGTCTGCCCCGGCGGCGGCTGGCGGATTCTGGCCTGGGAGCACGAGGGGGTCGACCTGGCGAACTGGCTGGCCGAACGCGGCTACACCGCCTTCCTGCTGAAATATCGTCTGGGCGCCACCCCGCCCGATCCCGCCGCCTTCGCCGAGGCCAGCGCCAAGATGGCCGAACAGAGCTGGGACGGCGTCCCCGCCGCCCTGGCGCCGCGGCGCATCGCCGACCTGATCGACGACGAGGCCTTCCGGCGCATGCGCGCGGTCGCCAGCGAGGACGGCCGCCGCGCCCTCGCCGTGGTCCGCGAGGGCGCCGCCGGCTTCGGCGTCGACCCCGGCCGGATCGGCATGGTCGGATTTTCCGCCGGCGCCTTCCTCACCGCCGACGTGGCGATGCAGCCCGGGGGCGCGCCCCTGGCCTTCGCCGCCCCCATCTACGGCGGCGAGACCGGCGGGCGTCCGGTCCCCGCCGACGCCCCGCCCCTCTTCACCTGCATCGCCCAGGACGACCGAATGCTGTTCAAGGTGGTGGAGGGCCTCTACGCCGACTGGTCCAACGCCGATCGCCCGGCGGACCTGCACATCTTCGCCCGCGGCGGCCACGGATTCGGCATGGTCAGGCGCGGCCTGCCCGTCGACCGCTGGATCGACCTGTTCGGCGACTGGCTGGTGGATCGGGGATTTGGGTAGGGAACTCCTTCTCCTCCCCCATTCATGGGGGAGGAGCGCGAAGCGCCCTACGCCTCCGGCAGTTCGTCGGTGATCACGTCGAACCCGGTCATCAACGCGTCCCCGAAGCTGGTGATGATCGCCGCGTCGGTGGCGTCGCGGCCGTGGGCCATCAGGATGCGGCCGATGCGCGGCTTGTTGTGGCGCGCGTCCATGGTGCGCCAAGCGCCGTCCAGCCAGACCTCGAACCAGGCGCTGAAGTCCATCGGCAGCACCAGGGGCACGCCGATATCGCCCAGATAGCCGGTGCAATAGCGGGCGGGGATGTTCATGCAGCGGCAGAGGGTGATCGCCAGATGCGCGTAGTCGCGGCAGACCCCCAACTGCTCGTCGTGGGCGTCGAGGGCCGACTTGGTCGGCCGGGCGTGCTGGTAGCCGAAGGTGATCCGCTGGTGGGCGTAGTTGACGATCGCCTGCACCCGGGGCCAGCCGAGGGGGGTCTGGCCGAACAACGACCAGGCCAGGTCGCTCATCTTGTCGGTCTCGCAATAGCGGCTGCCGAGCAGGAACACGATCACGTCGTCCGGCAGATCCTCGACCGCCGACTGGCGCGCATGGGGGAAAATGGGATCGAGAACACCGGGGTCGCGGATGATGAAATCCGAAGACAGCACCGTGCGTCCGGCCGGCAGCAGGGTGCGGCTGCAGAGGTTGCCGAAGCCGTCCACGTATTGGCTGATCGGCGCGCCGCTGTCGGCGGTGAGCACATCGGGGGTTTCCAGGTCCGCCGCGCGGCTGGGATGCACGCTCAGCATCATCAGCAGGGGGGACGGCGCCGCACAGTCATAGGTGATGCGATAGCCGGCACGAATGCGCATGGGGTGTGTTTCCTGACCAGCTAGGGGTTCAGGACAACGCCCGCTTGGCCGTTCGGTTGCTGTCCTTGCGCAGTTGAAGTGTCTCGAGCGCCGCGGGGGGCGTCTCGTCCTCCGCAGTCACCTCCACCTCGACCTCCATGTCCATGAAATCCTCCGCCTCTCCCGAATAAGCGCCCCATAGGGGCGCCGCCTGGCGCGGGTCGCGGGCGATGGCCACCCGGATCAGGTCGGCGTTGCCGACGATGCCGTTGGTGGGGTCGAACTCGACCCAGCCACAGGCCGGCAGATAGACCCGCACCCAGGCGTGGGTGTGCCCGCCGCCGACCCGGGTCAGGCCGCCCACGCTGAGGGGCGGCGAATAGATGTAGCCGGAGACGAATTGCGCCGGCAGGCCCAGGCTGCGCACCGCCTCCATCAGCAGTAGGGCGAAATCCCGGCAGGCGCCCGACTTCAGCGCCAGGGTCTCCGCCGGACTCTGCGGCGAGCCGAAGAGCCGCGTCGCGTAACGGAAATCGGCGTGGATGGACTGGGTGATCTCCGCCAGCAGCGACTGCAGGCTGGTGCGGCCCCGGTGGCGCACGAACCCCCGCGCCCAGGCCTCGACCACCCCGTCGGGATCGGCGTATTGCCGCTCCATGGACCGGGTGAGGTCCGGCAGATCCTCGACGCTGTAGGTCGCCGGCAAGGTCGCGTCATAGGGCTCGATGCCCCCGTCCACGTCCGCGAAGGCCGGCAGGGGTGAGTGCTCCAGCCGCACCCGGCTGTCGAACACCAGTTCCTTGGTCGGCGCCCCGAACCGCGCGACGCCCACACAGTTGCCGAAGACGTCGTGAAGGTTACGCAGGTAGGTCGGCTCGGGCGAAATCGTCACGCTCGACGACAGCAGCCGCTGGTCGTAACTCTCCAGCGGCCGCAGCATCATCCGGTGTTCGCCAAGTCCCACCGGCCTGCGATATCGGTAGCGGGTGAGATGGCGGATCGAGAGGATAGGCATTGGCTAAGGTTGCGGTTGATTTGACGGGCGCGTCCAGCGACCTCCTTGTCGCGGGGGACCCCGACCCGGTCGTTGCCGCTAATCTGGGCGGCGTTTCGCCGTTGGTGTTGCTGGGAGATCACGCCGGCCGCGCCATTCCGACGCAGCTGGGCCGTCTCGGCCTGGTCGCCGCGGAACTCGACCGGCATATCGCCTGGGACATCGGCGTGGCCGGCCTGGGCGCAAACCTCGCCGCCCGCCTGGACGCTGCCCTGATTCGCCAGCGCTATTCGCGGCTGGTGATCGACTGCAATCGCGGTCCTGGCCGCCCTGGCTCCATCGCCGAGATCAGCGACGAGACGCCCATCCCCGGCAATCTGGGCCTGAGCCCCGCTGCCGCCGCGGCGCGGGAGGCCGCCATCTTCCGCCCCTACCACGCCCGCATCGCGGCCGAACTCGACGCTCGGTCCGCCGGGGGCCGACCCTCGATCCTGGTGTCCCTGCACAGCTTCACCCCCGTCCTGGGCGCCCACCGGCCCTGGCGGTTCGGCGTTCTGCATCGGCATGAGTCCGACTTCTCCCGGGCCATGCTGACCGCCCTCCAGCGGACCGAGGGTGACGCGGTCGGCGACAACCAGCCCTACGCCATGGACGGGACCGACTTCACCATTCCCCACCACGCCGACCCCAGAGGACTAGACTATCTCGAGCTTGAGGTGCGCCAGGACCTCATCGCGACCGCCGATCAACAGGACCAGATCGCCGAAATCGTCGCCGAGGCGCTCCTCCAGGCTCTGGCCGCCGCCCCGCCGAGGGCGGCCTGATGGCGACCTACGACGTCGCCGTCGTCGGCCTGGGCGCCATGGGCGGGGCGGCCATCTATGACCTGGCCGCCCGCGGCCAGCGGGTGATCGGCCTGGACCGTTTCCCCGCCGACCACACCCGGGGCTCCTCCCACGGGGAAAGCCGGATCATCCGCCTCGCCTATTTCGAGCACCCCGACTACGTGCCCCTGCTGCGCCTGGCCTACCGCAACTGGCGGGCCCTGGAGGCGGACACCGGCCAGGCCGTTCTGCTCACCACGGGAATTGTCGAGGCCGGGCCGCCGGGATCGTCGATCGTCGCCGGCTCCCTGGCCTCCTCCATGGAGCACGGCATCGCGCACACGGTGCTGGACGCCGCCCAGGTCGCCGCCCGATTTCCCGCCCTCACCCTGCCCCAGGACTGGACCGCGGTGTTCCAGCCCGACGCGGGCATCCTCGCCCCCGAGCGAATCCTCGCCCTGCATGTGGCCGCGGCCAAGGCCCAGGGCGCCGAGGTGCTTGAGGGCGCCGCGGTGACCGCGGTTCGCGACCGGGGCGGCTCGGTTCAGCTGACCCTGGCGGACGGCTCGACCGTCACCGCCGGCGCCGTGGTGATCGCCGCGGGCGGCTGGATCGGCGAGCTTGCGCCCCAGCTGGCCCCGCACCTGCGGCTGACGCGACAGGCCCTGGTCTGGTTCCAGCCGCGCCGGCCCGCGCTTGTCACGCCGGATCGCCTTCCGATCTTCATGCTGGATGACCCGCGGACGGTCACCTACGGCTTCCCCGACTGGTGCGGGACCGGCGTCAAGGCCGCTTCCCACGACGCGGGGCGGCGGCTGAACTCCGCCGACGCCGCCGCCCAGGACGCGGACGCCGCCGACGCCGAGCAGATCACCGAGGTGCTGGAAGACCTCCTCCCGGCCGCGGCTGGTCCCGCGCGCCAGATGGCGACCTGCTTCTACACCCGCACCCCCGACGAGCATTTCATCCTCGGCCCGTCGCCGGACTCGGCGCGGATCATCCTCGCCTCTCCCTGCTCCGGCCACGGCTTCAAGTTCGCCAGCATCATCGGCGAGATCCTGGCCGATCTTTCCACGACAGGGACCACCGACAAGCCCATCGGGCTGTTTTCGCCCACGCGGTTCGGCTGAGCGCGCAGCCCGGCCTAAGCCAGGTAGTCGTGCAGCACCCGCCCGTACGGCAGCACGAAGTCGACGATCTGGTGCCGGGCGCCGACGATGCGCTTTACCGGCAAGTCGGCCACCCGGCAGTTCACGTGCGGAATCAGATGCAGCCGCGCCTCCCCCTCCCAGGCCCCGTGGACATGAATGTCCGTCAGATTATAGCCGACCAGCTGGGCCACCTTGGGTCCGCCGGTCACATCAGGCAGCAGTTTCAGGTTGACGTTCAGCTTGGCGATCCCGTTGGCGACCGTATCCAGTTGGTCTTCCAGGCTGCGCGGCTTGAACGGCATGGTGCCCATGGCCACCCGCTCCTCGTCGTAGTGCAGGGTGCCGGTGAGGGTGTCCTTGATCACCTTCAGCCGCGGCACCCCGTACTTCTTGGGAAACCCCCAGATCTCGCGCCCGCCGGTGATCGGCGGCTCGTCGTCCAGGTACATCTGGACCGAGAAGTTGCAGGGCTCGCCGTTGAAGAGGGCGAGCGCGCCTGTGCCGCTCTCCTCGTAGTCGCCGAAGCCGGAGGCGTCCGGCATCTTCATCCACTCGTAATAGGCCAGGTTGCCGGGGGCGGGCCCCAGCGGCTCCGGCAGGGCCGCGCGCAGGGCGTCCGCGTCGGTCTCATAGGTGATGATCAGGTATTCCCGCTTGATGAAGCGGAACGGGCCGCGCGGATAGCTGGGGGCGAAGGCCGGCATCGACGGCGTTGCCAGGATTTCATCGCGGGTCATGGGCTGAGACTTCCGGTGGGGGACGGGTCTTCAGCCTAGAGCAGGTCTGTGGCGCGGCGCCTATTCCGCGGCGACCGGTTCGGCCACAAACCCCCTCCAGCTCGCCATATAGTCGATGAAGGCCGGCCCGAGGCCTTCCTGCCGCAGGTGCTCCCGCGTCACCGGAATTCGCGCCGGCGTGAAGGCTGGGTCCGCCGCCCGCAGCGGGAAGTCGTGGTTGAGGATGGCGGCGCGGCCGAGCAGCACGAAGTCGGCGCCGGCGGACAGCATGTCGGCGGCGATCCGCGGGGTGCTGACCTTGCCGGCGACGCCGAGACGCACCGCGCCGCGGGTAAGCTCGGTGAAATAGGCCATCAGCGGCCTGCCCTTGAACGCCGCCTCTTCCGGTTCCTTGGCAACGTCCCACAGGGACATGTCGAGGTAGTCGATGGCGCCGGCGGTCATCAGCGCCTGGGCCAGATCGCGGATATCCGCGAGCCGCAGGCCGAACCGTTCCGGCGATAGGCGCAGGCCGATGGAAAAGTCCGGGCGGCAGCGGCCGCGGACGCCCTCAATGACCTCCCAGAGGATGCGCGCGCGCCCCGCCGCGTCGCCGCCGTAGCGGTCGTCCCGGCGATTGATCTCCGGGCTGAGGAACTGGCTGAGCACATAGCCGTGGGCGCCGTGAATCTCGACCCCGTCGAAACCGGCCCGTTCGGCCCGGAGGGCGGCGGCGACGAAGGCCTCCACCAATGCCTCGGCCTCGCCCAGGCTCAGGCCCCGCGCCTTGAACTCGTCGTTGTCGGACGGGCAGACCGGCTGGCCGCCGATCAACTCGGCGGGCGAGCGCATGCCGGCGTGGTGCAACTGGACCACGGCGAGGCTGTTCTCCGCCTTGATGGCGGCGGCCAGTCGCGTCAGGCCGGGCAGGTGATCGTCGGAGAAGACGCCGAGCTGGCCCGGGAACCCCTGCCCTTCGCGCTGGACATGCGCCGCGCAGGTCATGGTCAGGCCGAACCCGCCCTTGGCCCGCAGGGTCAGCCAATGAAACTCGTCGTCCGAGAGCGTCCCGTCCGCATGGCTCTGCAGATTGGTCAGCGGCGCCAGCATGAAGCGGTTCTTCATCGCCGGGCCGTGGCTGAAGGTGAGCGGCTGAAAGAGGCTCGAAAGGGACATGGCGTTCATCGTGGCTGTCGGCGTCTCGGGCGACGCCATCGCCAAGCTCTTACCCGACCGCGTCGAAGGGCGACAAGGCCATCCGGGAAGGCCCCTAGGCCGACGTGCGCCCGATCACCACGGTGAGCGGATCGCAGCCTGCGCCCTCGCGAAGGCGGCGGGTCTCCATCGCGGCGAACCCGGCCCGCTCCAGATAGAGGCTGACCAGCCGCGCCTGGCCGGCCGCGTCCAAGGCCCGCCAGATCGCCACCGCCTTGGTGGGAAAGCAGCGGTTGGAAAAGCTGATCACCACCGGCGCCCCGGGCTTCAGCACCCGCGCCACCTCCGCTAGCACCGCCGCGGGCCGCTGAAGGTACTGGATGGAGACGCAGATCATCGCCGCGTCCACGCTCCCCGGCCCGAACGGCAGTCGGTGGTCGCGGTTGAGATCCTGCACGATGCGTCGCCCCAGACGCGGGTTGGCGTTCAGCTCGTCGGCGTTCATGCCGTGGCCGATGACCTCGGCGTAGGCGACGTCCTCCGGCAGGTGGCTCACCCAACTGCTCATCAGGTCCAGCAGCACGCCGCCTTCCGGAAGCATGCCCCGGTAGAATTCCGTCAGCGCCGCGATCGCCCCCGGGTCGATATGGGTCACGAGCCTTGGGATCGCATAGAATTCGGCGTCATCGGCCGCGTCCGGCTTGGCGAAGGCGTCGGCTGGGAATTGCGGACCGGCGGCCATGGCCCCTGCCTTTCTGCGACTCATGGTTGACCATTCTAGCGAGCAAACGCCGCGTCTAGCGTCAAGTTTCGGCAGAATCGGCGTTGCTCACTTCGGTCAGAAGGCGGCGGACAGGGTCACCCGCAACGTGCGCGGGCGCTGCGGGGTCGCCTCGCTGATCTGGCGGAAACTGAAGGGGTTGCCATAGGAGAAGGTGTTGCCCCCCTCGTTCGTCGGATTGATGAGGAAGGCCGACAGGGTCCAACGTGGCCCCTTCACCTGAGCGCTGAGCGAGCCGAGCCAGTATCCGCCCATCACCGGCGCCAGGGTCGGGTCGAAGGTGACGTGCGAGCGGCCCACGTACTGGGCTTCGGCGCTGAGCCGCCACGCCCAGTCCGCCCAGAGCGCGGCCGAATAGCTTGCCCGGCCGCCCCCCGAGATATCCGGCACGCCTGGAAGACCGGTCTTGGGTTGGGTGATGAAACCCGGCCTCGGGTGGTTCAATTCCGGATGATCGAACAGGGCGTTGCCTTCCAGGGTCAGATGCTCGGAGGGCCTGATGGTCAGTTCGCTCTCGGAGCCGGCGTTGACGCCGTCCCCGGCGTTGTCGGTGTAGGAGAGGCCAGAGGCGAGATACTGGTCGGTCTGGATATTGTTCCAAACGTCGTAGAACAGGGCCGTGTGCAGGGTGATCCTGCCGTCCCAAAGGCTGGACTTCAGCCCGCCTTCGTAGTTCCAGATCTGGTCCGGGGCGAACCGGCGATGCATCCCCGGCGCATCCGGCGCCGTGGCGAAGACCACGCCGATCGGACCGCCGGTGTTAAAGCCGCCGGCCCGGCGACCCTGCGAGACCAGGACGTAGAGATGCTGGTCGCGCCAGACCTGGTAGTCCAGCGCCGCCTTAGGCGACTGCCCTGTTGAATTCAGGTCGCCATCGAACGTGCGCTGCCGGCCCGACACCGGCATCGACACCAGCGACTGGGTCGAGGTCTGCAGCTCGGAGATCCGATCGCCCACCGTCGCCGTGAGCCGGTCGGTCAAGGCGTAGGAGACCTCGGAGTAGGCGGCGACGCTGCGCCGGTGATCCTTGCGCCACTCCTGATAGAGGGTCACCGCGGCGGAGCCCCCCGCGGCGGGGGAGCCGACGATCGACTGGATATCTTCCAGGGTCGTCGAACCCAGGACGCCGACGAGCCACTGCAGCCGCCCGCCGCTCGGCGAGGACAGCACCGCGTCCTCGATCAGCATCTGGGTGGCGTTAGGCTCATGGTACTCCCCGACCGCCGCCGATCCGCCGAACAGCGGCAGCGCCGTCGACGCATCCGTCTGGCTGGACAGTTCGTGCTCGACATAGGCGGTGGTCGACTTGAAATCGAAGGCGGCGGCGTCGCGCTCGAGGGTCACGTAGAGGTCCGAGAACGCGTTCACCGAGCCTTCTCGAACGGCGTTGGCGCGGTGCAGCCGTCCTTGGCCGGGCATCACATACTGGGTGTCGTTGGAGGCGATGTGCTGGTAGGCGCCGCCCACCGTCAGCGTCCAGTCGGCGTCGAGGAGGCTGCGCAGGGCGGCGCGCCCGCCAGATCGGGTCACGCCGTCGATGTTTTTGGCGTGCAGTTCGACGTTGTCGATATAGCCGCCGTCGTATTCGTCGTAGGCCACCAGCCGCAGGGCGGTCTTATCGGTCGCAAGCGGGACGTTCAGCATCGCTTCCGCCTCGCCGCTGGGCGCGCCGCCCTGGGTGATCGAGCCTCCGGTGAGCAGGGATCCGGCCCACAGGTTCAACTGCGGCCGCTCGGTGACGACGCGATAGACGCCGCTGAGCGAACCGCCGCCGTAGAGCGAGCCCTGAGGCCCCCGCACCACCTCCACGGACGCCACGTCGACGAGGCGCAGATCCGGATCGGGGGCGTTGGAGGTCAGCGGCACGTCGTCGAGATAGATGCCAACCGTCGATTGGGTGCGGCCGGTGAAGGCGCCGTCGGAAAGCCCTCGCAGAAGGATCTTGTCCCGCCCGGGACCGAGGTTGGTCGTGGACACCCCCGCCAGGACGGCGGTAAGCCCGCTGATGTCCTCGGCGCCGATGACGGCGATTTCCTGGGCGCCGACCACACTCACCGCGTAGGGCAGGCGGTCGACGTAGGCCTGGCGTTTGGTCGCGGTGACGACCAGTTCGGGGATGGCGTCGGCCTGCGGCGGCGGCGGCGCGCGCGGTGTGGACGGCGCTGGCCTTGGCGGCGGCGCGGCGCGCGCGATGATGCGGAAGGTGTCCGGCGCGACCTGCTTGAAGTCGCACGACGTCGAGGCCAGTAGCCGCGCCAGGCCCTCGGCGATCGGGTAGCGCCCGTTCAGCGGGTTGGACCGGCCCGTGCAGTGCGGCGCGCCGCCGAGGGTGACGTTGGCCTGGACGGCGAAATCGATCAGCGCCGCGGACACCGATTCGGCGGGAATGGCGAACTGGCGCAGCGCCACCGGAGCCGCCTCGGCGGGCGAAGCCGCCGCGGCCATCACGGCCACGGCGCCGGCGAAGGCGGTCATGCGCGGCCTTGTACCGTGGGCGCCCACTATCCCGTATCCCAACTGTCAGCGGCCGCCGCCGCCGGACCTCAGCACGATTTCGCCCTTGCCGTCGGTTTCAACGATGGGCAGCAGCATGGACAGCCGTCGGACGGTCGTCGCCTCCGAATCGATGGTCAGCACGCCGCTGAAGCGAAGGGTGGCGATTTGAGCGCCCTCAAGACGGATCGGCGTGGGGAAGTACTGGTTGAGGTCGTCCACCACCGCCTGCAACGACTGGTCACGATAGATCAGCCGCCCCTGGCGCCAGGCGAAGGCGTCGTCCGCGTGCACCTGATCCACGGTGGAGCCGGCCGCGCCGACGTTGTGGCGCAGCCTCTGGCCCACCACCAGCGAGACCGCCTCGCCCCCCTCCCCGGTCGAAGGCGCAACCCGGACACTGCCGCGACGGACGGTCACATCGAGCTGGCCGCGGCGACTGCGGACGTCGAACTCGGTGCCCAGATCCTCGATCGATCGATCGGCGGCGTGAACCCGGAAGGGACGCTGGGCGTCGTGAACGACGCTGAAGGCCGCCTCGCCCTCGGCCATCTCCACCTCGCGCCGCTGCCTGGACATCCTCACCGTGAGCCGCGAGCCGCCGCCCAGGTCGATCCGCGTGCCGTCGGCCAGTAGAACCGAGCGCCGCTCGCCGTGGCCGGTGGCGTAGGTGGTCTGGCTGACGGGTGACGGAATCAGGGATGGCGCGACCAGGACCGCCAGGGCCACGCTGGCGGCCAATGCGCCCCCGGCCCAGGCCGCCGGCGCGGCGTACTGGGGCTGTGCGGGCCTGCGGCGGCGGGTGGGCGGCGCAACAATCGGTCGTGGACCGCGATCGAGGGACAGCCAGATGCCCATGGCCTCGTCGAAGGCCGCGCGGCTGTCGGGGGCGGCCTGCAGCCACCCCTCGAACGCATGCCAATCAGCCTCGTCGCAGTCGGGGGAGCGCAGGCGCTGCACCCAGTCCGCCGCGGCCGCTCGGAGCGATGCGCCGTCGGCGCTGTCTCTTATCATCAATGGCCCAGCCCGTTACGCCCGCAAACATCGCCCGCGGCGCGGGCCTTATCACAACGCGCGCCGTGTCACCTGTAGAGTAACACGGAATAATCCGCCCGCACCGTCTCTTGGGAGGACGCGGTTTCGCCGCCGACTCAGGCGACGTCGCTCAAGGGAGCGGCGACGCCGGCAACCATGTCCATAAGCTGGGCCAATCGCCCGAATTCCACGGGCTTGTTCAGATAGGTGTCGGCGCCCGCCTCCAGGCCGGCCTTGTGATCGTCGGCGTGGGCCGAGGCCGACAGGACGACGATGGTGGTCCGCTGGTTCGGCCCGGGAGCGGCCCGGATGGCGCGGGTGGCGCTGAGGCCGTCGAGCACCGGCATGTTCACGTCCATCAGCACCAGATCGAAGATCTGCGTCGCGCACGCCTCAATGGCCAACTGGCCATTTTCGGCGCTGGCGCAGACATGACCGGCCGTTTTCAGCCACGTCTCCAGGATCAACCGGTTGACCGGATGGTCCTCGACCACCAGCACCTTCAGCGGGCGGAAGTCGATGGCCTCGCCCTCGGCCTGCGCCTCGTCCGGCCCGGCCTCAACGACCTCGGGGGGCAACCAGGCCAGCACCTCGGCGTCGATCTCCAGGGTGAAGCTCGACCCCCGCCCCAGTTCCGATTCCACCGAAAGATCCCCCTCCATCATCCGCGCCAGCTTGCGGGCGATGGATAGGCCCAGGCCCGTGCCGCCAAATCGGCGCGTGGTCGAGACGTCGAGCTGGGTGAAGGGCTGGAACAGCCGCCCCGCGTCCTCCTTGGAAATCCCCGGCCCGGTGTCGGTGACCGAGATGCGCAGGCGGGCGCGATCATCGGCGACGCGCTCGCAGGCCAACGTCAGTTCGACGCCGCCCTCGGTGGTGAACTTCAGGGCGTTGGAGATGAGGTTGTGCAGGATCTGGGTCAGGCGGGTGGGATCGCTGCGCACCGTCCAGGGCCGCTCGCCGCGCCACGCCAGCCGGTAGTCGAGGGCCTTTTCCCCGGCCCTCGCCTTCCAGGTGTTGAAGACCCGGCCCACCAACTCTTCCATCTCGAAGGGGATGGCCTCGATGTCCAGGCGGCCGGCCTCGATCTTGGCGTGGTCGAGGATCTCGTTGAGCAGGCCGAGCAGATTGTCGCCGGAGCTGCGGATGATGCCGGTCAGGCCGCGCTGCTCCGGGGTCAGGTCGGTGTTGTCCAGCAGCTGGGCCGCCCCCAGGACTCCGTTCATGGGGGTGCGGAGCTCATGGCTGATCACCCCCAGGAAGGCGGTCTTGGCGGCGTTGGCCGCGTCGGCGCGATCGCGGGCCTGCTCGACCTCCTCCATCAGCCTTTGTTGCCGATCCTGGAAGGCGGTCAGCTTGGCCTGGGCGATCTGGCTCAGCAGCACATGCACGGCCAGGCCGGCGTAGACGAACGGCAGGACGCCGAGAAATCCCCAGAACTCGGGTCGCCCCCAGGCGCTGGCCGCGATGATCAGCGAAGCGACCGTATAAGGCGTCGATATCATCAGTGCGCGGACGGGTGAGTTCCGCAGCTGGGTGAACACCAGCAGATATCCGCTGCAAAGATAGGCCATGGCCAGGGGCTGGCCGAACGGCTTGCCGGAGAACCAGGCGATCAGCGGCGCGGCGGCCCAGAAGCAGCCGGTCGACAGGGCGACGGCGGTGAAGACGAAGCCGAAGGTCTTGCCCGTCCGTCCCGCCAGCTTGCGCTCGACCCAGCTGCGCACGCCGCCGGCGGCGATGGTGAAGGCGAACCAGAACAGCGCGGTGCTGAAGTTCACCCCCGCCCAGAGCCCCACCGCCCAGCAGCCGATGAGGCCGTAGCGGACGTACTGTGTCTGCAGCATGGTGGACAGGACTTCCGCCGCGTCCGTAGGCAGCATTGGCGCTTGCCGCGTCGATCTATTGCCGCCCATCCACTCGTCCCCTGACGGAATGATGAATGGTAGGGCCCAGGCCGCTAAGCAAAAGTGAACGGTGGTACGGCCGGCGACGATAAGCCGCACACCGCTGCGCCCGTCTGGCCGCCTAGCCGCCCCCGAAAACCTGCGCTGGGACCGCTCCAACCACGGAGGCGGTCATGCAGGTGGCCAGGAAGCCCGCGACCAGGGCCTTCCAGACCATGCCGATCACCTCGTTGCGGCGCAGGGGCGCCAGCACGCTGTAGCCGGCGACATTGATGCCGACCGAGGCGACGTTGGCGAAGCCGCAGAGGGCGTAGGTCATGATCATCCGGCTGCGCTCGGACAAGGCTGCGGGGCCGATCTTGGAGAGCTGGATGAAGGCGGAGAATTCGGTCAGCACCAACTTGACCCCGAGCAGGGCGCCGGCGGTTCGCGCCTCCGCCCAGGGGATGCCCAGGCACCAGGCCAGGGGCGCGAACACCAGGCCCAGGATGCGCTCGATGCTGATGGGCGCGCCGCCGACGTCGGGAGCGATGCCCAGCAACCGGTCGGCGATGCCGACCAGGGCGACGATGACGATCAGGGTGGCGCCCACGTTCAGCACGACAGTCAGCCCGTCCCCCGTGCCCTTGATCAGGGCGTCGACGGAGCTGGCGTAGGTCTTCTCCTCGGCGAGTTCGAAGGCCTCGCGCTTCTCCACCGGCTCCGGCGGCACGATGATCCGCGCCAGGAGGACCCCGGCCGGCGCCGAGATGATCGAGGCGGTCAGCACATGGCCGGCGGCGTTGGGCAGCACGTCCTTCAGGATGGTCGCATAGGCGACCATGGTCGAGCCGGAGACGCAGGCCATGCCGACGCTGATCAGCATGAACAGCTCCGAGCGGGTCAGCATGTCGAGATAGGCGCGGATGAAGATCGGCCCCTCGACCTGGCCCATGAAGATGGTCGCGGCGGTGGCCAGGGCGGGCGGGCCGCGCAGGCCTAGGGTGCGCTGGAAGATGAAGCCGAAGGTCTGGGTGATCCATTTCAGGATCCGCCAATGCCAGAGCAGCGCCGAAAGCGCGCACACCACCAGGATCACCGGCAGCACCCGGAAGGCGAAGACGAAGAGGTTGGCCGAACTGCTCACCGCGAAGGGCTGCTCGGGGCCGCCGGCGAGGAAGCCGAACACGAACCGCACCCCGTCCTGGGTCGAGGCGCCCAGCCCGTCGACGGCCACGCCGACGCCGCGCAGGGCCGTCTGCGCCGCCGGAATGCCGAACAGCAGCAGCACGAGGCCGACCTGCACCCCGATCGCGCCGAGGGCCAGCAGCCAGGGGAAACGCCGCCGGTTCTCCGAGAGCAGCCAGCAGATGAACATGGTCAGGAAGAGCCCTGTCAGGCTCTGCGCATTACGTTCGTCGAACATCCGCCCCCCGGCGCCCGCGGGTCCCCTCCGCGGGCAAGATCAAAACCGGATTGATGACGATGATGCGACCGCGCGCAAGAGGCCGGGACGGATTCGGCCGGCGAAGCGCCAGGTCGGGGGTCGACATGGCGGCGTTCGGGGCTATGGACGAGTAAGACGCACGATATCCATGCGTCGCCCCGCCGTGAGCCGCCATGACCGTCCTCGCCGCCCTGATCGCCTTCACCCTCGCCGCGGGTCTGCTGACCATCACCCCGGGCCTCGACACGGCCCTGGTCCTGCGCACGGCGGCGGTCGAGGGCCCGCGGCGGGCCGCGGCGGCGGCGCTGGGAATCGGGCTGGGCTGCCTGACCTGGGGCCTCGCCGTCGCCGTGGGCCTTGGCCTGCTGCTGGCGGCCTCGCAGACCGCCTACCTGATGCTGAAGTGGGCCGGGGCGGCCTATCTGATCCATCTCGGCGGGCGGATGCTGTTGCGGCCGCGCCACGCCTTCGCCCTGGCCGGGTCAGGCGATCGCAAGGCGGTCACCGCCCTCGGCTGGGCCGGGCGCGGCCTGCTGACCAATCTCCTGAACCCCAAGGTCGGGGTCTTCTACGTTTCGTTCCTACCCCAGTTTGTGCCCGCCCCCGTGGCGGCCGGACCGTTCATCGCCCTGTTGGCGCTAATCCATGTCGTGCTCGGACTGATCTGGGCGGGCGGCCTGATCGCCGCCACCCGCCCCCTCGCCCGCGCGCTGCGGCGCCCCGCCGTGGTCGCGGCCCTCGACCGGGTGACCGGCGGGGTGTTCGTGGCCTTCGGACTGAAGCTGGCCCTCGCCCCCCGCTGAGGCGCCGTCGGGACTAGCCCCTCACCAGGCGCCCACATTCGGCATCGACGTCCATGGCTCCGCCGGGGGCAACGAGCCGCCCTTCTGCAGCAGCTCGATGGAAATGTTGTCGGGCGAGCGGACGAAGGCCATGTGGCCGTCCCGGGGCGGGCGATTGATGGTCACGCCGCCGTCGATCAGCTTCTGGCAGAGGGCGTAGATGTCGTCGACCTGATAGGCTAGGTGGCCGAAATTGCGGCCGCCCTGATAGTCCTCCGTGTCCCAGTTGAAGGTCAGCTCCACCGTCGGGGTGCGCTCATCCTTGGCCCGCTCCAGGTCGTCGGGAGCGCAGAGGAACACCAGGGTGAATCGGCCGGCGGCGTTGTCGAACCGCGAGGCCTCCACCAGACCCAGCTTGTTGCAATAGAAGTCCAGCGAGGCGTCGAGGTCGCGCACGCGGACCATGGTGTGCAGGTATTTCATGCCAGGTTTTCCTCTTCGGGCTCGGCGATCAGGCGTTCAGTCTTATCAGGGTCAGGCGCCGTCGCATCGGCGGCCAGGCCCTCAAATCCACCGGTCCCGGTTTCGCGGGTCTGGCGGCGCCAGAGGGCGGCGTATTCGCCGTTGTGGCCGATCAGCTCCGCGTGGCGCCCGCGCTCGACAATGCGGCCCCGGCGCAGCACGAGGATCTCGTCGGCGTCGGCGATGGTCGAGAGCCGGTGGGCGATGACCAGGGTCGTGCGGCCCTGGCGCACCTTGCGCAGGGTCGCCTGGATGGCGGCCTCGGTGCGCCCGTCCAGGGCGCTGGTGGCCTCGTCCAGCACCAGCAGGCGCGGGCCCGCCAGCAGCGCCCGGGCGAGGCCCACCCGCTGGCGCTCGCCGCCGGACAGCTTCAGGCCCCGCTCGCCCACCCGGGTCTGCATCTTGTTCGGCAGCGCCTCGATGAACCGGGCGAGTTCAGCCGCCTCGGCCGCCGCCCAGACCTCGGTCTCGCTGGCGCCGGGCCGTCCGAAGCTGATGTTGGCGTAGAGGGTGTCGTTGAACAGGGCCACATCCTGCGGCACCAGGGCGATGGCCTGCCGCAGGGCCGGCTGCCTGACGTCGCGCAGATCGATCCCATCCAGGGTGATGCGCCCCGACTGCGGGTCGAGGAGCCGCAGGGCCAGCCGCACGAGGGTGGTCTTGCCGGACCCCGAAGGCCCGACCAGGGCGGTGGTGGTCCCCGGCGCCACCCGGAAGCTGACGTCCTGCAGCCCCACCGAGCGGGCCGCGTGCTGGAAGCCGACGGCCTCGAACGCCAGCGCCGCGCCGTCCGCCGAGGCCGGCGGCAGGTCGCGGGCGTCCGCCCGGTCGACGATACCGGGCGGCGACGCCATCAGGGCGATCAGCTGCTCCATGTCGATGAACGACTGGCGGATTTCCCGGTAGTTCATGCCCAGCATGTTCAGAGGCATGTAGACCTGATTGAGGATCAGCACGCAGGCGGCGACGTCGCCCACGGTGAGCCGGTGGTTCAGGGCGTCCCAGCCGGCCAGCAGGACGATGGCCAGCATGCCTAGGCGCAGCACCACCGACTGGACGGCGTTGAGCAGCTGCAGCGAGGTGTTGGCCTTGACCGCCGCCTGGGCGTACCGGCCCATCGCCCGCTCGTACTGGCCGGCCGCCCGACCTTCGGACCCGAAGGCCTTGATGGTCTCGAAGTTCATGAACGAGTCGACGGCCAAGCCCGTGGCCTCGGAGTCCGCCTCGTTCCATTCGCGCCGATGCTTGATGCGCCAGTTGGAGATCGAGAAGGTGAAGACGATGTAGATGGCGATGGTGACGATGGCCACGACCGCCAGCCGCCCGTCGTGAAAATTGGCCGTCAGTACGAAGCAGGCCATCAACAGCTCGATCACCGTCGGACCGAGGTTAAAGACCACGCTGCGGATCAGGAAGTCCGTGGACCGCGAGCCGCGGTCGATGACCCGCGAGAGGCCGCCGGTCTGCTTGGACTGGTGGAAGTCCAGCGACAGCGACAGGGAGTGGGCGAAGGCCTCGACCGCCGAACGGGCGAGCGCGGCCTGCGAGACCGGGGTGAAGATGGAATCGCGCATATAGGGCGCGGTGTTGGCGACGAACTGCAGCAGCACGAACAGGGCCGCAAAACCGGCGAAAGCGACGAAGGTCGCCGCGGGATGGCCGAGCAGGTCCAGGCCGTTGCGGAACATCAGCGGCGCGGTGACCCCGGCCAGCTTGCCGATCAGCACCAGGGCCAGGGCCAGCAACAGCCGCCCCTTCAGCCCCTGCGCCTTCGACCGCATGACCAGCCGCGCGAGATCGGCCATCGACGACCAGAAGCTGAACTTCGTCGCCGGCTTGATCGCGCCGTCGGGGGCGATCGGCCGCCCCATGGCGGGGCCGTGGAAGCTCAAGACCGGCGCTCCGGCTCGTCAAGGATGATGGTGCACTGCACGCCGCCCCCAGGGGTCAACCAATCGATACGCCAGCTTCCGGCCAGCCGCGCGGCGTGGAACGGCAGGCCGGATATGGGGGCTGGCGGGCTGACCGCCACCCCGGCCTGGTCCGCGGCGGTGGGAGTCTCGACCACCAGCTGGTGGTTTCCCGGCTTGAGCAGGGTGCTGGCGGTGATGGCGAAGCGGCCGGCGGGATCGGCGTGGGCGTCGCCGGCCGAGACACCGTCGAGGATCAGATGGACCGCAGCGCCGGCCTTGGCGACGCCGGAAACCGTCGCCCCGCCCCCGGTGTCGAAATCGACCGTGCGCAGGTGCAGGCCCCCGTCGCTCGCCGCCAGGGCGACGGACCCCGTGCCCGCCCGCAGCAGCACCGCCGGCGGCCGTCCGCTCGGGATCACCGCCACATACCCCTCGCTTTGCACCACTCGGTCGCCGATCACCTCGGATAGGCCGAATTCGCGCACCTCGCGCGAAGGCGGCGCGGCGACGCGCCAGACCCCGTCCGGCCCCGCGGTCGAGCCGTGGGCCTCGCCCCCGGGGGATGACAACCGCACCGTCACCAACGGCTCGGAGCGGCCGGAGACGACCACCGCGCCAGAGGCGTCCGCCGAGACGGCCGTGACCTGCGGCGGGCGGATATAGTCCGCATCCGGAGTTCCGGCCTGGTCGTTGGCGTGGGCCTGGCGCCAATCCGCGCCAGGCCGGCCGCACCCGCCGAGGCCAGAGCCCACAAGGGCCAGGATCGGCAGAAGGGTGACCAGCAATACGGCGCCGGGGCGTCTCCGGTCATTTTTCATCAGTCGTTCGTTTTTCATCAGGTAGGCAAGTCTTTGAAAGCGTGCGCCGATGGCGCTCAACCAACTGGAGTGGACATCAATGTCCGATCTGTCGAGTCAAGTCCGCACCGTCTGCGTCTACTGCGGCTCGTCGGCCGTCGCCGACGCCGGTTTCGTCGAGGCGGCCGCGGTCTTGGGGCGCGATCTGGCCGAAGCGAAGATTCGCCTGGTCTACGGCGGCGGCGGCACCGGGCTGATGGGCGCCGTCGCCCGCGCCGCCCACGAGGCCGGCGGCAAGGTCCTTGGCATCATGCCCGAATTTCTGCGCCAGCCGGAGGGGCTCTACGAAGCGGTCGAGACCGTGGTCGTCGGCTCGATGCACACCCGCAAGCTAATGATGTTCGAGGAGTCCGACGCCTTCGTGGTCCTGCCAGGCGGGGTCGGGACCCTGGAGGAGATCGTCGAACTGCTATCCTGGCGGCGGCTCGAGCTGCACCGCAAGCCCATCGTCTTCTACAATCCCGGCGGTTTCTGGAAGCCGCTGTTCGACCTCTTGCAGCACACCGTCGACCTGGGCCTCACCCCGCCCGCCGTCATGGACACCTGGCAGGCGCTTGAGGCGATCGGGGACGTGCTGCCGGCAGTCCTGGCCATGGCGGCCCAGGAGGGGCCGCACATCGACCTGCGCATCCACGCCCGCGTCTAGGCCGGCGCTTAACTGCGTTAACACTTAATTAAGCAGATTACCGGGGCGGTGGGATCTTGGGTTGATCGCCGTCCAGCTCGACCAGCCCAAGGCGATTGCCGGCCGGGTCCCGAAAGAGGCCGAGGACCACGACACCGGGGACCTCGAATCGCGGTGCGTCGACGGAGCCGCCATGCCGGACGACCTTGTCCAGGGCGGCGGTCACGTCGGGAACGCCGAGATAGAGCACCTTGTCGGCGGGATCGGCCCGAAGCGCGCCCATGAGCGGCGCCGTGACCGGCGCGTTAACACGTCCGTCCGGGGTGGACGCCCAGTCGAAGACCTGGGCGTAGAAGTCGCGCTGCGCCGCCAGATCGGGGCCGGCGATATCGAAGAACACGATCGGCGCCGCCATCGAGGCTCCCCCTGCCCTGTGGGCCTATTCGTCCCGGTGAACGCGCTCGCGCCGCTCGTGCCGCTCCTGGGCCTCGAGGCTCAAGGTGGCGATCGGACGCGCGTCGAGGCGGGCCAGGCCGATCGGCTCGCCAGTCTCCTCGCAATAGCCGTACGAGCCGTCCTCGATGCGACGCAGGGCGTCATCGATCTTGGAAATCAACTTGCGCTGGCGGTCGCGGGTGCGCAATTCCAGAGCCCGATCGGTCTCCGACGACGCCCGATCGGCGAGGTCAGGATGATTTTCGGTTTCGCTCTGCAAATGCCTCAAGGTTTCCCCGGACTCTCGCAAAATGTCATCTTTCCAGATGAGCAGTTTTTGCCGGAAATACTTGAGTTGCCGTTCATTCATAAACGGCTCGTCCTCGGACGGACGGTAACTACCTTGATCAACCAGAATCGCGGTCGCCTTCATCGACGTTTCCACGCTCATAAACACAGCCCCCTATGGCCGAGCGTGCCGCTTATACCAAAAAGCAACGCCTGTACAATGAACCTGATGCAACAGGCGAATTTAGGCCGCCCGCCGGGCGAGTTCCAATTTGGCGAGCTCGACCGCCGCGCGGGTTTCGATCTCGTTCAAGACCTCCTCGAGCTTGGGGTCATCGGTCCCCGCCCGTTCCTGGCGCACGGCGCTGAGGAGCCGGTCGAGGGCCTCCGGCGGCACATCGCCTTCCAGCAGGGAGAGCTTCACGTCATCGAGGACGTCGAGGATGGCGCCGGCCCGGCGAACCGCCTTGCGACGGCGCTCCAATGGCCCGCCCACCTCCTGCAGGGCTAACAGGGCGTCGATGGACCCGATCCCGCTCGGGCCCGCGGTCCGCACCGCCGGGGCGGCCTCCTGGGCGGCGCCCGGGCCGGCGACGGAAAAGCCGCCGGCGGCCGGGCGACCAGGCGCCCGCGACGCCGTCGCTGCTCCGATGCCACTGGCTCCGCTGACCTTCATATCGACTCTGGTTCCACACGGGTCCGAGACGCGAAACGACTCTGGACGACGACCACAGTGTGGGCCCCGCCCCTTGCCGGTTGGTTAATACCCGGCAGTTTTTTCCCTCGGCGCCTTTGGTCGCCCGGGCCTGAATCACGGATCTGATTTCATTGGGGAAATCGACCCCCAGGATTGGCACGAACCTCGCATGCCCGCCTGCCCAGCGCCCTGTTATGGTTAAGGACGACATGACCCCTCGTATCGCCTCCCGGATCGCGGCCCTGATGGTGGCCTTCGCCGCCCTCACCGTCGGCCCCTTCGCCGAGGCCGCCTCCCGGATCAAGGATATCGTCCAGTTCGAGGGCGTCCGTGAGAACAAGTTGGTCGGCTATGGCCTCGTAGTCGGCCTCGCCGGCACCGGCGACTCCCTGCGCAACGCGCCGATGACCAAGCAGAGCCTGGAGGCCATGTTGGAGCGACTGGGAGTCAACACCCGGGACGGTCAGCTGGACACCAAGAACGTCGCCGCGGTGATGGTCACCGCCGCCCTGCCGGCCTTTGCCGCCTCGGGCTCCAGCGTCGACGTGACCGTCTCGGCCATGGGCGACGCCAAGAGCCTGCTGGGCGGAACCCTGTTGGTCACGCCGCTGATGGGCGCGGACGGCGAGGCCTACGCCGTGGCCCAAGGCACGGTGGAGACCGGCTCGATCGCCGCCGGCGGCGCCTCCGGCTCCTCGGTCACCAAGGGCGTGCCCACCTCCGGCCGCATCGCCGCGGGGGCCAGCGTCGAGCGGGAGATCGGCTTCAAGCTCGCCAGCATGCAGACCCTGCGCATGACCCTGCGCAACCCCGACTTCACCACCTCGCGCCGCATCGCCGACGTGATCAACGCCCACTATCCGGACTGCGCCGTCGCCGAGAACCCCACCATCGTCACCATCCGCCCCCCCGCCGGCGAAAACATGGTCGGCTTCGTCACCGCCATCGAGGAGCTGGCCGTCGAGCCGGACGCCCCGGCCAAGGTGGTGATCGACGAGGTGGCCGGGGTGATCGTCATGGGCGACAATGTGCGCCTGTCCACCGTCGCCATCGCCCAGGGCAACCTGACCATCTCGGTGGAGGAAAAGCCCACGGTCAGCCAGCCCGGCGCCTTCTCCAACGGCGTGACCACCACCACGCCGCAGAGCACGGTCAAGGTGGACGAGGAAAAGGGCAAGAAGCTGATCACGGTGAAGGAGGGAGCCTCCCTTTCCTCCCTGGTCGCCGGCCTCAACGCCCTGGGGGTCACCCCCCGCGACATGATCTCCATCCTGCAGGCCATCAAGGCGGCCGGCGCCCTTCAAGCCGACATTCAGGTGATGTGATGAGCAGCCTTACCGCCACTGCCATGCCTATCGAACTGATGCGGCCGGTTCCCGCCGCCCTCAAGACCGCGGCCCTGGCCCCGACCGCCGCCGAGTCGGCCCGCCGCGCCGCCATCGCCAAGACCGCCAAGGACTATGAGGCCAGCTTCGTCTCCTCGATGCTCGGCAACATGTTCGAAGGGGTTGAGACCTCGGCGCCCTTCGGCGGCGGCGAAGGCGAGAAGGCGTTCAAGTCCTTCATGATGGACGCCATCGCCAAGAAGGTCACCCAGGCCGGCGGCGTCGGCGTCGCCGCCTCGGTGCAGCGCGAAATGCTGAAATTGCAAGGCCTGAGCTAGGAACCCGACGATGTCCGACCCCACCTCCGCGACGGACGCCCGTCTAGAACAGCTCATCATCCTCACCGAGCGGCTCACCGGCCTGATCGCCGATCAGGCCCAGGCCTTCGAGGCCCGCCGTCCGCAGGACGCTGCCCGCAACATGGAAGAGACCTCGCGCCTGGCCAACGTCTACCGGCGCGAAGCCGAGCAGATGCGCGCGCAGCCCAGCCTGTTCTCGGACGCGCCCACCAAGCTGCGCTATCGCCTGATCCAGGCCACCGAGGCCTTCGACGCGGTGATCGCCCGCCAGGGCCGCGCCATCGCCGCCGCCAAGACCATCACCGAGGGCCTGGTCCATGCCATCGCCCAGGAGGTCGCCACCCAGCGCACCTCCAACGCCGCCTACGGCCCCACGGGCGCCAAGCCGGTGGTCCCCGGCGCGGCCACCGCGGTGACCCTTAACCGCAAGGCGTAGGGGCTTTCCGCCGACAGCGCTCCGCGGGCGGCTACGGCTTGCACACCTCTGGCGGGGGCAGCCGACGAGTCCTTCTCCCACGAGGGGAGAAGGTTTTTCGCCCTAACCTCGCCAGATGTGTGTTCCTACCATTTCCCGCACCCCCTCAAATCGCAAGCTTCGGGTCGAGCCCCCCGCCCGGCCCGCCTACACCGCGGCTCCCAACTCCGGAGCGCCGCCCATGTCCTACGTCATCACCGGCCTGCCCCTGGCCGACTTCCAGCCCCTGTTCGGCCTCTCGGACGCCGCCCTCGCCGAACGCGGCGTCCTCCGCGTGCGGGTGACCGACAAGCCCGGCTTTCCCTGCCGCATCACCCTGGCCGACGCCGATCCGGGGGAGACGGTGCTGCTGCTGAACTACGAGCACCAGGGCGCGGCCACCCCCTACCGCTCATCCCACGCCATCTTCGTGCGCGAGTCCGCCACCGGGACGGCCAGGGTGGCGGGCGCCATCCCCGAATGCCTTGCCGCCCGCCTGCTCTCGGTGCGCGCCTTCGACGCGGCCGGCATGATGGTGGACGCCGAGGTGGTGGAGGGCGCGGCGCTGGAGCCGCTGATCGCGCGGATGTTCGCGGACCCGGCGGCGGCCTACCTGCACGTCCACAACGCCCGGCGCGGATGCTTCGCGGCGCGGGTGGATCGGGGGTGAGGCGGCGGCGCCGGCCCCGCCTCGCTCAGCCGCTGGCGACGATCGACGTGCCCGTGGCGTCTGGAACGAAGGTCATCTTGACCACGACCTGGGTCGCGCAGACCTTTACGGTCCAGGCTTCCGTCCACGACCGCGGATCGCGCCCGGGGACCGTGACCTTGTTGATGATCTCCCCATAGGCGGTGAAGACCGTGTCGAGGATGTTGATCTGCGCGCAACCGGCCGGCTCCCCCTTGCGCATGGCCAGCCCCTCGGCGGCGGACACCGCATAGCCGACGCCGTCCCGCGAAAGTTCGGGACTGGCGTTCGTCGAGCCGGGGAGCAGGCCGACGACATGGACGGTCCCGGCCGTGTCGGTCACGGTCATCACGTTGAACAGGCCGGTCGTGGCGCAGCCATCGACCTTGATAACCTCCCGCCACCGGCCGCGCAGAAGGCTGCCGTCGGGGTTGAAGTCGATCGGCCCCATGGGGATCAGTCTGATCCGCTTCGCGGTTCCCGCGATGCACGACGGAACGGCCGCCATATAGGGCCGCACATGGGTCATCACGGCGGCCATGTGTTCGGGGGTGCGGGTGTACGGGTCGAGCGCGGAGGGCAGGACGTCGGCGACCCCTCCGGTCGCGCCGGCGGCGAAGATCGCCGTCATCGCAATCAAAAAACCGGTGCGCGGAACCATCGCATTTCCTCATCGCCACTGACCGAAGGGTTGCATAGAATGCCTGGACGATCACGTTTGGTCGAGTGACCAGGTTTGCTGGAAACGGCCGCGCCTCCGTCTTCGTCGCCGGCCATGGGAAAAGGACGCGTCCGCCGTTGCAGCAAGGCCCCAGCCGCACCGCCCTCGCCGCCGCGTCCCACCGGGCCGCGCATCAGTTGCTGGACGCGGGCGCAGTCTTCCCCGATCCCCTCGCCGTCGCCATCGTCGGCCGTCCGGCCGCCGACATCGCCGCCGACGCCGAGGCCAACCCCGCCGGCCGCGGCATGCGCTGGTTCATCGCCGCCCGTGCGAAATTCGCCGAGGACAAGCTCGCGGAAGCGGTCGCTGACCGCGGGGTCAGCCAGCTGGTGGTGCTGGGCGCCGGTCTCGACACCTTCGCCTACCGCAATCCCTTCGAAGGCCGGCTGAGGGTGTTCGAGGTCGACCATCCGGCCACCCAGGCCTGGAAGCGCGAACGCCTCGCCGCCGCCGGGATCGCCATCCCCGCGACGATGGTCTTCGCCCCGGTGGACTTCGAGCGCGACACCCTGGCGAACGGCCTCGCCCGAGCCGGGTTCGATCCGGCGCGGCGGACGTTCTTCACCTGGCTGGGGGTGGTTCCCTACCTCACCGCGGCCGCCATCCAGGCGACCCTGGAGACCATCGCCCGTGTCCCCGGCGGGGCGGAGGTCGTGTTCGACTACAGCGACCCGCCCGCGACCCTCTCCCCCGAGATGGCCCGTCACCAGCAGGTGCGCGCCGCCCGGGTGGCGGCCTTGGGCGAGCCCTTCCTGAGCTTCTTCGAACCTGCCGATCTTCACGCCCTGCTGAGCGGTCTCGGCCTCAGCGAGATCAACGACCTGGGCCCCAGCGACGTCGTCTCCCGGCTGATGGGCGCCGTGCCGGGCGAAAACGCGCCGACCCGCGGCGGCCACGTCATTTTCGCTGGGACGGCGCAGGCCTAAAATGTCTGGAACATATGGTCCGTCACCCCCGGGCTTGTCCCGGGGCAAGGGAACACGAACGGGCCTCGTGAGCATTGCTGCAAGGATTTCGCCGTCTGTGATCCCCTCCCCCGGGACAAGCCCGGGGGTGACGGAGGATAGGGGATGTTTCAATCCAACCCGACAATACGCTAGGCGGAGGGATCCGAATGACGCCACTCGGCGCGTGCTTCGGTGGGGAGGGTTAAATTGGCCGGCAGCCAGGACTTTCAGGACGATCCCCGCAACGCGACCGTGCTGGTCAGCCTCAACGGCGCGCTCGTGCCGCGGGGCGAGGCCAAGGTCTCCATCTTCGACGCCGGCTTTGTGGTCGGGGACGGGGTCTGGGAGGGCCTGCGCCTGCACAAGGGGGCGCTGCTGTTCCTGGAGACCCACCTCGACCGCCTCTACGCCGGCGCCAAGGCCATCGCCCTGGACATCGGCCTCACCCGCGAGGCCCTGACCGCGGAAATCCGCCGCACCCTGGACGCCAACGGGTTCACCGACGGGACCCACCTGCGGGTGATGGTCACCCGGGGGCCGAAGACCGGCGCCAACCAGGATCCGCGCAACGCCCTGGGCATCCCGACCATCGTCGTCCTGGCCGAATGCAAGGTCCCCAGCCCGGCGGTGGCGACCCGCGGCCTGTCCCTGGCCACGGCCTCGATCCGCTGCACCCCGGCGGAAATGTTCGACATGCGGCTGAACTCCCACAGCCGTCTGAACCTGATCACCGCCCTGCTGCAGGCCATCGAGGCCGGCGCCGACGAGGCGCTGATGCTGGACCCGCACGGCTTCATCTCCAGCTGCAACGCCACCAACTTCTTCTGGGTGAAGGACGGCGTCGTGCGCACCTCGCTGGGGGACTACTGCTTCAACGGCGTCACCCGGGCCAATGTGATCGCCCTCTGCCAGGAGGGCGCGGCGCCGATCGAGCTGGGAGACTATCCTTTGGACGCGGCCCACGACGCCGACGAGGCCTTCGTCACCGGCACCTTCGGCGGCCTGACCCCGGTGCGCGAAATCGACGGCCACGCGCTGAAGGCCGCCCTCCCGGGCCCGGTCACTCGGCGCCTGCGCGCCGCCTACGAGGCGCTCAAGGACGCCGAGGCAGCCCGGCATGGCTGAGGAGGCCCTGCGCAACGCCCCCCTGCGAATCGCGATGTGGTCGGGGCCGCGCAACATTTCCACCGCGATGATGCGGGCCTTCGAGAACCGGCCGGACACGGCCGTCGTCGACGAGCCCTTCTACGCCGCCTATCTGGCCACCACCGGCGCCGCCCATCCGATGCGGGACGAGGTCCTGCGCAGCCAGCCCACCGACTGGCGCAAGGTCGCCGCCGCGCTGGCGGGACCGAGCCCGGACGGCGCGCCGGTCTTCTACCAGAAGCACATGACCCACCACATGACCCCCGACGTGGGCCTGGACTGGATGGCCGCCTGCCGCAACGTCTTCCTGATCCGCCGCCCCGCCGAGGTGATCGCCTCCTACACCGCCAAGCGCGAGACGGTGGACCTGGCCGACATCGGCGTGGCGCGTCAGGCCGAGCTGTTCGACCGGGAGGCCCAGCGCCTGAGCCGCGCGCCCCTGGTGATCGACAGCGCCGACGTCGCCGCCGATCCCCGCAGCCTGCTCACCGCCCTCTGCGCCGCCCTGGGCATCCCCTTCACCGACGCCATGCTCTCCTGGCCCGCCGGCTCCCGCCCCAGCGACGGGGTCTGGGCGCCGGCCTGGTACGACCAGGTAGAGCGTTCGACGGGCTTTGAGATTCGGACAAGGGCAGCGGCGCCGGCGCTGCCGCCGGCGTCGCAGCGGGTCGCCGACGCGGCGCAGCCCTACTATGCGGCGCTGGCGAAATGGGCGTTGTCGGCGTCCTGACAGGCGGCTACCTACCGCCCGAAATAGGCCAAGAAGATATCCACGCCCTCGGCGACAATCGCCCGCATCTCGGCCTCGTCCATGGGCTCGGCGACGCCCCATTGGCGGCGGTTGTAGAGGTCGCCCAGCATCAGGTCCTTGTAGCGGCGGGCCGCCCGCAGCGGATCGCACGGACGCAGAAGGCCTTCGGCGATGGCCCGCTCCATGTAGTCCGCCAGGCGAACCTCACCGAGTTTCGGGCCGGACTCGTAGAACAGCCGGCCCACTTCGGGAAACCGGTCCGCCTCGGCCACCACCAGCCGGTGGATGGCGGTCACCGGCTCGGACATGATGAAGCCGGTGAAGTTGACGCCCAGGTCGATAAGGGCGTTGCGCCAGTCCTCGCCGATGGGCGGCAGGTTGTCGAACAGGGCGTTGGCCCGGCTGCCGCACACATCGGTCATGAAGGCGGCGAACAGCTCCTCCTTGGAGCGGAAGTAGTTGTAGAGCGTGCCCTTGGAGCCCCCCAGGCGGGCGGCGATGGACGACATGGAGGTGGCGGCGAAGCCGTCCTCCAGAAAGGCCTGGCTGGCGACGTCGAGAATGGCGCGGCGGCGCTGTTCGCTGCGGGCGGATTCGGCGATCGCGGTCGGGAGGGAAGACATTTTCTGACCATACCGTACGGTTGTGGCTTGACTATGGCGCCGATGATCGGCATCGTCAATTGACCGTACCGTACGGTTCGATTGGTTAACCTCCCCCTGCACGCTCACCTGGATGCCCCGGCCATGGCCGTACTCACACATTCCTCTCGCGGCGAGCGCCGCCGCAGGTCTGCGGCCTGGCTGATCGGCGCGGGCGCCGCGGCCCTGGCCGGCTGCGCCGCGATTCCGCACATGGCCGCCGCGCCGAAGATCGAGGCGCCGGCGGATATCGCCACGGCCCAGAGTTTCGCCGCCCCGGCCCAGGACCGGCCGCAGAGCCGCTGGTGGGACGCCTACGGCGATCCGCAGCTCTCCGCCCTCATCGACGAGGCGCTGAAGAACGCCCCCAACCTCGCCCAGGCGGAGGCGCGGCTTCGCTCGGCGTCCGCCCAGGCCGATGTGGAGCGGGCCGCGGGCCTGCCCACCCTGTCGCTGAACGCCAAGGCGCTGGAGAGCGAGCAGAGCCGCAACCTCGGCTATCCGCCGCTGTTCCAGCCCTTCCTGCCCAAGGGATTCAAGGATTACGGCCGCGCCAGCGCCGACGCCTCCTATGACCTCGACCTCTTCGGCAAGAACCGCTCGGCCCTGGCCGCCGCGGTCTCCGAAGCGGCCGCCAGCCGCGCCGACGCCGCCCAGTCCCGCCTGACCCTGTCGGCGGCGGTGGCCCAGGCCTACGGCGACCTCGCCCGGCTGGGCGCGGAACGCGACGCAGCGGCCGAGGCGCTGAAGGACAAGCGCGAAAGCGGCGACCTCGTCGCCCTGCGCCTCAAGAACGGCCTGGACACCCGCGCCGAGCTTAAGCAGGCCCAGGCCGCCACGCCCACATCGCAGGCCGAGCTGGAGAGCCTGGACGAGCAGATCGTCCTCGCCCGCCACAAGCTCGCCGCCCTCGTGGGCGCCGGCCCGGACCGGGGCCTGGACATCGCCATGCCCAAGGCCGGCGCCGTCAAGGCCTTCGGCCTGCCCACCGACCTCGCCGCCAACCTGATCGGGCGCCGGCCCGACATCGTCGCGGCGCGGCTGCGCGTCGAAGAGGCGGCGAAGAAGATCGCCGTCGCCCGCGCCGGCTTCTATCCGAACATCAGCCTGACCGCTTTCATCGGCCAGGAGGCCCTGGGTCTCAGGTACTTCACCCAGCAGGCCTCGCAGATCGGCGCCGTCGGCCCGGCGATCAGCCTGCCGATCTTCGAGGGCGGTCGGTTGCGCGCCACCTATCGCGGCGCCCGGGCGGACTACGACGCCGCCGTCGCCGCCTATGACGAGACCCTGGTGACCGCCCTGCAGGATGTGGCCGACACCGCCGCCAGCATCCAGTCCGCCCAGCGCCAGCTGGTGGAGCGCCGCGAGGCCGTGGCCGCCGGCGAGGCCGCCTACAAGGTCGCCCGCCTGCGCTACGAAGGCGGCCTGTCCTCCTACGTCGCGGTGCTCAGCGCGGAGGACGCGGTCATCGCCCAGCGCCGCGCCCTCGCCGACGCCGAGGCGCGGGCCTTCACCCTCGACATCGCCCTCGTGCGCGCCCTGGGAGGCGGCTTTGCCGCCTCCTGACCTTTCGCTTTCCGGCGGCGGCTTGGCCGGCGCCTGCCCCTAAACGCCCAGACCGGACCTTCCCATGGCTGACACCGAAATCGCCCCCAAGGCCAAGCCCCCCCAGACCACCGCCGCCGCGCAGCGGTCGGAACGCCGCCGCAACCTGTTCACCATCCTCGGCGGCGTGGTCCTCGTGGCCGCGGTCGCCTATGGGGTCTACTGGGTGCTGGTGGCCTCCCACCACGTCAAGACCGACGACGCCTACGTCGGCGCCGACGTGGCCGATGTGACCCCCCTGGTCAGCGGCGCGGTGATCTCCGCCCCGGTCAGCGACACCAAGCTGGTCAAGACGGGCGACGTGCTGGTGACCCTCGATCCCGCCGATTATCGCCTCGCCCTCGCCCAGGCCCAGGCCACCCTCGGCCAGGCCCAGCGCAAGGTCGTCGGCTACTTCGCCAACAACGACGCCCAGGCCGCCACCACCGCCGCCCGGGGCGCCGATGTCACCCGGGCGAAGGTCGACCTGGAACGCGCCCGCACGGACCTCGATCGCCGCAAGGCCTTGGCGCCCGCCGGCGCCGTCTCCCGCGACGAACTCACCGCGGCGCAGAACAAGTTCGACGAGGCCGAGGCGGCCGTGACCCAGGCCGTGGCCAACCAGCGCGCCGCCGTCGGGCAACAGCGGGTCGCCGGCGCCCTGGTCGAGGGGACCAGCGTCGCCGACAACCCCGAGGTCGCCGTGGCCAAGGCCAAGGTCGACCAGGCGCAGCTTGATCTCGACCGCACCGTGATCCGCGCGCCCCTGGACGGGGTGATCGCCAAGAACGCCGTCGAGGTCGGCCAGCGGGTGGCCGCCGGCTCGCCGCTGATGACCGTGGTGCCGATCCAGGCCGCCTACGTGGACGCCAACTTCAAGGAGGTTCAGCTGCGCAAGGTTCACCTCGGCCAGCCGGTGACCCTGACCAGCGACCTCTATGGCGGCGGGATCAAGTACCATGGCCACGTCACTGGAATCGCCGGCGGCACCGGCTCGTCCTTCGCGGTGATCCCGGCCCAGAACGCCACCGGCAACTGGATCAAGGTGGTCCAGCGCCTGCCGGTGAGGGTGACTCTGGACGCGGGGGAACTGACCCAGCATCCGCTCCGGGTCGGCATGTCGATGAACGTCGATATCGACACCGCCCGCTGATCCCCCCGCAAATCACATGGCCTTCAACGCCGCCTCATACAAAGAGCCGATCCCCCTCACCGGGGCCGCGCTCATCCTCGCCGGCTTCCTGCTGGCCGTGGGCAATTTCATGGTCGTGCTCGACATGACCATCGCCAATGTCTCGGTGCCGAACATCGCCGGGGGCCTGGCCGTCTCGCCCAACCAGGGCACCTGGGTGATCACCTCCTATTCGGTGGCCGAGGCCATCGTCGTGCCCCTCACCGGCTGGCTGTCGCAGCGCTTCGGCACGGTCAGGGTGTTCGTGCTCGGGATGGTCGGCTTCGGCCTCTTCTCCCTGCTCTGCGGCTTCGCCCCGTCCCTGGGCTGGCTGGTGGCGTTCCGGGTCATGCAGGGGGTCTGCGGCGGCCCGATCATGCCGATGTCGCAGACCCTGCTGATGCGCATCTTCCCACCCAACCAGCGCGGCCAGGCCATGGGCCTGTGGTCGATGACCACCGTCGTCGCCCCGATCGCCGGGCCGATCCTCGGCGGCGCGATCTGCGACAACATCGGCTGGTCGTGGATCTTCTTCATCAACGTGCCGGTGGCCGCGATCTGCGGCTTCTTCGCCTGGCGCTCCCTCGCCAGCCAGGAGACGCCGACCCAGCGCAAGCCGGTGGACCTGGTGGGCCTCGCCCTGCTGATCACCTTCGTCGGCTCCCTGCAGATCATGCTCGACAAGGGCAAGGACCTGGACTGGTTCGAAAGCCCCTTCATCATCGGCCTGGCGCTCACCTCTGCCCTGGGCTTCGTCTCCTTCCTGATCTGGGAGCTGACGGCCGAGAACCCCATCGTCAACCTGCGGGTCTTCCGCCACCGGGGCTTCACCGCTTCGGTGATCACGATCAGCCTGACCTTCGGCGCCTTCTTCTCCTCCATCGTGCTGGTCCCCCTCTGGCTGCAGACCAACATGGGCTACACCGCCACCTGGGCGGGCTATGTCACCGCCTGGGGCGGGGTGCTGGCGGTGGTGATGTCGCCGATCGTCGCCGGCTTCGTCGGCAAGATCGACAGCCGCATCCTGGTCAGTTTCGGCGTGCTCTGGCTCGCCGGAGTCGGACTGATCCGGTCGGGTCTCGCCAGCAACGCCAGCTATTGGGTGGTCGCCCTGCCCTTCGTGGCCCAGGGCCTGGCCATGCCGTTCTTCTTCATTCCCACCAACCAGCTGGCCCTGTCGTCGGTGCTGCCGGAGGAGACCGCCGCGGCGGCGGGCCTCTCCAACTTCATGCGCACCACCTCGGCCGCCTTCGCCACCTCCCTGGTGACCACCAACTGGGAGAACGCCGCCGTTCGCGACCGCGTCAACATCGTGGGCGCGATCAACGACCCCACAGGACTGATCAACAAGCTCACCGGCGCCGGGCGCAGTTCGGCCCAGGCCCTCGCCCAGATCGACGCGGTCACCCAGGGCCAGGCGGTGATGCTCGCCACCGACCAGATGTTCCTGATCACCAGCGTGGTGTTCGTGGTCGCCGCCGCGGTGATGTGGCTGGCCCCCAAGCCCGCGAAGGCCGGTCCGCCGGTGATGGGCGGGCACTGACGGCATGGCCCGGCGCGACGCGGATGTACCCGCCCAAGCATTTGTGACACTCTCGTGACGGTAACCTGTTAGTGGCCGAGCCGGAGTAACCGGACGCCTCCAGCTCGCGCCTTCGACAAGGCGGCCCATAAGGCCGTGGGGTCCGAGCGCGCGCGGCGAACACGCCGCGAGGGAGGTTACGACCATGCGTTCAGTTCTAGTGATCCTTTGCGCCGCCGCGCTTAGCGCCATCGGCGCACCAGCCTATGCGGCGGCCACTTGCGGCGGCGCCAAACAGCCGGCCTGCGGCAACAGCGCCGACGGCGCGGCCAAGGGCCAGGCCACCGAGGGCGTCTACACCGGCGGCGGCTCCGGCGGCGGCAAGCACGGGCCGCCGAGCATGGCGGTGAAGGGCGAAGGCGCTGGTACCGGCGATCCCCCCTGCAAATCCCGTCGCGGCCATCCCTGTTCCTCGGTCCTTGCGCCGCCGCAGGGCGGCCAGACGCCGGGTCACACGCCAAACTGACAGGACCACGCGACAGCGCGGCGCAACCTCGCGCCGCCAGGGAGGCCATCATGCGTACAGCGCTCTTGATCCTCGGCGCGGCGGCGCTCTGCGCCACCGGCGCGCCGGCGGGCGCCAAAACCACCTGCGGCGGCCCCAAACAGCCGCCCCGCAGCACGAACATCGGCGACGGCGCGGCCAAGGGTCAGGCCTCCGAGGGCGTGGCGAGCCGGCCCGGCGGCCAGACGCCGCCCGGCATGGCCGTCAAGAAGCCGGGCAACCCCGGCGGCGGCGGATCGGGCGGCGGCGGTGGAGGCGGCTCGCCGGGCCCCTCCTGCGTGCCCTACCCCGGTCGTCCCTGCCCCACGACGACCACCGCGCCGCCTCCAGGCGGTCAGACGTCGGGCGAGACGCCGCACTGACCGACAAGGAACCGCCGCGTTCCCAAAATGTTCTTGCTGCGAAGCCGACTCTGCGTACTACATTAGTCGGCTTGACCCATTAGCCGTCCGGCGGGGTCGTTCCGAGCGAGCATGATGGTCGAACCCCACCGCTTCATCCGCGTGCGCGGCGCGCGCGAGCACAATCTCAAGAACGTCAGCGTGGATATTCCGCGCGACCAGTTGGTTGTGCTCACCGGCCTTTCCGGCTCCGGCAAGAGCTCCCTGGCCTTCGACACCATCTACGCCGAGGGGCAGCGTCGTTACGTGGAGAGCCTCTCGGCGTACGCCCGCCAATTCCTGGGTCAGATGGAGAAGCCCGACGTCGAGTTCATCGAGGGGCTCTCGC
>PLSW01000104.1 GCA_003165275.1 Caulobacteraceae bacterium
GCGTTAGCGCGGGCTGGTATTAGACGCGAAATTCGGCGGCGGAACCTATGTTGTCCGCTTCCAAGTCTTCACGGATCAGGTTGTGGTCACCCGCATCCATCACGGTCGCGAGCGCCGCTAGTTGCGCGCCTGTTTCCAGGCCGCGTCGGCCTTGGGCGGCAGCTTGTCCATGTGTTTGAGGAACAGGGCCAGGGTCCAGATCTGCTGGTCGCTGAGGGCGCCGCCCCAGGCCGGCATGCCGGTCAGGCGGATGCCGTGCTTGATCTTCCAGAAGGTGACGCCCTCGGCGTCGTCCTCGACCCCGTCGGTTCCCAGCTGCGGCGGCGCGGGATATTCGCCCTTGGCCACCGGCGAGGCCGAGGCGTCCCCGGCGGCCGTGCCGTGGCAGATGGCGCAATGCTGGCCATAGAGTTGGGCGCCCTGGGCCAGGGTCTCGTCGGTGAGGGCGATGGGATTGGCCGTCTTTGGCGCCTCGCGGTTCAGGGTGGCGCTTAGGGAGGTGTTGGCGGCCCAGAGCTCCAGGCCGCCCGGCTTGCCGTCCGCATTGGCGGGAATGGCGCCGCTGTGCAGCACCAGGAAGCCCGCCACGGCCCCTACCGCGACCGTCGCGCCGACGCCCAGCAGGAAACCGAGTTGCGCTCGTTCCATCAGTGGATGCTCGCAGTGACGTGGTCGCTAGCGGCCAAGGCCAAGGCCCCGGCGAGGGCGGACCAGACAACGGGGGACTTCATGGTGGATTTCCTGTTCGCCACAAACATTTGTCCCAAACGCGCCGCGCCGCGGGGCGTTCCGATCGCGCCCCTCGGCCCCCGGTCCCTCAGGTCTTCGGCGCGTACATCAGGCACCAGCCCGTCGGGACGACGTCGCCATCGACGACCTTGCAGGACTTGGGGGCGATGAACTGGGCGCAGTTGCCGCAGGCGGCCTTGCCCTTGGGGGTGGTCTGGTACTTCACCGCCGTCTGCTTGGCCTTGGCGGCGGCGGGGGAGCTGGCGGCGAGGGCGACGGTGACGCCGCCAGCGACCACCAGGGCGGCGCGGCCGAGGAACAGCCGGCGGGCGGCGTCGGTCGGCTTGTTGTTCGTCGAATCGGTCATGTCGGCATCCCCAATGGCAAGGCTGAGACCTTGGAGTATCGGCCCGGTTGGCCCGGTCTGTCGACGCCCCAAGTTCGGTATGTCGTGGCCTCTCGCATCCGGTGGGCGGCGGCTTTGATAGACATCAAATCCGCCGTCGCCGCGGCCGCCGCTGTTCGAACGCGCGCCGCGCCCGGCTCAGCCCCGCCCGAGCGCCTGGTAGGTCAGGCCCTGGAACATCGGCAAAGCCGCCATGGCGGCCATGCGCTGGCCGGTGGCCAGCTGCGCCGCCGAGCCGGGCTCGAGGGGCATGGCGTTCTGGATCAGGTAGAGCATGACCATGTTCTCCACCGGATCGGCCCGCCACCAGGTGCCGAAGGCGCCCGGCCAGCCGAAGGCGCCGTTGGTGCCGACCCCCATCCAGGCCTGCTTTTCCGCGTCCGTGATCACCGACAATCCCAGGCCGAAGCCCTGGCCGCCCCAGAAGGGGATGCCCATGAACGGGATCTCGCGCTGGGCGTCGGTGAGCCGGTTCTGGGTCATCAGATCGACGGTCTCGGCCTTGACCAGCCGCACCCCATCCACCTCGCCCTTGTTCAGCATCAGCCGGGCGAACTTCAGATAGTCGTCGGCGGTGGAGGCGAGGCCCCCGCCGCCGCCGGTGAAGGCCGGGGGGGCGTCATAGAGCTTGAAGGCCACGGGCAGCAGCTTGCCGGCTTCTTCGTTGAACCGGTAGACCACGGCCGCGCGATCGCGCTTGGCCGGCGGGATCCAGAAGTCGGTGTCGACCATGCCCAGGGGCTCGAAGATCCGCTCCATCAGCACATCGCGGAACGGCTTGCCCTCGATGCGGCCGACCAGATAGCCGAGCACGTCGGTGGCGTGGCTGTAGTGGAAGCGCTCGCCGGGGGCGAAGGACAGGGGCAGCTTGCCCAGGGCCGCCAGCCAGGCGTCCGGCGGCATGTCGCTGGAGAGCACGTCCCCCAGGGCCTCCTGGTGCGCATAGGCGATGGGGCCGATGGAGGTGAAGCCGTAGGCCAGGCCCGCCCGGTGGGTCATCAGGTCGTCGATGGTGATGTCGCGGGGGGCCGGATAGGTGTCGGTGAGCGGGCCCTCGGCGTCGCGCAGGACCTGCATGTCCTTGAATTCGGGCATCCACCGGGTGATCGGATCACCCAGCTTGGCCTTGCCCTCCTCGACCAGCATCATCATCGCCACCGAGGTGATCGGCTTGGTCATCGAGGCGATGCGGAAGATGGTGTCGCGCCGCATCGGCAGGTCGTTTTCGATGTCGCGCCGACCCAGGGTCAGCACCTGGGCGATCTCGCCGTTGCGCCACAGCAGGGTCACCGCCCCGGAGAGGACGCCGGAATCGATGATCCCCTGCAGGGTCGGCGCGATCAGCGCCAGTTTGTCCTTGGAAAAGCCGCTGAGGTCGCCCGCGCCGTCCATACCGTGTCTCCGAACCCGAAAAGCCCATTCGCCGTGGGCGTCGGCCTTCAGCCTAGCGCCGAAATCCCGGGCCGCCTATGGCGCCGCTAGGTCAACTTATCGCGGGTTTCAGCGCCAGCCGTAGTTGAAGCTGATGCTGATCCGTTCGGCCTTGCCCTGGTTGGCGGTGACCTCGTGGCGCAGCCAGCTTTCCCACAGGATCAGCGCCCCCGCCTCGGGTCGCAGGTAGACGAAGGTGCGCGCCGTCTCCGGCGCATCGGCTGTGCGCGGCGGGGCGGCCATCATCAGCGGCAGGCGCGGGTCCTCCAGCTTCAGGGCGCCGGCGCCGGGGGGGACGGTCACATAGACGGTTCCGGACAGGACGCTGTGCGGGTGGATGTGGCCGGTGTGGACGCCGCCGGGCTTGAGGATGTTGACCCACAGGCTGTCGAGCCGCAGCCGGCCGGCGCCGAGGTCCAGGGACAGGGCCTGGGCGAAGGCCGCCGCATGCCTGTCCAGCCGGGTCTTCAGGGCGCCGAAGACGGTGGCGCGGCGGGGCAGGTCGTCGAGGGAGGCATAGGAGGTATAGCCGGGGTAGGCGTTTTGCCTGCACCAGGCGCGGCCGGCCTGATCCTCCGCCGCCAGCATGCGGCAGGCCTCCTCCAGCTCGGCGTTGAAGCCCTCAAAGCCGCGATCCGCCGCGAAGCTGGCTTCATAGACCTGGGTGACGAAGAGGGAGCGCAGTTCGGCCATGGGCGCGAATAGGCGTCCGTGCGCCCCCATGTCAAACTGGGTGAACCAGACGGTCCCCCCGCCCCCCTATACGGCCGCCCAGGCGGGCCAGCGTCACGACGGCGTTTCCGATCCCCATCGGTTTCGGCTAACATCGCTCCATGCGCACTCGATCGATCTCGCAACCGATGCGGCTCGCCGCCCTGACCCTGGCCATGGCCCTGGGCGCCTGTTCGCAGAACCCCTTCGCCCCGGCCAAGCCCGGCGCCGGCGCCCTCAACACCGACAAGCTCGAGGCCGAGATCGACCAGAAGATGGGCGGCGTCGGCACCTGCGTGATTATCGCCGACACCGCCAGCGGCCACGAGCTCTACCGCTACAACGCCCCGCAATGCCGGGTTTCCCTGCCGCCCTGTTCGACCTTCGACATCCCCTCCGCCCTCGCCGGGCTGGAAACGGGGGTAATCACCCCCACGACGGTGCTCAAATGGGACGGCTCGCCCCAGCCGACCCGGGAGTGGCAGGCGGACGCGGACATTACCGCCGCCAGCCAGAAGTCGATCCTGTGGTGGTGGGAGCGGCTGTCGGGCCAGGTGGGCCATGACCGGATGGAGGCGGCGCTCAAGGCCTACGACTACGGCAACCGGAACGTCGACGGGCCGCAGACCACCTTCTGGCTGGGTCCGCAGAACGGCGGCGCCCTGGCCCTGTCGACGGAACAGCAGTTGGGCTTCCTGCGCCGGCTCTACGGCGGCGCCCTGCCGGTGAAGCCGCAGACCGCGAGCCTAGTCGAGGGTCTGCTGCCGGGCGAGACCCGCACGGATGCGTCCGGCCCTGCGATCATGACCGGCAAGGCGGCCAGCTGCGCCAGCACCCCGGACGGGGGACGCGGGGTGGCCTGGTGGATCGGCCGACTGAAGACCCCGACCCGGGACGTGGTGTTCGTCGCCTCCCTGGAATCGGCCAATGCGCCGCCGGGGCTTGAGATCGAGCGCGACGTGAAGGACATCTTCGCCGACGTGGGGCTGTGGCCGGCCGCGGCGGGGGGCTAGCGGGCCAGTTCGTAGACGCCGGTCACGTTGATCCGCACGGTCAGCTCCCCGGCCGAAACCGGCGTTGGCTCCGCGCCCACCGAATTCCTGGCGAAGTTCATGGCCCTCATCGGCGCCGGGGCGTAGCCGCCCCCTTCGCTGAGATTGACCAGCCGGGCCACGTGATAGCCGGTGGCCTGGGCGTAGAGGTCCGCCTTGGCGCGCAGGGCGGCTACCGCGGCGCGGCGGGCGGCGTCCTCGGCGGCGGCGGGATCCTTCAGGCCGAAGCTGATCCCGTTGATCTGGTTGGCGCCCGCGGTGACCACCGCGTCGAGGCTCGCGCCCAGCCGCTTCAGGTCGACCACCCGGATGGTGACGTCGTTGGCGGCCTGGTAGCCGGTCAGCCGCGGCTGGGTGTTGGGGGCGTAGGCGTACTGGGCCGAGAGGCTGATGTTCGAGGTCTGGATGTCGCGGTCGGCGATTCCGGCCTGGCGTAGGGCGGTCAGCACCTGGTTCATCTGGGCGGCGTTGCCGGCCATGGCCTGGGCCGCGGTGGCCGCCTTGGTCTGCACGCCGACGGTGATCGTCGCGTTGTCGGGGGCGGCCTTGACCTCGCCCTCGGCGGTCAGGTTGAGGGTGGTGGCGTCGAAGGCGCGCTCGGCGCTCGCCCCCTGCGCCGCGACCGGCGCGGCGGCGGCGGTGGTCGCCAGCAGGGCGATCAGGGCCGCGGCCGGGATCAGGGTCTTCATGGGCAGGTCTCCTCAAAGGGTCTCGTTCGCCGCCCCTGGGACAGGTGCGCAGATCACCCTGGCAGGCTCAAGCTGAACGCAGCCTTTAAGGCGCGTGCAGCCCGTGCTAACCGGCGCACTCGCCATCGGCGGCGTCGCCGTCGGAGCCTGGGCGCGTAGCTCAATGGTTAGAGCCGACCGCTCATAACGGTCTGGTTGGGGGTTCGAGTCCCTCCGCGCCTACCACATTTTTTCTGATGAAAATCAGTAGATTGTGGGAGGTCGGGCTTGCCAAGCGTTGGGGTTATTTGTTTGCCACCCAACGGATCACCCAACGATATGGGCGGTTTTCGCCAGTTGGATTGGCGTCCCACGCGGCTTTCGATCAAGCGTGGCGCCCCGAATTCACCGACTCAGCGTCGCGTCGTGATGACTGAGGCCGCCATCCCGCTGGTTCGTCGCGGCCGCCGCAACGCGCGCTACACGGCGATTTCCAATGAAATCATCGATCACCCGCGGCTCAGCCCCGAAGCCCGGATCGCATTGATCTATCTGCTATCGAAACCGGACGACTGGCAGCTCCAGATCAACGACCTTCGGCGCCTGCTCGGAACCGCCGACAAGATCTGCGGCCGCAACAAGGCCTACGAGGTGCTCAGGGAGCTCAAGGCGTCCGCCTACGTGGTCGCCGTCGAGGAGCTCCTGAAGGGGCGATTCCATCGCCTGACCTACTACGTCTTCGATGAGCCGCACGAGGATCCTGACGGCTTCAGGGCGGACCTGTGCGGCGGAGCCAAGGCCGAGGCGGTCTCCAGTGTCGCCGACGGCGTGGAATCCGCGCGGAAATCACCGTGTCCCGAAACCCGGGAAACGGTGGCGCCACCGGGTCCCGAAACACCGCATCCCGAAAATCGGCACGCTACTAAAGAAGGAAAGAAACAAACTACTGAACTACCCCCTCCGCCCCCCAAGCCGTCCAGCCGGTCGACTGGCGCCGGGGAGGGGGACGATTGGGAATTCTCGAGGTTTTGGAACGAATGGCCGCAGGCGGCCCGCCCTCGTGAACGCCCATACGCCGAGAAGCTATTCGAAGGGCTGGCGCTCGGTGATCAGAACCTGGCTGTGGCCCATGCGGGCGCGTACCGGGCGGCGCAGCGCCTGCGCGGCGAATTCGCAGCCATGATTTTCTATCTGCGTGATCGCCGATTTCTTGAATTCGAGGGCGCGCCTGACATCGATCGCGAGGGCTATTTCGTCATCACCGCGGCACGCGAGGAATGGGCGGCCTGGCTGGACCACTACCGCGGCCGGTTCAGCGCGGCGGTGATGGCGTCGAGCATAGAGCGGGGGTTCCTGCTGACGCGCACGCGCTGGCCCGACGTAGCGGTCGCCACGAGGGCGGTGGCGACCAACCAGCCGCCCGCACGTACAGTGGAGGAGCGAAGCACGGCCACTCAGGTGGCGCGCCGGTCTGAACGGCACACCGAGCGGCGGTCGAACGGGGCGTGAAGTGCGCCGTGGGCTGCGGACGATCGGCTACGCGCAGTCGTCTGGCATATAGGCCCGGGTGGTGTTACATAACATCGGATATTATTTCTTAAGTCCGAGGTTATGGAACAGTCAAATGAGCCGGGCCGACGAGAGCCTCAAGGCGCGAGCCATCGCCCTCATCCAGGGGCGGCCGGTCGTCCGCGCGAGAGACTTCTCAGACGCCGGTATCCCCCGCAACTACCTGCAACGGCTCACCACGGAGGGCGTGCTCGTGCGAGTCGGCCGTGGGCTGTATGAGGCCGCGGGCCGGCAGGCCTCGGCCGGGAGCAGTCTTGCCGAAGTGGCCTTGTGGAGCCCCAAGGCGACGATCGCCCTTCTCAGCGCCCTGCGGGTCCATGAACTGACCACTCAGTTCCCCCACGAGATCTGGGTGCTGCTCGGTGCAAAGGACTGGGCTCCGCTGGCCGCGCCGTCCCGGCTGCGAATTGTCCGCGCAAGCGGCGAGGCGCTGACCGCCGGGGTCGAACATCAGCTGATCGACGGCGTGGACGTGGCCATCACCAATCCGGCCAAGACGATCGCCGACTGTTTCAAATACCGCAGCAAGGTTGGTGTTGACGTTGCGATCGAGGCCCTGCGCGACGGGTTGAAGCGCCGTATCGTCAAGCTCCCCGCGCTTTGGGACTATGCCCGCATCTGCCGGGTTCAGAGCGTCATGAAACCCTATGTCGAGGCCATGGTTTGAAGCCGCCCCGATCTGTGGCCGACGTCGCCCGCGCCCGGCTCACCGCTCTGGCTCGCGCGCACGGCGACGATGTGCAGCGGCTGCTCACCCGCTACTCGATCGAACGCCTTCTCTACCGGATTGGCGTTTCGCCCTATCGCGACCGCTTTGTCCTGAAGGGCGCGATGCTGTTCAGCCTCTGGGCTGACGCGCCCTATCGGATGACCGGTGACCTCGATCTACTCGCTGCGGGTGATCCCGCGCCCGACGCGGTCGCCGCGGTCTTTCGGCAAATCGCCATGCAACCGGTCGATGATGACGGCGTGGTCTTTCTGCCCGATACGCTTCGAGTGGAAGCCACCCGCGCCGACGATGCTTATGCGGGCGCCGCGATCCGCATGACCGCTATGTTCGCGGGCGCCCGCCTGACGATCCTCGTCGATCTCGGCTTCGGTGACGTTGTCACGCCTGTGGCGCGGGAGGTGGACTATCCATCCCTTCTGGACGCTCCGAGGCCACGGCTTCGCGCCTACCCGCCCGAGACCGTCGTCGCGGAGAAATTCCAGGCCCTGGTCGAGCTCGGCCTCTTCAACAGCCGATTGAAGGACTTCTTCGACCTCTGGGCGATCGCCGGCACCTTCGCCTTCGACGGCGAGATTCTCGGCGCGGCGATTGAGGCGACCTTCGTCCAGCGAGCGACGGCGTTGCCGACGGACACGCCGCCGGCGCTGACCGCTGAGTTCTCCAACGACACTGAGAAGCGGCGTCTCTGGCGAGCCTTCCTGGGGCGTGCCGGGGTCACGACCGCGCCCGATGACCTCGCTGACGTGGTCCTGGCGCTTGACGCCTTTCTGACGCCGCTCTCGGCGAGTCTCGCAGTTGGCGGCCCATTTGACCAAACGTGGCATCCCGGCGGCCCTTGGCGCGCTAAGGCCACCACGAGCAGCGCGGAGAGGCCGTAAGCCGGGCATGGTTGGGGCAGATCATCGGGCTCAGATGCCCAAAAATAGAACCACACATTATGCACGGACTGCGCCTGGCAAGCCGTTGATAAATCAACGGAAACAAGCCGTGGCAATTGCTGTGCAAATGCAGTGCGCTGGTCGGAATCCCAGAATAACATAGCCGCGCCAATAGCTTGGCATGCAGTGCAACGCACAGTGCCCCCCAATCCGCCGCCCCCGTGCCGTCCTGGCCAGTGGCGGGTCGTGTCCCTGACAATCCCGCGAGTGCGCGCCGGGGCTCTGGAGGCCGTCCGGCGCAGCAGGCGTGCTCTCGCTCGTTCTCGGCGCGGCGGGCGTCTTATACCAGCCCACGCTAACGCCG
>PLSW01000114.1 GCA_003165275.1 Caulobacteraceae bacterium
TGTGGTCCAGGGCGTCGCGCTGCGACCCCGCCAAAGCCAGGCCGCGCCCCTCGCTGGCGGCCAAGGCCAGGTCCCGCGACGCCGGCGAGACACGGTGCTGTCCCCTCCCCGCGATCTGCTCGGCCGACCGCTCCAGCCGCTGCTCGGTAGCCAGCATCTCGCGGGTGCTGAACCGCTCGCGGCCGGCGCCGTCCTTGCCGAGCGCGACCAGCTCGGGCGAGGTTTTCACCGCGCTCATGGCTTGGGCGAACTGATCCCCATCGTCCGTGTGACGGTGAACGAAGCGCGCCAGGTCGTGGTCGGTGAAGGTGCTCTGTTGGCGGGTGATTGCGTCCAGCGCCACACCCGGCTCGGCGATGATCTTCTCGCCGTTTCGCCGGGCGATCTCGCGGTGATCCAACGCTCGTTCGGCGTCCTCGCCCCGCTCCTCCCGGCGCATTCCGGCCGGGCCGATCTTGTGCTGCGGCTCCAGGTCGATGCCCTGCGCCTCCAGCGTCCGGTGATCGACCTGGGCGTCGATTCCCAGCTCTGCCAGCCGCTCGTTCACATGGCCGGCCCAGCGCTCCCGCCAGTCCGTCAAAAGGTCGGTGCTATTCCACTCGCGGACCTTCTTGCCGAAGCCCTCCGGTCCCGCTCCGTCACGAGTGACCTCGCGCATCGACAGCATGACGTGGGCGTGCGGCTTCGCCAGGCCGTCCGGCCCCACGTCCCAATGCACATTGAGGTCCGCGACCATCCCCCGATCGACGAACTCGGTCTGCACAAAATCGCGCGCCAGCTCCACGCCCTGCGCCTGGCTCATCTCTCGTGGTATCGAGAACTCGATCTCGCGGGCGAGCTGGGCGTCCTTGCGGACCTCGCCGGCCTCGACCTCGTTCCACAAAGTCTCGCGGTCCTGCCAACGCTCGGGCGCGCCCTCCGGCGCCATGATCTCGGAATGAACCACGCCGGTCTTGTTGGTGAAGTTCTGCGTCCGGCCGAGCCGCTCGTCCTTCAGCTCGCAGGCCGCGCGATAGGCGGCCGACGCCACGGCGCTAGAGCCGTTGGCGCGGGAAATCACCTTGGCGCTGAAATGGTAGATGGCCAAGACCGCCTAGCCCTTGCCACGCGTCGCTTTCGAGCAGGCCGCTACCAGAGCGCGCCGCAGGCGTTCGGTATCCGCCAGCGCCAGCTTCACGATCGTTTCGCCACGCGCGCCCGGCCCGCCCGGCTTTGGCGCAAAAACGCTCGGGGCCTCCTGGACGAACAACGCTTGGTCCTGGGGCGTTAGTTTGATCACCGCCTGCCCGACCATCGGCGATCCGAGCGAAGCGAACACCTTGCCGGCCACCCGAAATTCCTCGTTACCCAGGCTGGAGCGAGCCTGAACATTCGGCAGGCTGAGGGCAGTCAGACGGAACGTGTCGGGCGTCATACAATTCTCCTAACAGTGCGGACTTAGTCGTGATCGAAAAGCGCATGTCGTGCAACGACGTATAAGCGCGCACTCAAAACCTTACGGCCTTTCGTGATGGACTCAAGCGGTAGGTCGTGATTCACTCGGGTTGAAGGATCGAACCGCTTCGTCTGCAAGGACCGGCCCATGCGCAAACGCGACGACATCGACGCTGCTCCATCAACCCTGAACCGGACACGGGTGCGGCCTATTCTCGCCCTCCTTGTTGGTTGTCTGGCCCTGCCCGCCACTGCGGCGGCCGACAGCCTGGCCACGTTCAACGCCCGGTTCGAAGACGCGACCAGGCGCATGAATAACCAGGCGCTTGCTGCGCTCTGGGAGGAGGACGGAATCAGTCTGCTGCCCGAGACGCCGCCCATCCTCGGAAAGCGTGCAATCTCTGCCTTCGTCGAGAAGGCGATCGGGGAGTTCCCGGGCGCGAAGATGAAGAGCTTCACCCTCAGCTGCGCTGATCCCATTCAGTCAGGCGGGTTGGCGACCGAATGGTGCTTCGAGCACCAGGTCGTCAACCTCGGCGATGGCAAGACTTTCGACGGGCGAGGGCGGATGCTGCTGGTGCTAAGGCGCGGCGCCGACGGGCGCTGGCGGCTGCTCCGCGAGATGTGGAACGCGGCTGAATCAGCCCCCGCGAAATGAACCGGCGCCGGCAGCTCGCTGCGGCGCTGGCACTTTGCTCGTCCCCCTTCGACGTCAGCGGAAGCGCTGACGTTCGCGCCGCCGGCAATTTTCCCAAATGGAGCCCTGATGCGCAAACCCCGCGATATCGATAGCGAGCTGAAGGCCCTCGCCGACAAGGCCAAGGGGCTCAAAGCCAAACGAGTGTTGCAGCTCGGGGAGCTGGTCACTGTCACCGGGGCCGACTCGCTCGATCTGGAGACGTTGGCCGGGGCGCTACTGGCGGCGGTGAACGGCGCGAAGTCGGCTGAGCAAAAGGAGGCGTGGCGCTCCGAGGGCGCGGCCTTCTTTCAACGCCGGGGACGCAAAGGGCGCTCGGGCGTTGAAGCTCCGGGTTCAGGCGACGGGGGCGGCGCTGGGTCGGGCGGCGACGGCGATCCGGCGCGCTGAATCCACTCGCGCCCGCACCGATACGAGAGCCTGGGTCATGCAACGCCGCGAACGCACCCGCCACCTGATCGAACTCGGCGGCCTCGTCCAAAAGGCCGGCCTGATCGATCTCACCGCCGACGATCGGGCCGCTCTGCTGGGCGCATTCCTGGAGTTGGCCGATAGGCTCCAGGGCGAAGGTGGCGCGGCGCTCGTCGAGGTCTGGCGCCATCGCGGGCGGCGGCTGTTCGAGGCCGCCGAATGAGGGGGCTGCTGCGGCTCGTCGCCCTGGTCGCCTACCTCATCGGCGGCCTGCTGATCGGCTCCACCATCGGCCGCCTGGTGCTGATCCCGATCGCCGCCGTCGCGCACGTCAGCCACGCCTTTCAGATCGGCGCCGGCGTCGTCGGTGGACTCCTGGGGGCGTTCAGCGCGTTTGGCTATTGGCGGGCCA
>PLSW01000184.1 GCA_003165275.1 Caulobacteraceae bacterium
TAGCCGGACGCCTCCCACGCCTCGCGGGCGACGCCCAGCATGGCGCTCTTACCAGTGCCGGCGTAGCCCACGACGAGGGCGAGATCCTCACGCCCGGTGATGTGGTCCAGGGCGTCGCGCTGCGAGCCCGCCAGCGCCAGGCCACGCCCCTCGCCAGCGGCCAAGGCCAGCTCCCGCGACGCCGGCGAGACGCGGTGTTGTCCCCTCCCCGCGATCTGCTCGGCCGACCGCTCCAGCCGCTGTTCCGTCGCCAGCATTTCGCGGGTGCTGAACCGCTCCCGGCCGGCGCCGTCCCTGCCGAGCGCGACCAGCTCGGGCGAGGTTTTCACCGCGCTCATGGCCTGGCCGAACTGCTCGGCGTCGTCGGTGTGCCGGTGAACGAACCGCGCCAGGTCGTGGTCGGTGAAGGTGCTTTGTTGCCGGGTGATGGCGTCCAGCGCCACGCCCGGTTCGGCGATGATCTTCTCGCCGTTGCGCCGGGCGATCTCCCGGTGATCGACGGCCCGCTCGGCGTCCTCGCCCCGATCCAGGCGCCGCGCGCCGGCCGGGCCGATCTTGTGCTGCGGCTCAAGGTCGATCCCCTGCGCCTCCAGCGTCCGGTGATCGATCCGCGCCTCGATATCGAGTTCGGCCAGGCGGGTGTTCACGTGCTCGGCCCAGCGCTCGCGCCAGTCCGTCAAAAGCTCGGTGCTATTCCACTCGCGGACCTTCTTGCCGAAGCCGACCGTCGGCCCCGTGGCCCCCTCCCCGTCTGGTTTCACCTCGCGCATCGACAGCATGACGTGGGCGTGCGGCTTGGCCAGGCCGTCCGGCCCGATGTCCCAATGCACATTGAGATCGGCGACCATCCCGCGATCAACAAACTCGGTCTGCACGAAGTCCCGCGCCAGCTCGACGCCCTGCGCCTGGCTGATCTCTCGTGGTATCGAGAACTCGATTTCACGGGCGAGCTGCGCGTCCTTGCGCACCTCGCCGGCCTCGACCTCGTTCCACAGCGTCTCGCGGTCTTGCCAGCGTCGGGGCGAGCCTTCTGGCGCCATGACCTCGGAGTGAATGACGCCGGTCTTGTTGGTGAAATCGTGGCTGCGTCCGAGCCGCTCGTCCTCCAGCCGCGAGGCCGAACGATAGGCGGCCGACGCCACGGCGCTGGAGCCGTTGGCGCGACTGATCACCTTGGCGCTGAAATGGTAGATGGCCACGCCGGCAACATGCCTCGGAAGCCGCCTCTCTACAAGAGAACGTCGGCACGACGTATAAGCGCGCACTCAAAACCTTACGGCCTTTCGTGATGGACTCGGGGGGTGGGTCGTGATTCACTCTGGCCGGCGGGGTCGTCAGTCAGTCGCCAAGGAACCAATCATGCGCAAACCCCGCGACATCGACACCGAGTTGAAGGCGCTCCAGGACCGGGCCAAGGCGCTCAAGGCCAAGCGCATCGTCCAGTTGGGCGAGCTGATCGTGGCGACCGGGGCCGATACCTTGGACCCGGAAGTGCTCGCGGGCGTTCTCCTCCACGGCGTCGCTGAGGCGAAGGTTGAACCAACCCGGGAGGCGTGGCGCATCGATGGCGCCGCGTTCTTTCGTCGGAAGGCTCGCAAATCTACGGGCTCGGCTGGTGGCGCTGGCGAACAGTCTGCGGCGATCGGCGACGGGCCTGCGACGCGCTGAAGCGTACGCCGCCCGCAACGACAACAGAGCCTGGGTCATGCAACGCCGCGAACGCACACGCCATCTGATCGAACTAGGCGGCCTCATCCAAAAGGCCGGCCTGGTCGAACTGGCTGACGACGATCGCGCCACCCTGCTCGGCGGCCTGCTCGCCCTCGCCGACATGCTCTCAGGCGAAGGCGGCCAGGCCCTGGCCGCGGTCTGGCGTCACCGCGGACTTCGCGCCTTCGACGTCGACAGCCAAACCGGATTCTCCGCCTCGTCGGCCTGATCGTCCATCTCGGGATCGGCTTTGTAATCGGCCTCCTCGTGGGTCGCCTGGGCCTGATTCCGTTCGCCATGGTCGCCCATGTCAGCCCGTCCCTATACATGTCCGTCGGCGTGATCGGCGGCCTCGTTGGGATGGCTGGCGGGCTGGTCCGTTGGCTCGGAAAGCACGGAACTTCGGCCGCCAGTTCGGTCCACGGCTCGGCTCATTTCGCCGGCGCCGCCCAGGTCAAAAACTCCCTCGGCGGCGCGGCCGGCCTGGTCGTCGGCCGCGAGAACCGCAAGGGTGGCCAGCTCCTCCGCTACGCCGGCCCGGCGCATCTGATCACCATCGCCCCCACCCGCTCGGGCAAGGGCATCGGCGCCATCATCCCCAACCTCCTGACGGCCGATCGCTCGGTGTTCTGCATCGACCCGAAAGGCGAGAACGCCCGCATCACCGCCCGCGCCAGAGCGAAATTCGGCCCGGTCTATGTGCTCGATCCCTTCGCGGTTTCCGGCCAACCCTCGGCCGCCTTCAATCCCTTCGCGGGTCTGGAGCCCGACAGCCTCGACCTAGCCGAAGACGCCGGCCTCCTCGCGGATGCCCTGGTCTATGACGACCCCGGCCAGGCCGGTGACGCCCATTGGAACGAGGAAGCCAAGGCGCTGATCGGCGGAATCCTGCTTCATAGTCTCAGTTGGGGAATTGATTATATGGCATTGGGCATTCCAGTGCGATTCAGAAGCTTATCTTTATATCTTGTGCGGTCCAATAATTGGACTGATCGTTGACTTTCAATACACAAAGCCAAACCGTTTCACCGGGGCGCAGGCGGTTCATCACGCGCTCAAGATCCCCCCTTGAGACGATAAGTGAACCGTCTATCATGTAAACGATGTCGCCGGGTCGCAATCCGGCTCGTTCCCCAGCCGATCCCGGCAAAACACGATAGATGGAAAAGCCGGTTATGCCTCCTGCATTGAGATCAGCTTTCGCGGCGGCATCCGTAACATCGGAAAGCATGTTGCCAAGTGCGCCGATATGCGCTCTTCCGTCGGCAACAGGCGAGGACCTCGCCACCGGAGCCGCTTCTGGTGCAAAATTGCTTGCAATATTGACC
>PLSW01000148.1 GCA_003165275.1 Caulobacteraceae bacterium
CGCTCGCGCCGCGGATCGCCGGCGCCCGTGAAGGGGTCCAGCCGCCGGGCGACCGCCAGGGCGCCGGGCGCCATCGCGCCGGCCTGGGCGCGAAGGGCGTCTTCGGAGAAGCCCTGCGCCGCGGCGCCGGACAAACGCATGACCTGCGCATGGGCCGTAGCCGCCTGCGCCATACCACCCGCCAGATAGGCTCCGCCCAACGCGAAGCCTACCGCGGCCCCGAGAACAAGGCCGCCAGCGAGCGCGCGCGTATCCGCGCACGCCGAGATTTTAATCGTCAAAACTTCCGTGTCCTATTCCGCGAGGGCCAATGCGCCCCCCGACTTAGACGCCATCCGGAGGCCGAACTCAGTTCGCCTGGGATCCGAAATGGCGGGTTTCGACCGTACACGTCTGGTCGAGCACTCTCATGGGGAGGGCTTATGACGACATTGTTGCCGAGTCGCAAGCGATTGCTGCACTGCGGCAATCGCTTTTTGCAGAACTCCGTTCGCCGGGGAGGCGTTTTGCGACGGGGATTTTGCACGCTGGCGGGCGTAAGCGACTGACTCTAGTCGGATTCACCCGCGCCGGTGGACGGGGTGGGGCGTGGGTGAGAAAATGCCGAAGGCCTTCTCCCGCAAGGGGAGAAGGCCTTCAGTTCATCGGCCCGGAAGTTGGAAAAGCCTCTACCGCGCCCGCGGCGGGATCAGCGGCCGGCGGGGCTCCACCGGCGCCGGGGAGAGGCGGTCGAGGAGGGCCACCAGGGACTTGGCCTTTTCCGGCAGGTCCGCGCCCATCCGCGCGGCCAGCTCGCGCACCCCAGCCGGATAGGCCTCGCCGCCCTCGGCGATCTCCGCGGCGCGGTCGGCCAGGGCCACGAGGTCGCGGCCTAGGGCCTCCACCTGCTCCCGGGCCAGCAGCCGCGCCTCCAGCTGCAGGCGGCGGATGCGGGCGGCGGTGGTCTCCGGCCCGCGGCTGAGGTTGTAGAGCTCGACGTCGGCGATCCTGGGCGCGGCTTGCGCGTCCGGCACGACAGTGAGATGCGGTCCGGCCATTTTGATCTATCCCCTGGACGTCCAGTCCAATGCGACGTCACTGAGAGGGCAACTCCGGCGTGGACGGAGCGTTCCCGCCCCCGGACAGGGTTAAGGCGACGGCCGCTCGCCTGTGGCGCGAGGGACACAGGGCGGGTCGGGGCGGCCACGGCGACCGCGCGGCCTTTACCGCCCGAGGCGGCGGCGCCAGAACGGGCCGTTCGCTCGGGTCGACGGGCCCGCCGCTGCAAGGATCCCGCCCATGACCGACCTTCCGCCCCACGCCGCCGCCCTGGGCGACGCCCTGGCCGCCCTGCCCACCGACAGCGAGGCGATGGTGCTGAGCCAGCTGGACGGTTTCGTCGCCGGCCTCAACGTCAGCCCCGTCCGCCTGCCCGTCGCGGACTGGTTGCCCGTGGTCTGGGGCGAGGAGGAACCCTCGGCGGACGGCGGCGTCGCGACCGGACTCGCCCTGTTCGGGAGTGTCGGGCGCCTGACCGAGGTCGGCGCCCTGGTCGTCGAGCACTACGACGACGTCGCCGAGGTCCTCGACCTCAGCCCGGAGGACTACGGCCCCATCTATGACGTGGCCGTCCCCGAAGGCGGCGACGCAGAAGAGGCCGAGGCGGGCGAAGAGCTGGTCTGGGAGGGCTGGGTCATCGGCTTCCAGTCGGCCCTCGCCCTGCAGCCGGAGGTCTGGGAGCCGGTGCTGGAGGCCGCGGAGGACGACCCGGCCCGCCAGGCCCTGGAGGTGCTGCTCGAACTCTACGCCATCGCCGTGGACGAATCCGGCCTGGACCCCGAGGCCATCGCGGAAATGCGGGATGAGGCGCCGGACGCGATCCCCGCCCTGGTGCTCTCCCTCTACGCCTGGCGCTGGGACCAGATGGCCGCCGGCCTGGCCAACGGCGGCCTCGGCGCCGGCCGCTACCGCCCCACCGAACCCATCCGCGTGACCAAGATCGGCCGCAACGATCCCTGCCCCTGCGGCTCGGGGAAGAAGTACAAGAAGTGCTGCGGGGCGGAGGGGTAGCGTGGATGCGGCTACCTAGGCCTTCTCCCGCAAGGGGAGAAGGCCTCCAGCTCGTCACCCCGCCACTGTTTCACGTGAAACAAAACCAGAACCTCACCCCGACCCCTCCCGCCAGGCTCCGCGCTCGCCGTCGTCCTCGAACGCGGCGCTGAAGGCCGGGGTCGGACTATCACTGGCCAGGACGGTTTCGTCCCCGGGCCGGAAGGTCTGGGTGGGCATGGGTCAGGGCTCCCTTTCTCCTCTCCCATGAATGGGAGAGGAGAAGTGGGACGCGCGTTCAGCGCTGCAGCATCCGACGGATAAACGTGGGCTGCTCGGAATTGGGCAATTGCTATCATGTCACCGTAATTCCACCCCGGAAGGGATGGGCTCGCCGACGCAGGCTGTTCATGCTAGACACTGGCCATGGCGAAATCCCAGCCCTCGCTCTTTGACGAGACCGACGAAGACGCCGAAGGCCAGGCGTTGAAGCGGGCCGAGGCGGACTACGCGGCCGGCCGGGTGGTCTCCAACGCGGCGATGCTGCGCTGGTTCGCCTCCTGGGGAACCGCCAAGCCGTTGCCCCGCCCGAAGTGCGGCGCGTAGTCTGGACCGCCGAGGCCGTCGCCGACCTCGACAGCATTCACGCCTACATCGAACAGTTCAATCCCAACGCCGCGCGGCGTCTTGGCGAGCGCCTGATCGCGACGGCGGCCACCCTGGCCGACAACGCCGAGCGCGGCCGGCGGGTGGCGGGCGGCCACCGGGAACTGGCGATCATCCATCCCTACCTGATCCGGTACGGGATCGAGGGCGACACCGTGTACGTGCTGCGATGCTGGCATGGCGCGCGGGACTCGATCTGAACCCACGCCCCTAGCCCGGTCAGCGCCGCAGCATCCGAGGGCGTGATGTGCACCGCGCCGAATTGGGCAATTGGTATCATGTCACCGTAATTCGCACCATGACTAAGATATTGGATGGCAAAGAATT
>PLSW01000304.1:0-2349 GCA_003165275.1 Caulobacteraceae bacterium
TCGGCCGCCGGCGGGGCGGCCTGGCCGACCTGCGAGCCCGGCGGCGGACCCGAGGTCTGGGTCGTCGCGACCACCGAGGGCCTGGCGGTCTGCGCGGGAAACACCCGCGCCCCGTATCGCGCCACCGCAAAACCGGCCAGGGCCAGGATGAATCCGATCGCGATCATCGCCCAGAAGGCCGCCCCCAGGCCGCGCCGGCCCAGGCTGTAGTCGGCGGGATCTCGCGGCAGGCCGGGACCTTGGATGTCGGCGGGATCGGGGGCGCTGGTCATGACCTTCTCGTGTGGCACGCCCGATGATGCGGTCAATCGCCCAGCAGATTCAACAGCGACGCCTCGTTGGGCTCCGGCGCGACGGCAAGGCTTGCAAAACCGGCTTGGCGCAAGGGCTCGGCGACCGCCGGCGACAGGGCGAAGGCCGCGATCGACGCCCGCCTCCCGTCCGCGACCAGGGCCGCGATGCGTCGCGCGGCCTTGGGCGAATGCACCAGGACGGCGTCGACGTCGTCCGGGACGCGCTCCAGGGCCGTGGCGACGGTGTGGTAGACGGCCACGGCGCGCGCGGACACGCCGGCCTCGCCGAGCAGGCGCACGAGATCGGCGGCGGGCTCCAGGGCGCCGGGATGCAGCACCAGACCGGGTTGCCCGGCGGCGGCGGCGATGGCGGCGGCGAGGTCCGCGGCGTCACCGGCGGCGGACGACACCTGGGCGAAGCCGGCGGCGCGGGCGAGGGCCGCCGTGGCGTCGCCGACGGCGAAGACGGCAAGGTCCCGCCGAGGGGTCAGGGCGGCGAAGGCGGCGATGGCCGCGCCGCTGGTGAAGGCCAGGGCGTCGACCCCGGTCAGGTCGAGGCGGGCGCCCTCAATGGGCTGAGTTTGCAGCACCGACTGAACCACCGGCTCAAAGCCGCGCTGGCGCACACGCGCGGCGGTGGCCTCGGCGCCGGGCCGGCTGCGGGTGATCCAGATGCGGGAGAGCGGGCGCACGGCGCAGAGGGTAGCCGCAACGGCGGCCGACGGACAGCCGGAGAAGACCGCTTGGCCGCGGCTCGACGCCCAAAGAAAAATGAGGCGGCCCGGCGAGGGCCGCCTCAGGTGCGCATCATCGAGAATGAGGGGTGCGGAGGCGGCAGACCGGCTGTTGCCGGTCTCAAGTCGGGGGGGCGTCGCCGCCTCCGCACCCCAAGAACGTGACGCCCGTGCATCCGGTTCCCGTGGCTGGAGAAGTTTTTCACTATCCTTCTCATTCGCCCTCCCCGGGGCCTCCGAAGGCCGAACCTTTCCGCCTCCGGAGGGCCGGCCCCTAGCGCGCCGCCGCGACCACCCGCGGCTCCGCGGCGCGGCGAGCCTCGCAGGCCGTCCGCAGATTGACCAGCGTTTGAGGCAGATCCCGGCGCAGCACCGCCCGCACGATGAAGTTCGGCACGGCGAAGGGGGCGGTCATCCGGCTCTCATAGGTCACCCGGGTGCGCGTCCCGCCATCCAGGGGCTCCAGCGTCCATGAGCCTTCCAGCACCCGGAAGTCGCCCTCGATCCGATGGAAGCGGAGGCTGTGCGGAGCATCATAGTCCGACCGCAGCACGGTGCGAACGGCGGGCAGCAGGGAGGCGTTGGTGACATGTTCGCGGACATCCCAACGGCCGGCGGGATCCCGGTCGAGCACCCGGCAGCTGTGAACATTGACCATCAGGCGCGGCACGGCGGCGCAGTCGATCAACACGGTCCAGACCTCGGCGGGCGGGGCGGCGATCTCGATGGAGGCGCGAACCTCGCCCGACGCCCCCTGACTGTCCGGTTTAACCTCAATGGTCGGGGGCGGGCCCGATGCGCCCGCCCGGGCCGGACCTGAGGCGCCCGCGGCCAGGGCGGCGACGACCAGGGCGACCGCGGCGACCGGCAGGACGCGCAACGCGGTTCGATCGGCCATCGATCACCTCCAAGCGCCCCGAAGGAGGTACGCGCTGGAGGCCCAAATGGATGCACGCAATCAGCCGCCGGCGCGATTCTCCACCAGGTCGGTGACCACCGACGGGTCGGCCAGGGTGGTGGTGTCGNNGGATGCGGCGCATGATTTTCCCGCTTCGCGTCTTCGGCAGGCCCGGCGCCCACTGGATCACGTCCGGCGCGGCGAAGGGGCCGATCTCGTGGCGCACCCATTTGATCAGTTCCGCGCGCAGGGCCTCCGACGGCGTCTGGTCGGCGTTGAGGGTCACATAGGCGTAGATGCCCTGGCCCTTGATGTCGTGCGGATAGCCGACCACGGCGGCCTCGGCGACGGCGGGGTGGGCGACCAGGGCCGATTCGATTTCCGCCGTGCCCAGCCGGTGGCCGGAGACGTTGATCACGTCGTC
>PLSW01000304.1:2373-2502 GCA_003165275.1 Caulobacteraceae bacterium
CGCATCTGGCCGGGCCAGGAGTCGGTGAGGCAGAGGTTGCCCTCCGTGGCGCCCTCCAGAACCTTGCCCTCCGCGTCGACGATCTGCAGCTTCACCCCCGGCAGTGGCTTGGTGGCCGAGCCGGGCTTG
>PLSW01000387.1:0-702 GCA_003165275.1 Caulobacteraceae bacterium
TCGAGGGGCTGCGCTACGCCTTTCCCCGCGCCGCCGCCCGGGCCCTGGGCGAGGCGCCGCGCCTGACCAAGCTGGCGGAACAGGTGAAGGCGCTGCCGAACATCGCCGCCTATCTGGCCAGCCCGCGGCGCATTCCCTTCAACGAGGAGGGGATATTCAGGCGCTATCCGGAGCTGGACGATCCGGCGAAGGATTGANNCAGGACCGCGCTAGTGTCGGCGTCCTGGCCCTCGCCCCGGATCGCCGCGGCCAGACAGACCGGATAGAGGCGCCGCTCCGCGGCCTGGACCCGTTCGCGCAGGGTCTCTTCGTCGTCCCCGGCCACCACCGGCACGGCGGCCTGACCGATCAGCGAGCCCTCGTCGACCCCCTCGACCACCCAGTGCACGCTGCACCCGTGCAGCTTCACCCCCGCGGCCAGGGCGCGCTGATGGGTGTGCAGGCCCGGGAACGCCGGCAGCAGCGAGGGGTGGGTGTTGATCATCCGCCCCGCCCAGGCGTTGACGAAATAGGGGGTGAGGATGCGCATGTAGCCGGCGAGGGCGATGTATTCGATCCCGGCCTGCCGCAGGGCCGCGTCCACCGCCCGCTCATGCGCCTCGCGATCCTTGCCGAAGGGGCGATGGTCGATGGCCAGGGTCGAAATACCCTCCGCCTGGGCCAGGGCCAGGCCTGGGGCGTCCGGCTGGTTCGACAGCACGA
>PLSW01000387.1:740-16967 GCA_003165275.1 Caulobacteraceae bacterium
GCGTTGAGCAGGGCCGCCAGCACCGGCTGGGCGCTCTGCGGGCCGACGATGAGCAGGAAGCCGACGCCGCAGTTGAAGGTGCGGCGCATCTCGTGGTCGCTGACGCCGCCGACCTGCTGCAGCCAGTCGAAGACGGCGGGCGGGCTCCAGGCGCTCCAGTCGAACACCGGCTCCAGGCCTTCGGCCACGGCCCGGGGCGGGTTCTCGATCAGGCCGCCACCGGTGATGTGGGCGGCGCCCTTGATCAAGCCGGCCTTGATCAGCGGCAGGACGGTTTTCACGTAGATCCGCGTCGGCGCCATCAGCGCCGCGCCCAGGCTCGTGCTCGTGTCGAAGGGCGCGGGGGCGTCCCAGGCCAGGCCGCTGCGCTCCACGATGCGGCGAATCAGCGAATAGCCGTTGGCGTGCGGGCCGGAGGCGCCGAGGCCGATCAGCAGATCGCCCGGACGCTGGTCGTCCAGGCGCGGCAGCACACCGCCCCGCTCCACCGCGCCCACGGAAAATCCCGCCAAGTCGTAGTCGCCGCCGGAATACATCCCGGGCATCTCGGCGGTCTCGCCGCCGACCAGGGCGGCGCCGGCCTGGGTGCAGCCCTCGGCGATGCCGGCCACGACCCGGCGGGCGACCTCGATCTCCAGCTTGCCGGTGGCGTAATAGTCGAGGAACATCAACGGCTCGGCGCCCTGGGCCAGCAGGTCGTTGACGCACATGGCCACCAGGTCGATCCCGACCGTGTCGTGATGGCCGCTCTCGATGGCGATCTTCAGCTTGGTGCCGACCCCGTCCGTGGTGGTCACGATCAAGGGGTCGGTGAAACCGGCGGCCTTGAGGTCGAACAGGGCGCCGAATCCCCCCAGGGCGGCCTCCGCCCCCGGCCGCCGGGTGGCCTTGGCCAGGGGTTTGATCGCCTCGACCAGGGCCGCGCCCGCGTCGATATCGACGCCCGCCTGGGCGTAGGTGAGGCCGTTGGGCCGATCAGTCATCGTTTATTGGCCTGAAATCAGGAGGAATTTGCATTGGCGCGCATCGGTCTTGTGCATCCGCCGCCGCGCCGCGCTATAGCTACCCGATGAAGCCGATTATCTCCAACGCCGAACTGAAGGCGTTCTGCGACCAGTTGACGAACGCGTCGTTCATCGCTGTCGACACCGAATTCATGCGCGAGACCACCTACTGGCCCAAGCTGTGCCTGATCCAGGTGGCCGGCGAGGCGGCGGAGGCGGTCATCGACCCCCTGGCCGAGGGCCTGGATCTCGCGCCCCTGTTGGCCCTGTTCGCCGATCCCAAGATCGAGAAGGTGTTCCACGCCGCCCGGCAGGACGTGGAGATCTTCAACAATCTGGGGGTGATTCCCCGGCCGCTGTTCGACACCCAGGTGGCCGCCATGGCCGCGGGCTTCGGCGAGCAGATCGCCTATGACGCCCTGGTTCGGCAGATGCTGAAGATCGACCTGGACAAGTCCAGCCGCTTCACCGACTGGGCCCGCCGGCCCCTGAGCGAGGCCCAACTGGTCTACGCCCTGGCCGATGTGACCCACCTGGCGTCCCTCTATCCCATGCTGCGCGACCGGCTGGACAAGGCGGGACGCCTGCCGTGGGTGAAGGAGGAGATGGCGGCGCTCACCGACCCGGCGCTCTACGACACCGATCCGGAAAACGCCTGGAAGCGGCTGAAGCCGAAGAAGTCCGCCACCAAATACCTGGCGGTGCTGCAGTCGGTGGCGGCTTGGCGGGAGCGCACCTCCCAGCAGCGCGACCAGCCCCGCGGCCGCATCCTCAAGGACGACGCCATCGACGAGATCGCCACCCAGGCGCCCACGGACGCCGACGGGCTCAACCGCCTGCGCGCGGTGCCCAAGGGCTTTGCCGGCTCGCGATACGGCCCGGAACTGCTGGAGGCGATCAAGGCCGCCCTGAAGGACCCGGAGGCCTTCGCCCCGACCCTCGCCCGCAACAATCACGGCAACGGCGCCCAGACCCAGGCCTCCGGCGCCATCGTCGAACTGCTCAAGGTGCTGCTCAAGGCGCGGGCGGAGGACTCCGGCGTCGCCGCCAAGCTGATCGCCACCGTCTCCGACCTGGAAAAGATCGCCAGCGACGACAACGCCGATTCCCCGGCCCTGCACGGGTGGCGCCGCGAGGCCTTCGGCGAGGACGCCCTGCGGCTCAAGCGCGGGGAACTGGCCCTGGTGCTCGACGGGGCGCGGGTGCGGGTGGTCGAGGTGCGCCGGGCGCCGAAGGCGGCGGAGTAGGGGCGGCCGAAGCTTGCCCGCCCGGCGCTTGTGGCTTGCGCGACTTCCCGGATGTCGCAAGTTCGGCTAACGGCCCGAAGCGCTAGTTGGCGAACGTCGATACGATTGTTCTTGTTGGCCTTAGGGCAGTGATCGGAGATCAAAAGCTGTGCGGGCGCGAAAGCGTGATTGTGCGAGGTCGCTGTGGGCGATGGCGGTTGCCTGTTGCGCGCTCTGCACCGTCGCGGGCGCTCGCAGTGAGCCAGTTGGAAATGCTGCGAGCCAACTAGCCCCTTCGCCGCATCGCTTGGATACGCGTAAGTGGCAGCGGCTACCCTCGCTGTCTGAGGCCGCAAACGCTTATCCCTACGCGGCCCTTCGCAAGAGGGCGGAAGGCCACTCGATACTTCTCTGCACCGTCCTTGCTACGGGCCGGCTGGCCAGCTGCACCGTAAAAATGGAGGACCCAGAGGGTTGGAGATTCGGTGAGGCAGAGATGGTTTTGGCTGAAGATTTCTGGGCCGATCCGACCAAATTGACCGCCGACGATCTGGCCACGCCCATTGAGCTGCCGATGCGGTGGCAGATTCCCGACCGTTAGATCGCGGGCTTATTTCAATTTTTCACCCCGTTAGCTGGGGCGAAGGTCAGGTCTTATGACGTCCAGCTTGGCGCAATGGTTGAACCGAGTTGTTAACCGCCCGCTTGGCCAAACATCTCCCGCCACTTCGGCTCGTAACGATGGTCTAAAATCGTGTTCACATGGTATGGATTGGGAGATCGATCCCGCTGAAAGTCCGCCGGCAAATCTTGATCGAAGATGAATATATGATCCGGCGGCACAGACATCGCAATGTAAGCGTTCTGAAGCAATGCTGCCGTATTTTCCCTCCTATGATACTCAACAAACCAACGGTCAGGGGGCGTCAGGCCGGATTCGGTCAACCATGGAGCCGGGTGCTTATTCGGACTTGTTACGTCCCACGGACCTGAAAATAACACCACTCTCTTGACCAAATGATGTTTTGCAATATAGGCGGCCATACCGGCGCCTTGCGATAGTCCCGATACCACAATTCGTTCCCAATTGATTTCGTCGCCCACCAAGTACTCGCCCCAGCCGTCGTTGGGATGTGCGCGATTGAGTTCGCGCAACGCCGCCCGAAGTCGTGGGATGATTGCTTCATCGGGTGGGTTCGAAACTACATTTGAAGGGCCATCACCGTCGACGCGCATGCGCCGAAACGCGGACGCGCAATCAGGGTCGGGGTCTTGCGGACATAAGCCGGCCACCGCGGGCAGATCATCGTACTCAAGCGCAATCGCACGGTACCCTTGGGCGACGACGATCCTGAGGAAGTCCACGGCATGCTGTGGACGCCCACCCGAGCCAGGGAGAAACACGACCAGTGGAGCGGTTTTCGGATCCAGAGGGTTTATCAACGCGTAGCTCGGTTCACCAAAACGGCCGCCAGTAGGACCAGCCTGGACCCGGTAGGTGTCAATCCACGCGGACGCCGAAGAGGGAACCGCAAGGCTCAAAGCAAGCGCAGCCACAAACACCAAACCCACCCAGGCGCGCATAACCATCCCCCGAACCAGCGTTTGAACTCAAGGCTATCATCGCCGCGTGTCGCGCGCATGTCGCTAGTCTGGGGTTGGGAGCGGAGCGACCGTGTCGAAGGAGCAGGGGCGGCCGTGCAACATGCCCCCCGTTGAGCAGCCTCGAACGCCAGCAAACCTTGACAACCCACCCGAATAATGTTCATGGTTTGTTCCATGAAGCTGAGCCAACTCCTGGATCCGCGCCGGATGGCGGCGGAGCGCGACGCCCGCGCCGAGGGGGACGGGGACGCCAAGGGCGCGTGGCTGGCCGAGGCGGCGAAGTCGTGGGCGAGGGAGGATGCGGCGGCGCTGTCGGCGCAGATCGCCGACATGGAAGAGCTGCGGGGGCTGGCGATGGGGCTGGCCCGGGCGGCGGCCGTGGCGGAGGTCGCGGGGCTTGAGGCGGTTGCGGACGGTAAGGGCGAGGACGGCGACGACGGTGGCGAGGGTGCGGCGGCTGAAGGCCATTTGCCTCCTTCGTCGCGGCGCTGCGCGCGCGCCGTTCAGAGTGCGGGCTCGCCATGCGAGCCCGATGCGGTCGCCAAGGGCGACCACCGCTCGGCCCCCCCCCCCAAACGCAGGAGGCGCGAAGGTTTCGCGGCCGTCGGACACGCTGTTCGGACGTTACGCGCGGATGGCGCGGCTGACGGCCATGCTGGAGACGCGGCTTCGGGGGGAGCGGCGGGCGTTGGCGGCGGCGGCTGAAAAGGTGACCAAGGCGGCTAAGGCCGGCAGGGGGGACGCCGAGGCCGAGGGCCCGGAGCCGATTCTGGATCCGGCGCTGCGGGCGAAGCTGAACCTGCGGCTGATGCGCCTGGTGCATCGCAAACTGACCATCGTCGGGGTGGTGCGGGAGATCCTGGCGGACGCCGGCCACGACGAGGAGGCCCGCGAGGACGTGGGACGGGTGTTGGGCGAGCGGCTGCTGGACTGGGAGCCGTCGGACACGGTGGAATATCCCATCGGCCGGATGGTGCTCAGGGCCTGCCGGCGGCTGGGGGTGGTCCCGCCGGACTGGTCGAAGTTCAAGGATCGGGACTGGGCGGTGGAAGAGGCCGAGACCCTGGCCGAGGGCTCGCCGTTCGGGGATCCGCGGGCGGAGCCCCGGGGCTGGCAGGGCGGGGTGGCGATATTGCATCCGGATGATCCGGCGATGTGGGGGGCCGATCCGCCGACGGGGGGATCGCCCTGATCCACCCTGGTTTTGCCTCCGCAGGGGGGCGGTCGTCGCCAAGGCCGTCACTCAACGTTGGGTCGGCGGGCGGGAGGTCGGGTTGGGACAGCCCGCCCGCCAGCTTGACCGGTACGATACGGGCGCGGGTTCGGATCGGCGCCGCAGCACGTCCGGCGCGCGGGGGTTGCGCCCCGTCGACGAATGCCGGCGGCCGGCGCCCGGTCGCCGCCACCGATCAGTCGCTCGCGCTCTTGGCCGGCAGCAGCCGGTCGCGGGCGTCGCGGTCGCACAGGGCGTAGCGGAAGCCCGGCTGCAGGGCGTAGGCGCCCACTTCGCCCCGGCGGTTGATGGCCAGGAAGCCGACCTGGAGGGTCTTCGCCGCATCCGGCTTGCGCTTCAGGATGCGCCGCACGGCGGCCTCGCACGCCGCGGCGGGGGAATGGCCCTGGCGCATGAGCTCCACGACCAGGAAGCTGCCGACGTTGCGGATCACCTCCTCGCCGACGCCGGTGGAGGTGGCCGCGCCGACCTCGCCGTCCACATAGAGGCCGGCGCCGATGATCGGGCTGTCGCCGACCCGCCCGCGCAGCTTCCAGGCCATGCCGCTGGTGGTGCAGGCGCCGGCGAGGTCGCCGCCCGAGTCGATGGCCAGCATGCCGATGGTGTCGTGGTTGCCGGCGCTTCCCGGGGGGCCGGGGGTCGGCGCGGTCACGGGCGCGCCGCGGCCGTAGTCGCGCATCTCGCCGTTGGGCGACGGCTGATAGTGGTTGTCCTTGCGCCATTCCATCCAGGCCGCGCGGGATTCCGGGGTCAGCAGCGCCTCGCGGGGAAAGCCCTGCTCCATGGCGAACTGCAGCGCCCCGTCGCCGACCAGCAGCACGTGCGGGGTGTTCTCCATGACCTTGCGGGCCACCGAGATCGGGTGGGCGATGTTCTCAAGACCGGCCACGGCGCCGCAGTTACCCAGGTGGTCCATGATGCTGGCGTCCAGGGTGACGTGGCCGTCCCGATCCGGATAGCCGGCGCGGCCGACGCTGTGGTTGGCGAGGTCGGCCTCGGGGATGCGCGCGCCGGCCTCCACCGCGTCGAGGGCGGAGCCGCCATGCTCCAGCACCGCGAAGGCGGCCTGGTTGGCGGCCACGCCGAAATCCCAGGTGGAGATCACGCAGGGGGTCTTCAGCCGGACGCCCCGGGCGCGGGATCCGGCGGCCTTGGCGCCCGTGGCGAGGGCGGCCGGCCCGGCGATGGCGGCGGCGAGAACGCTTCGGCGGTCGGTCATGAAGGGAAGCCTTGTGGTCGCGGTCGAATGGGAGGTGGGGACGGGTTGAGCAGCAAATCCTAACCTGCCACGTTTCGAAAGCGGAGGCGCAAAGGCCGCCGTGGCCCCATCGTCAAAAGAATGTGCAAAACCGTGGCCAAGATCGATCTGGAAGTCTGCGTCGACAGTCCCGCCGGCCTGCTGGCCGCGGTTCGCGGCGGCGCGGGCCGGATCGAGCTGTGCTCGGCCCTGGCCTTGTCCGGACTCACGCCCTCCCTGGGGCTCATGCGGCTGGCGGCGACGACAGGGGTTCGCGCCTACGCGATGATCCGGCCCCGCCCGGGGTCCTACATCTACTCGGACAGCGACCTGGACGTGATGCGCGGCGACCTCGACGCGGCCCGGGCTGCGGGCCTGCCGGGGGCGGTGATCGGTGCGTCGCGGGCTTCAGGGGCGCTGGACATGGATCGGCTCGGCGCGCTCCGCGAGCACGCCCGGGCGCTTGGGTTGCGGCTGACCCTGCACCGGGCGTTCGACCTGGTCCCCGATTTCTCCGCCGCCCTGGAGCAGGCGATCGACCTTGGCTTCGAGCGGGTGTTGACCTCCGGCGGGGCGCGGACGGCGCCGGAGGGCGCGGATCAGATCGCCGCCCTGGTCGATCAGGCCGCCGGCCGGATCAGCGTCATGCCGGGCTCGGGCCTGACCCCGGACACCCTCGCCGCGGTCATGCGCCGCACCGGGGCGGGGGAGGCGCACGGCTCTTGCGGGCGGCCGGTCGCTGACCGGATGTTGGAGGCGGTTCCCCGGGCCAAGGCGGAGGCGATGGGCTTCATCTCCCCCCTCGACCGCGACACCGACGCGGCGACCGTGGCGCGGATGGTCGCCATCCTGGCGGGGATCGCGGAGGACCGGGGGGCGGCCGGCGGGTGCTAGCGCATTCTACCGCCGAGGAGATTCACCGGCTCATCCCGTCATGGCCGGGCTTGTCCCGGCCACAAGGGATCACAGACGCATCCGGACGATCCACCGGCCTCACCATCGCCCCCACAAGGACCGCGGCGGACGGCGGGTCTAGTCCGGATGGGCTTGTGATCCCTTGTGGCCGGGACAAGCCCGGCCATGACGGAAAATTTGATAGGGCCCCGGTGTCGCCGCGGGCCCGATCGTCGCTCAACCCATGATCATTGAGACGCTACACCCGCCCCAACCCGCCCTACCGCCCCAGCCGCAGCCCCATGCCCAGCTGGTCCGCCAGGGCGCTCGCCCGCTTGGCGGTCTGCTCTCCCAGCAGCATGTCGGCCCAGCCGGCGTCGGCGTGGAGCACGATGACGCCGTTCGCCATCTGCAGCCGGGAGCGCTTCAACAGCGCGCCACTGCGGCCGGAAAGGTCGCAGCCCAGACGGATGGCGGCGCCCAGGGCGCGGGCGCGATGGTGGGCGTCGGGGGCGAGCACTCGGCCGAGGGTCTTGGCGTCCGGAGTGTTGGGCGAGCCGGTGTAGCGGGCGAAGGAGGCGAGGGCGAGGAAGCAGCGTTCGGCGTGATTCATCCCGGCGATGGGCGCGCGCAGCACCTCCTCGAACACCAGGTCGGCCCGGTGATCGGGGTGCAGCCGCGCGCCAAGGTCCGCCAGGCGGCAGGCGGCGGCCAGGAGGACCGGATCGCGGGGACCGAACACCGGCTCCAGGGCCGCGAAGGTGGGGCCGAGCCAGGCGTCCAGGGCGGCGCCGAGGTCCTCGCCCGCGCCTTGCCGCGCCCCCAGGGCCGCGCAGCCCTCGATCAGGGGATCGAGATTTCGAACCCGCTTGTCCATCGCCTCGAACAGCAGACCTTCCCGCAGGCCGTAGGCGGAGAGGGAAATCCGCTTCAGCTCCAACCGCCCGATCAGGCCTTCCAGGACGACGGCGGCGTGGGGGATGGTGTCGAGGCGGCGCTTGGAGACCCCCTCGATGCGCTCCAGCGATCCCTTGGACTGGCGGGCGATGAAGCGGGCGGCGTCCAGGGCGTCCTGGGCGCCGATCTCATACTGGTGGACGATCTGCAGCGGATAGCCAGCGATGCGCATCTGCAGCAGGGCCAGGTTTCGCCAGCCGCCACCGACGGCGTAGAGGGTGTCGGTCCTGAACGGCGCCGCGGCCTGCGAGAGCACCCGCGCCGTGTGCGCCCGGGCGCGGTCCACGTCGAAGCCGTCGGGGCCGCGAACGGCGAAGGCGCCCAGGGGCAGGGTGATCCCATGCCCCGGGGCTCCGTTCGACACCCGGGTCAGCTCCAGGCTGGAGCCGCCGAGATCGCCGACCACCCCGTTCGCGTCCGGGGCGCCGGCCAGGACGCCCAGGGCCGCATAGCGGGCCTCCTCGGGCCCGGTGAGCACGTTGATCTTCAGCCCGGTGTCGCGCAGCACCCGCTGGACGAAGGCCCCGCCGTCGCTGGCCTCCCGCACGGCGGCGGTGGCGGCGGCGAACACCTGGGAGGGCTGGGTGGCGTCCAGCACCGCCTTGAACCGGCGCAGCGCGCCCAGGGCGGCCTCGGTCCCTTCCACGGCCAGGCGGCCGGTGAGGGCGATGTCCCGACCCAGGCCCGCCAGCACCTTTTCGTTGAAGACCGTCCAGATCGCCCGGCCTTCCAGCCGATAGATGACCAGGCGGACCGAGTTGGAGCCGACATCGATGACCGCCGCGTCGCGCGGGCGCCTATCGTCTTGCGCCCACATGCTCGAACGCCCGCGGCAGGTCCTTCACCTTGTGTCCGCGACCGGACAGGCTCGGGTTGGTCATGAAATACTGGTGGGCGGAGAAGGCGTTGCGCGCGTTCCAGCGCGGCGATCGGGTGTAGACGCCCTCGGCGTCCAGTTTCCAGCTTTGGGCCTCGTCGTTGAGATTGGCGACCATGATCTGGGAGAGAACCTGCTGGTGCACGGTCGGGTTCTCCACCGGCACCAGGGACTCCACCCGCCGGTCGAGATTGCGCGGCATCCAGTCGGCGGAGGAGATGAACACCCGGGCGTTCGGGCTGGGCATGGGGTGGCCGTTGGCGAAGGCGACGATCCGCGCGTGCTCCAGGAACCGGCCGACGATGCTTTTCACCCGGATGTTGTCGGAAAGGCCGGGCAGGCCGGGCCGCAGGCAGCAGATGCCGCGGATCACCAGCTCGATGCGCACCCCCGCCTGGCTGGCGCGGTAGAGGGCGTCGATGATCACCGGGTCGACCAGGGAATTGAGCTTGGCCCAGATGCCCGCCGGCTTGCCGGCCTTGGCGTTCTCCGCCTCGGCGGCGATCATGCGCAGAAGGTCGGCCTTCATGGTCACCGGCGAGAACGACAGCCGCTCCAGCTGCTCGGGCATGGCGTAGCCGGTGATGAAGTTGAACAGCTTGCCGGAATCCCGCGCCAGGGCCGGATCGCAGCTGAACAGGGAGAGGTCGGTGTAGATCTTCGCGGTCTGCGGGTGATAGTTGCCAGTGCCGAAGTGGCAGTAGGTCTTCAGCGCCTCGCCCTCCCGCCGCACCACGATCGAGAGCTTGGCGTGGGTTTTGTACTCGACGAAGCCGAAGACGACATGCACCCCGGCCCGTTCAAGGTCGCGGGCCCATTTGAGATTGGCCTCCTCGTCGAACCGGGCCTTGATCTCCACCAGGGCGGTGACGTTCTTGCCATTGTCCGCCGCCTCGATCAGGGCCGCGACGATGGGGCTGTCCTTGGACGTCCGGTAGAGGGTCTGCTTGATCGCCAGCACGTTCGGGTCGAGGGCGGCCTGGCGCAGGAACTGCACCACCACATCGAAGCTCTCGAAGGGGTGGTGGACCAGGATGTCCTTCTCGCGGATCGCCGCGAAACAGTCGCCGCCGTGGTCGCGGATGCGTTCGGGAAAGCGCGGCTCGAAGGGCTTGAACTTCAGGTCCTGCCGGTCGGCGGGAATAAGCTGCGAGAGCTCATCCAGGCCCAGCATGCCGTCGACCACCACCACATCCTGCGGCTCGGCGTCCAGGTTGTCGGCGATGAAGGCCCGCAGGTCCTCGGGCATCAGCGACTCGATCTCGACCCGGACCACCGATCCCAGGCGACGCTGCTTCAGGCGCACCTCGAACTCGCGAACCAGATCCTCGGCCTCTTCCTCGATTTCGACGTCGCTGTCGCGGATGATCCGGAAAACGCCGCTTTCCTCGACCTTGCAGCCCGGGAACAGCTGGTCGAGGAAGAGGACGAGGATCCCCTCGAGGGAGATGAACCGCCGCACCGCGCGCTTGCCGCGGCCGGCGGCGCTCAGGGGCAGCTCCCAGAACCGCCGCACCTGCGCCGGCACCGGCACCAGGGCGTAGAGCGACCGGCCGTCGGACATCCGCACCAGCTTCAGCGCCAGGGAAAAGGCGAGGTTCGGAATGAAGGGGAAGGGGTGCGCCGGGTCGATCGCCAGGGGGGTCAGGACGGGGAACAGCTGGCTCTGGAACGTCTCCGCCAGCCAGGCCCGCTCCAGGGCGGTCACGTCGCCGGCGTCGATGAGTTGCAGGCCTTCAGACTTCAGCTCGGCGCGGATCTCGCGCCAGCGCCGCTCCTGCACGGCCATCAGCTTGGCGGCGGTGCGATTGATGCGACTGAGCTGTTCGCCGGGGGTCAGGCCGTCCTGGCTGAGCACCCGCACGCCCTCGCGCACCTGCCCCTTCAGGCCGGCGACACGCACCATGTAGAATTCGTCGAGGTTGTTGGCGGAGATCGACAGGAAGCGCAGCCGCTCCAACAGCGGATGGCGCGGGTTTTCACTCTCCTCGAGGACCCGCTCGTTGAAGGCCAGCCACGACAGTTCGCGGTTGAAGAAGCGGTCGGGGGACTGCAGCAGCGCCTCGTCCAACGCCGGGCTCGAAGGAACGGGGGTAAGCGTCTCGGGAATAGCGGCCGCAATCGCGGTGTCGGTCATCTCGGCATCCATTGCTGGGCTTGGGTTGTCGCGCAGGGGCCGATGCGCCGCAAGCCTTCAGTCGAACAGATCGAGGGTATCACCGTCATTATCAAGAATTTGCCTCGCCAGCGCCCGGGACACCCCGCGCTGTTCGGCGTCGGCGACCTCGTCGAGACGAGCGACCACCTCCCGCGCCCGGGTGGCCGACCGTTCGATCCGCCTCAGCAGATAGGGGATCAGGTCGTCCGTCGGCTTGATGTTCCGCTCACGGAAGAATTTTCGGAGCAACCCCTCGAGAATGATGTCGTCGGGCGGCGGAAGTTCGGCGACGGCGAGGGCGTTCAGGCGCGACCGCAGGTCCGGCAGTTGTGCAGGCCAGGCGGAGGGCGGGCTTCGACCGGTGAGCAGCAGCCCGCCGCCGGGAACCCCGGCCATATTGATCAGGTGAAAGAGCACTTCGTCGGGCGCGCCGCGATCAGCGTCCTCCAAAAGCACTGGCCGGCCGCGGATTTCGGTGAGATCAGGGGCGTCGCCGTCACTCAGCGCCAGCACCGCCGCGCCCGCCCGGCTCGCCCAGGCTCGGGCCAGGTGGCTCTTGCCCGCCCCCTCAGGTCCCACCAGGGCCAGGGCGCCGGCGTGCCACACGGGCCAGGCGTCCACGTCGCGCACGGCCCCGACATTGGAGGGCGAGACGATGAAGTCCTCGCGGCGGTAGCTGGTCGCGCGTTTGAGCTCTAGGCGAAATTGCAGGCCCACGCGGCGCTTTCCGAACAACAGGTCACCTTGGAATCATAGCCAATTGCATCTGCCGCGTCGATACGACGCCTGCCCGACAACCGACTTAACAACACCGAAACGCCTGAGCGTCACATTTGGCCCGCCATGGACCTTGATCCGGCTCAACCAGGACACAGATGCAGCTTTCTCCTCTTCCTGATCTGGCCAGCGGCCGGCGATTGATCTGGACCGCCCTGGCGGTGACCTTGATCGTCTCGGCGGTGCTGGCCTGGCACGACGCCGATCTGGCGCGGGCGTTGGGGGATACGGACGACGCCATGCGGCTGGTGTTGGTCCGGGATCTGATGGCCGGCCGCGGCTGGTGGGACCAGCTGATCCCGCGCCTGCAGCCGCCGGTGGGCAGCTACATGCACTGGTCCCGGCTGGTCGATGGCGGCCTGGCCGCCATGACCTGGACCTTCGGTCGCGTCCTTTCGCCGCAGGCGGCGGAGCTGGCCACCCGCCTGGTCTGGCCGCTGATGTGGATCTTTCCGGCGGTGCTCAGCGCCCTGGCCATCGCCCGGGGCCTCGCCGGGCGAACGGCGGTGTTCGTCTGCGCGGTGCTGCTGGCGACCAACGTCCAGCTCTACACCCAGTTTCGCCCCGGCCGGGTGGACCACCACAACATCCAGATCGCCATGACCCTGATCGCGGCGGCCTGCGCCCTGGCGCGAACCGACCGGCGGCGCTGGGCGGCCGTCGCCGGCGCCTGCGCGGGCCTGGGTCTCGCCGTCGGCATCGAGGCCCTGGCCTTCCAGGCGATCATCGGGGTGAGCTTCGCCCTTCGGGCGGCGCTGAACCCGGACGAGGACGGCCGGCCGGCGCGGGCCTACGCCCTGGCGCTCGTCGCGGCCATTCTGGCCTGTTACGCCTTCCAGACGCCGCCCTGGCGCTGGTCGCTCAGCGTCTGCGACTCGATCGGCTTCAACCTCGTCACCGCCGTCGTGATCGGCGGTCTTGGGCTCGCCGGCCTGACTGCGGCCGGCGCCGCCCTGGACCCGCGGGGCCGCCTAGCCGCCCTTGGCGGCGTCGGCATTCTGGCGGCGGGCGCCTATCTGGCCCTCGATCCCGCCTGTATCCACGGTCCCTTCGCCGCGGTGGATCCGCGGATGGGGCCGTTCTGGTTCAGCCATATCCGCGAACTGCAATCCTGGCCGAAGATGCTGGCGCAGGACCCGGGTGTCGCCGTGCGGTCGATCGTCATGGCGCTGATGGCGGTCCTTTCGGGGACGGTGCTGCTGTTCCATGAGCGGGGCCGCCCGCAGTCCGCCACCCTGTTGATCTGCGCCTGCGTCGCCCTCGCCGCCGTCGCCGCCGCCCAGGCCCTGCGCATGCAGGACTACGCCTTCTGGTTCGGGGTTCCGACTCTGAGCGCCGCCATCGCCGTCGTCGGCGCCCGCTATCTGCGCGGTCTGCTGCTGCCGACCCTGGCCGCCACCCTGGCAGCCTCGCCGATCTGCGTTGGAGTGATGCTGACGGCCCTGGTGGACCTGGCGCCCAAGCCGGCCGTGGCCGCGACGGGCGGCGTCGACGAGCGCTGCTTCGACACCGCCAACTTCGCCCCCCTCGCCGCCCTGCCCAGGGGCGTGGTGCTGGCCGAGATCGATCTTGGCCCCTTCATCCTCGCCAATACCGGCGATGCTGTCCTGGCCGCCCCCTACCACCGGATGTCCTGGGGCATACTGGCCGCTCATGCGGCGCAGGGTGCGCCAGTCGGGGAGGCGGAGGGGAGGGTGCGGGCATTGAACGTCCGCTACCTGGTCGAATGTCCGACCAATCCGCTTCGGGTTGGGCTAGGCAGCCTGGAGGCCGACCTGCGCGGCGGCCGCATCCCGGCCTGGCTCGAGCCCCTGTCGAAGCCGGGCGAGACCCTGCAGATCTACCGCGTCAGGCCCGCTGGGCGCTGAATACCGTCGGCCGTGTCGGATCCTCCAGGCTCGGGCGTCGGCGCAGGTCGATCACCGGCCGGGTGAGCTTGGCGAGGGTCTCGGCCATGGCCGTCTGTCCCGCCTCGACGGCGGGTTCGTAGGCCTTCCAGTCGCGTAGGTCGATCCGCTCCATCTTCGGCAGCACCAGCACGTCGGAGGCCTCGCGGTTGGCGGCGATGTCGCGGCCGGTGGAGACGGTGGCGGCGCGCATCAGCAGGGAGACAAGGGGCGGCCCCTTGCGCCAGTCGCCGGAGAGTATCCACCGCCACACCGACGCCGGCCGGGCGACGTCCTCGGCGGTGATGTTGCGGCCCCGGGTCACGTCGACCCCGACGATGGGCCCCAGGTGGATCGAGCGCATGATGTCGGCGGGAAAGTTCTTCATCACCGCCCCGTCCACCAGCACGTTGTTGTCCTGGGTCACCGGCGGCAGCAGGCCCGGTATGGCGATGCTGGCCCGAAGGGCGTAGCGCAGCTCGCCCCGGCGGTGCAGCTGGTACGACCCAGAGGTCAGGTTCGACGAGACGCAGAAGAACGGCAGCCAGAGGTCGGAAATCTGCACGTCGCCGAAGTGCTCGCGCAGCCGCGCTCGCACCTTTTCGCCAAGGGTCAAGGCGATCAGGGGGATGGCCATGTCGTCCAGGGGGCTGGTGTCGACGAAGGCCTTGCGGATACGCTCGTCGATCTCCTCGTCATCCCAGCCCATGGCGACACCGGCGCCGATCACCGCCCCCATGGAGGCGCCGCCGACGAAGTCGATGGGGGTTCCCGTCGCCCGCAGGGCCCGGATGGCGCCGATGTGGGCGTAGGCCCGCGCGCCGCCGCCGGAGAGCACCAAGCCGACGGACTGGCCGGTGAGGGTGCGGGCGACGCGGCCAACGTCAGCGCCGTCGCGCTCGCGGACATGGAAGAGGCGCGCCGGCCGCACCGCGTCGAACCAGGCCTCGGACCCGGAAGGCCGCTCGCGGATCGCCGGCTGCAACAGGATCAGGTCGACCAGCGACTGGGCCTGCAGCGGCTGCGCCATGAACAGGTCGATGTTGGCCGGCGGCGGCCGATCGCCCCGGCCGACCCGGAACAGCCGGTCCACTTGCCGGCTGACCAGGTGCTTCCACGCGACCTGGTCGGCCTCCGCCGAATAGAGAACGAAATCGTGGGCCTGCTCGACGTTGGAAAACCACTCCGTCGGCGCGTGCAGCGCCTCCGGGCCGCCGGTCGTGACGGAAAAGCCCAGGGCCTGGATCGCATCGCCGATCTGCTCGACCAACTCGCGGGTGTGCACGTCGCCGGAGACGCCGATAAAGCCGAACACGCTGGGCGCGCCCACCGTGGCGCTGCTGGCGGTCTGCCGCGCACGCAGTATCATCAACCGGGCCAGCTCGATCATCACCGTGGGATCGTGTTCGGCGGCCTCAAAGAAGACCTTGGCCGGCATGGCCAGGATTTCGCTGTCGCGGATCGCCACTATCGAGGCGGAGTGGAACGCGCCGGCGATCATCGCCATCTCGCCGGCCGGCTCGCCGGTGCGGATCACCCCGAGGAAGCGCGGTTCCTGGCCTTCCTCGCGGCGGATCGCCGCCAGCCGGCCCGTACGCACAAGGAACAGCTGGTCGGCCTTTTCGCCCGCGTCGAACAGGGTCTGGCCACCGGGCAGGGAAAAGCAGGTGATCTCGTGGGCGAGGGCTTCACGCTCGAACATGTCGCCGAGCGCCGAATCGGCGATGTTGTGGGGCAGTCGGTTCATGACGGCGCGCCCCTCGGCCTCATCGGGCGCCGGCGGCCTGCCAGAGGACGCGGGCGGTGACGCCGGCCAGGGTGAAATATTCCGCTAGCTCGGCTCGCAGGTTGTCGGCGGTCATGCCACCGTCGAAGTCGAGATAGCGCGACAGCCTTATCGTCCCGTCCGGTTCGACAATGAACTTGCCGGACGCATAGGTCTGGTTCAGGCGTGCGGCGATGGCGCCGCGATCGACGGCGGCGCCGGGATCGAAGCTGACGATGGTCTCCAGCCCATGGCAGCTCGCCGGCGTCTTTGCCGTGGAGACGTCGCAGGCCTTCGCGTAGGCGGCCACGGTCAGGCCGTCGCGGGTGCGGGCGGTGATCATGGGCAGTCCGTCGGCGTCGGCGACGCGGATGTCGGTGGCGCCGGCAGCGGCGAGGCCGGTTCGCACGCCGGCCGTATCCCACCTCTGCAGCAACGGCGCTGGCGCGCTCAGGGCCGGACCGGCGAAGCCGCCGAGCAGGACGGCGGCCAGGATTACGCGTTTCATAGACTCACATCTCCCAACGGGCGGAGGTTTGCAGACGAGGGCCGGTGGGGCAATCGCTGAAAGCCGGCGGCGCGGGGCGATCGCTTCAGGTTAACGGCT
>PLSW01000005.1 GCA_003165275.1 Caulobacteraceae bacterium
GAGGAAGATGCGTAATCAGGAAATGCTAAGCCTCCGATCGTCAGCCGAAGACGCGCGATGACCACGTCGATCGTCAGTTCCGGTCATGTCCTATCGGGGGGTGGGGTCCTTGCCGGCGATACGGTCGACGTTCTTTCCGGCGGCCTCGTGGAATCCCTGACGGTCGAGAGCGGGGCGACGGTGAAGCTCGCGGCGGGCGCCACCGCGAACTCCATGACCGTTTTATCGGGCGGCGAAGTGGTCGGCGCCGGCGTGCTCGGCCTGGGAACCGAGGACGCCGGAACGGTCAGCGGCGCGATCGTCAGCGGGCCGGGGCTGGACGTCCAGTCCGGCGGCTCGGCGCTGAGCATCGTGGCGGAAGGCTCCGTTCATATCGAAGCCGGCGCGACTGCAAGCGGCGTCGTCGTCGCGTCGGTCGGCGTGCAGTTACAGGTCGACGGCGTTGAAAGCGCGGCCACCGTCAGGAATGGCGTCGAGGTCGTGACGTCGGGCGGCGTGGCCACGGGCGACGTGCTGAGCGCGGGCGCCACCGAGTATGTCCAGTCGGGCGCATTCGCCGCGTCGACCACCGTGCTGAGCGGCGCGACCCAAATCGTGGATTCGGGTGGGCAGGTGGCTGGCGCGATCGTGAGCAGCGGCGGCGCGTTCGAGGCCGCGGCCTATGTGAGCAGTGGCCAATCGGCGACCTGGTCCTCGGGCGGCTCGGCGGCCAACGGACTGGCGCCCAGCGGCGTGACCATCCTCTCCGGCGGAATTTTCGAACTCGGAAACACGCTGACCATCCTCAATGGCGGCGTGCTGACCCTGGCCGCAGGGTCCGTGCTTTCCGGGGCCTATGTTTCGGCGGGCGGCCGGCTCAACGGCCCCGGAGCCCTTGAGGGGGAGACCTCCGCCGGGGGCGTCGTCAGCGGCGTCGTCGTGGGCGTGCTGACGGCGCCGATCGCCGATCTGATTGTTCAGTCCGGCGGCGTGGCCAGCGGCGTGACCGTCAAGAACGGCTTCATCATCGTCAACGCCGGCGGAACCGCGAACGGAACCATTGTCGCGGCCACGACCGGCGACAATAGCATTGACGTCTACGGCGTCGCGGTCGGCACCCAGCTGAATTCCGGCGGCCGCGATTATGTCGGGTCAGGCGGCGCGACCTCCGGCACGATCGTGAACGCTGGCGGCACATCGTTTGTAGCGGGCGGTCAGGCGACCAACCTGACCGTGAGCAGCGGCGGAACGCTGGATTTTACGAGCGGCACTGTGGTTGGCGCGACCGTCGACAGCGGCGGGACCGTGAACTTCGATCTGACCATAAGCGCCGGCGAGACGCTGAACGCGCCCGGGGTTTTCAGCTCAGGCGCCCAAACGGTCAGCGGCGTTACGCTCCTGAGCGGGGTCATCCCGATCATTTGGTCCGCAACCATCCTCAGCGGGGGCGTTCTGAACGACACCGGGGAAGCCGCCGTAGAGGATGTGACGGTTTCCGCTGGTGGCGAACTCCTCGGTGGGGAGCTCGCGAATACTAACGCGGTAGACGGTGTCGTGAGCGGCGTCGTCGTCGCGGGCCAATTGGAGGTTCGCTCCGGCGGTCAGGCGGATGGCGACATCCTGGGGCCGACTGCAATCGTCACTATAGATTCCGGTGCGACAACAAGCGGAGTCATCATCTCGGGCGGTCTGTTGATCGTCGAAAGTGGCGCCGTGTTTGACGGCGCCACCGTGGACGGCGGCACCCTCGAACTTGTCTCGGGCGTCCTTGGCAGCGGAACCATCACCAGCAATGGCGGCTCGGTGGTCGGGCAGTTGTCGGGCGCCGGCGGCGGCGGACCCATCGTTTCGAATGGAATGCAGCTGGACGTGCCTATCGGCGCAACATACTCGGCGGTCACCGTGGAAAACGGCGGTGAACTCGTCGTCCAGTTCGCTTCGACGGTCAGCGGCGCCGTTGTCGAAGCTGGCGGCGTCGCAATTGTCCAGTCCATCGGTTCAGCGACGGGTGTTGTCGTCGACAACGGCGCCAGCGCCAGCGTCTTGTCCGGCGCCATGGTTACGGGGATGGTCGTCAGCAGCGGCGGCATCCTCAGCGCCGCGATGCTGACCATAAGCACCGGCGAGACTCTCCGGTTCGGTCCGACGACGCAGGTCCTCAGCACCTTCTCGATGGACTATGGCGTGGTTTCGAGCGGGGCGACGTTCGACCCCAATGGAACGGTGGCCATTCAAAGCGGCGGCGTGCTGGACCTGACGACGGGCGCGACCTGGCTCGACATTATCGGCGTCAACATCGCCAGCGGCGGCGTCCTGTCCGGTTCCGGCGCCATTTACGGATTTGGCAGCATCGACCAGGGTCAGATGGACAATGTGTCCGTCGGCAATCCCTTCGTCATCGAAGCGGGCGGCGTCATGTCCGGCGGAGCGGTCCTGCACGCGGGCGCCCTGACGGTCCAGTCGGGCGGCGCGGACAGCGGCACGGTCGTGGATCTGCTCGCCAACCTGACCGTCTCCTCCGGCGGCGTCGTGGGCGGCGACGTGGTTCTGAGCGGTGGCACGATCACGGTGGATGGCGGGGCGATCGTTAAGGGCGTCGTAGTCAGCAGCGGCGGCATTGCGCTGATGGCCTATGTCGGGTCCGGCCAGGTTGTTCACATCGTCGATTCCTCTGTCCAGGTGACCAGCACGACCTCGCAAGGTGGCGTCACCGTCTTGAGCGGCGGCTATATCAGCCAGTCGAACCCATGGGTGGCGAGTGGCGGCGAACTGCTGCTGGGCGGTCAGGTCGCCCAGGGCGTTACCGTTCAAGCCGGCGGTCTGCTCGTTGGGCCGGGCGTCCTCAGCGGCGCCAACGTCATCGGCGGTGTCGCCAGCAACGTCACGGTCGAAAACCTCTTCGACACATTCATGGAGGGCGGCGGGGGGGCGCTCGAGGTTCAATCCGGCGGCGCGACCTATCTGGTCACGCTGGACGCCTACACCTCGATGACCGTTGACAGTGGCGGCTTCGCCAGCGGGATCGTGGCCGACGCATCGACGCCGGGCCCCACGGCCGGAGCGATCCTGCTGAACGTCGACGGCTGGGTCGGCGGCGCGCAGCTCAGTCTGAGCGCCACCGACAGCGTCGGGTCCGGCGGCGTCGCCAGCGGCACGCTCCTGCAGGGGGCAGAGACCGTGGGCTCCGGCGGCCTCGCCATCGGCAGCATCATCTCGGGGGGGGCCCAGGTGGTCGGCGGCAGGGCAGTCGACGCCGTCATGTCCGGCGGCACACAGACCATCCAGGGGCTTGGCCAAACCAGCGGACAGTCCGTCGGCTTCGCGTTCGGAACCGACATCGAGCGCGGCTACCAGGTGGTGTACGGCGTCGCATCGGACACCTTGGCCGAGACCTCGGGCGCCCAAGCCATATACAGCGGCGGCGTTGGCGTCGGGACTCTGGTCCTGGACGGAGGCCAAGCCTATGTGGCGTCCGGTGGCTCCCTGGTGGACGCGGATATCGAATCCGGCGGTGAATTACTGATCGGCTCCGGCGGATTGGTGCAATCCACGACGGTGCAATCGGGCGGCATATTGTATAGCGGGCCACAGGAAATCCTAGGTGGTCAACGATTTGAGACCAATATACTGACATCTTCGACGACGTTTAGTGGCGCAACGCTGCTTTCGGGCGTCCAGGAAAGCATTTACAACGCCGCGGTCGACAGTGGCGGCACACTTATCCTGGCTGCCGGAACCACGGCCAACACCCTGTATGTGCGCGGGGTGTTGAGCGGCCGCGGCGCAATCGTGGGATCGAATTCCGCCTGGGCCGCCGTCGACGGCGTCACCTTGGGCGACGTTGAAAGCTCTGGAACGCTTGCGGTGTTCAGCGGCGCGACCATCAGCGGCGTCTTGGTCGACGACGGAACCATCACCGTCAGTTCCGGAGGCTCCGCCACCGGCGACGTGCTGCAGCCGGTGGGGAACGCCACCGCCCTGGAAGACGTCTTCGGCGCGGCCTCGCATACGGTCATTGGCGACTATGCGGCTCAGGTCGTCGAGTCCGGCGGGACGGCGGCCGGTTCAGTGGTGTCGTCCGGCGGCTTTGTCTCCATTGCGCCCGGCGGCGGGGTGATCGGCGGCACGGTGTCCAGCGGGGGAAACGAAATTCTTTTCAGCGGCGGCTCGGCCTCCAACGTTACGGTCAGCAGCGGCGGCGCCGCCTATGTCGAGGAGCTGGTCACCAGCGGTCAACATCGCACCGCCTCAAGGGTCGTCGGAACGACCGTTGTCAGCGGCTTCACGCTGGCGCCCGGCGCCTTTGAGGACGTCGACTACACCGACGTTCAGTCCGGCGGCAGCCTCACCCTGACGACCGGCGCGGCCGGTTACCAGGTCTTCGTCGAGGTCGGTGGAGTATTGTCCGGCCCAGGCGCCGTCCTCGGCAGCAGTATTGCCGCCGGCGTCGTCAGCGGAGTCGCGGTCGGCGATAGCCAGACCACCGGCGACCTCGAAATCTATTCCGGCGGAACGGCCAGCCATGTCGTCGTCGTCGACGGGGCGCTGGGAATCGATCCCGGCGCCTTCGCCGTCGGCGCCGTGGTCTCCGCCATCGGCTTCGGGGCGCAGTCGATCGGCGGCGGGGGATCAACGGCCGCGACCATGGCCTCGCAGCTCGGCGGAGCGCCCTCGCAGGCCAGTCCTTCCGGCGCCGCCGCGGCGCTCGCCGCCACCGATGTCTACGGCAGCGCCGCCTCGACCACGGTCGACGGGGGCGGGGAACAGTTCGTCGAGTCGGGCGGCGTCGCCACCGGGGCTGTTGTTGCAAGCGGCGGATACGAGATCGTCGAGAACAACGGCTTTGCGAGCGGCTCCGTCGTGCAGAGCGGCGGCGCGGAAGTTCTCAGCCTCCAGGCCAGGGCGGCCGGGGTGACCATTCAGGCCGGCGGCGTGGTGTTCTTTGAGCCCAACATCGGCAGCGGACAGACCTTCCAGAGCCTCGACGCGACCGCGCCGACGACGATCAGCGGCGTGACGGTGAACTCCGGCGCCCAGATTGCGGTCTATAGCGCGACGGTCTTGAGCGGCGGCCTGCTGGCCTTCTCCTCGGGCGGCCTGGCCAACGAGATCGTCGTCTCCCAGGGCGGACGGGTCACCGGCCCGGGCGAACTGCAGGGCTCCAACCTGGACGCCGGCGCCGTCAACGGCGCCTCCATCGGCGACGCCGTCTATCTCGGCGCGCTGGAGGTCCAATACGGCGGAACAGTCCGCGGCGTCAGCGTGGTGAACGGTGCAATCACGGTCGACGTGAACGCGTCGGCCTATTCGACCCTGCTCACCGCGTCCGGCGGCGCCGGCAACGACGGCTACGACGCCGGGCTAATGGTCTCGACCACCGTTCAGAACGGCGCCGAGCAGGATGTCCAGTCGGGCGGCGTGGACAGCGCCGGCACGGTGCTGTCGGGCGGTTATGAACTGGTTGAGAGCGGCGGGATCGCGATCTCGGCGACGGTCACCGGCGGCGGCGAACTGGAGGTTCAGTCCGGGGCGACGGTCGCCGGCCTGACAGTCCAGGCCGGCGCCGAGCTCCTGTTCGACGGCGTCTCGGCCCTTTCGGCGTTCACCAGCGGCGCGACGCTCGAACTGCTCAGCGGCGGAACCATCCTGGCGACGGCGGCCCTGTCGAAGCCCTACTATGGCGATGCGTTCCAGGTGGGTTCGACCTCGGGGGGGACCCAGCTTTCGGTGTCCGCCGCCCCGGCGCCGACGATCTCTGGAAACGGCGACGGCGCGCCGGCGATCTACCAGTCCCAGGGCTCGCCCGTGGCCGTCGCCCCGTCGCTGTCCGTGACCGATGGCGGCGACCTCGAGATCGTCTCGGCGACAGTGGCGATCACCGGCGGTTTCCAAACCGGCGACCAGCTGAACTATGTCGCCCAGAACGGCGTCACCGGCGTCTACAACGCCGCCACCGGCCAGCTCGCCCTCACCGGCCTGGCGACCGTGGCCCAGTATCAGCAGGCGCTGGCCTCGATCACCTACTCAAGCACACTGGCCGACGCCACCGTCAACGGCGACGGCGCCAGAACCGTCTCCCTGACGGCGAACAATGGCCAACTCGCCTCCAACACCCTGGCCCTGACGGTCGACATCTCGCCCCCCGTCGCCGCGACGACCCTCACCGCCATCGACGGCCAGACCGCCTCCCTCCCCTTCTCGACCGTCACCGGTGTGGTCGCCTCCCAGGGGTCCGGTCCCCTATCGGTCGTGTCGGTGGTGCTGGGCGTCTCCGGCTCGCCGCCGGCCGGGAACGGCGCGATCGTCCTCGACGCCGCCGATCAGCTGATCAAATTCACGCCGTTGGCCGGCTCAGCGGGACCCTTGACCGCCTATTTCACCCTGAAGGATACGGCGGGCGACCTCTTCCACGTCTCCATGCCGATCGACGTGGTGGTGCGCGCGGCCCCCACCAGCGTGGCCCTGCCCAGCGGCGTGATCACCACGGTCGCAGGCGCGCAGACCACCACCGACACCTATTCGCCCACCGGCGTCCTGATCAGCGCCGAAGTCACGACGGCGAACAGCGGCGGAACGCTCACGACCTTCAGCGATGGGTCTGGCCAACGCTTTGCGGCGACGATCGCCACACCGCTCAGCGGGGGCGGGACCCAGATCCAGAATTTCGACGGCGGTTGGAACCAGCAAAGCGCGTCGATCACTTGGTCCGAGGGCGGTGGAAACGCCGTCGTCCAGAATTTTGATGGAAGCTGGAACCAGACCGGGGCGGTGGTCACCACGGTCACGGGCGCGAAGACCCAGGTGCAGATCTTCAGCCCAAGCTGGGTGCAGCTGTCGGCGACCATCACCACGGTGAACGGCGCGGTGACCAAGACCCAGACCTTTGACGGAAGCTGGAACCAGACCTCGGCCAACCTAACCACCGATCTGGCCGATGGGGCGGTGCAGTCGCAGACCTTCAACGCCAGCTGGCAGCAGACCAGCGCCACGATCACCAGCCATCCCAGCGCCAACCAGACCCAGGTCCAGAATTTCAACGCCAACTGGGTCCAGACCAGCGCGGAGATCATCTCCACGGGCGCGGGCCAGACCACCACCCAGTCTTTCGATGCAAACTGGAACCAGCTTAGCGTCACCGAAGACTTGGCCCTGACCTCCAGCCCATTCGCCGACCGACTGTTGAGCTACGACGGGAACTGGAACCTACTGTCCGAGGTCGACACCCAGACCAATGGCGCGCTTGATTTTGTGACCTATGCCCAGGCCGGCGGCGGCCATGCGCTGGCCGCCTCCAGCGGCCACTCCACCACCTTCGTCTTTACCCCGGGGACCCTCAACGGCGACACCCTCAGCGGGCTGAACACCCTGAACCTGGGCGGCTCGCTGCATGACGTCCTCGACTTCGAGGGCTATGGCACGAACGCCCAGCTGACCCAGGTCAACGCCTCCACGTGGCAGGTGACCGCCCTCGGCGACGCCACGGAGACCTTCCAGGTCACCGGCGGCGCGGTGCTGGGCGACGGCGACTATCAGTTCGTCGCGGCGGGTTCGGCGGTCAATGTCCTTGCCGCTGACGCATCGGCCACCGCCTCGGGTTCAAGCTCTGGCGGATCCCCGCCGTCGCCGGCCTCGGGCGTCATCGCCGCCGGCGGCGCCGGCCAGACCCTGAGCCTCGCCCAGAACGAGACCGTCTACGGCGCCGCAGCGGGGGGCGATGTCTTTAAGGGCGCGAGCAGCAGCCTGATGGGCGACACCCTGGTCAACTTCGGCCGCTCCGGCGACAGCCTGGACGTCACCGACATGGGGTTCACCGTAAGCGCGGCTTTTCCACCCTTGCCTCGAGGGCTTGACGCTCAGCGCGACGGGTTTGCGGTCTTCCAGGCCCAGGGCGTGAGCTCGGCCAGTCGGCTCTGCAGGTGGCCGTTGACCAGGCGGGTGAGGACGTCGGTAAGGTAGGCGCCTGGCTCCACGTCCTGCAACTTGCAACATTCGATCAGCGTGGCGACCGTCGCCCAAGTTTCTCCCCCTTGGTCGCCGTTGGCGAATAACGAATTTTTCCGG
>PLSW01000145.1 GCA_003165275.1 Caulobacteraceae bacterium
GGCGCGGCCCGGCTGGCCTGCGCCGGAGATCACTGCCCAGGACTGGGCGATGGAATCGATGCGGCACTCTTCGTTAGTCGCCGAGCCAAGCGGCGCGCCATTGTCGAACCAGCCGCGCTGATACCAATCGCCATCCCAAGCCTGGGCGTCGAAGGCTACGCTGAGGCTCTTCATATGCAATCGCCATGACGCCGAGCGCTCCTGTTCTCCACGCGCGTCGGCGAAACCCGAAAACGCTTTGAGCGTCGCGTGCAGCAGCCAGCCAAGCCAAACGCTCTCGCCCTGCCCCCTCTCGCCGACGCGGTTCATGCCGTCGNNACGTTCGGCTGGAAGAACCGTTCGCCCTCGCCCGGCTCGAGCACTTGGCCGGCCAGGAAGGGAAGCATTTCGTTGAGAACCGTGAGGTCGGCGGTCACGCCAACGTAGTGGGCGGCGGTGTAGGCCAGCCAGACTCGGTCGTCCGATATCCGCGTACGGACGCCCTGGCCCGAGTGCGGAAGCCACCAATGCTGGACATCACCTTCTGGGAATTGGCGGGCGGCCGCTCTGAGCAGGTGTTCGCGGGTCAACGACGGGCGAATAGTGGCCAACGCCATGCCGTCCTGCAACTGGTCGCGGAAACCGTAGGCGCCGCTGGCCTGGTAAAAGCCGGACCTCGCCCAGACCCTACAGGCGAGCGTCTGATAGGCCAACCAGCCGTTGAGCATGATATCCATCGACCGATCGGGCGTCTTGACCTGTACCGAGCCGACGACCTCGTCCCAGAATCCGCGAACATCCGATAACACAGTGTTCAAATCGGCCTGGCGATAGCGGGCGATCAGCGATTGGGCGCGGCCTTCGTTCTCCGCGTCGCCAAGGAAGAAGACGATCTCCACGGCGCTGTTGGGCGCGATGGCGACCGTGGTCTGCAGGGCGGCGCAAGGGTCGAGGCCTGAGCCGGTCCGGCCTGACAATCGCGTCCGGTCGACAAGAGCCGCAGGCGCCGCGAGCGCACCGTTGCGCCCGATGAACTCCCGGCGATCACCCGTCCAACTCGTCTGACGCCCGGCCATGTCGGCGAAGGCGACTCGCTGGGCGAAAGCGGGGTTCCACGGATTGGTTGCCAGCATGGCGCCGCTGCCGGCATCGATGCTTGTGGTCACGAAAGGCGCAGCAGCGCTTCGAGACGGGCCAAGCACCCATTCCGCATAGGCAGTTACCGACAGCCGCTTTGTCTTCCCCGAAAGATTGCGCAGCGTCAGCCGCGAAATCTTGATCGGATCGGTCAGGGGTACATACTCCGTGAGCTCCGCGGCGACGCCATGCGAGGTGTGGGTGAAGCGGCTGTATCCCCAGCCATGTCGCGCCATATAGGTGGCGTTCTCATCTCGGATCGGTTGAGCCGTCGGGCTCCAGACATCGCCCGTCTCCTCATCATGTAGATAGAAGGCCTGGCCCGGTTGGTCGGTCACCGGGTCATTGGACCAGGGCGTCAACTGGTGTTCGCGGCTATTCACCGACCAGGCGTTGCCGCCGCCCTCGGCGGACACTTGGAAGCCGAACCCTGGATTGGCGATCACATTGATCCATGGCGCCGGCGTCGACTGGCCCGGGCCCAGGATGGTGACGTATTCCCGACCATTCTCGGCGAATCCGCCCAGGCCGTTGAAATATTCCATGCCGGTCTCGGGGCGGGACACCTGAAGTTCGGATATGGTGGCCTGGCGCTTCGCCGCTGGCCGGCGCGCAGGGCGGGCCTCAGGAGCGCGTTCGAGTTGATCGACGATACCGTCGCGCTCGCCCACCAGAACCACCCGGGCCACGGCGTTTAAAAGCGCCCTAGATGCCGGTGAAATCAGGTCCGCCCGCAGCATGAATATATGTCCGCGCGGACCTTCCTCGCCGATCTGCGGCCTTGACTGGCTGGCCCTGACCAGGGTTTCCAGTGCGATCTGTAAGTCCTGGACGTAAGAGGAAGCGCGTTCGTTCAGGATGACCAGATCCGCCGCCAACCGTTTCATTCGCCAATATTCGACCGCCTGCAGCGCCTCGCGGGCGAGGCCGAGCTGGTTGATGTCGGAAATGCGAACGAGGATGATCGGCAGATCGCCCGAAATCCCGAGACTCCACAGATCCGGCTGGCCGCCGCTCCCGGCGGTGATGGTCTCCGACGGCGGTCGGAGCATGGGCGTGGCGTAGAGGACATGCCCCGCCAGACGCTGATATTGCCCCGCCGCGTTTCGATCGATGCCGAGGTGGTGAAGCTGTACCTGAGCCTGGGTCCAGGCCAGGGCGCCCGCGCGCTGAAAGGCGCCGGTGTCGTGGTGCTTGTCCACCAGATCGAGGACATCCTCGCGCGAGGATGCGATCAAGGTCCAATAGTCAATGCGGGCCGTCGCGCCGGGCGCCAGTCTCACGCGACGGCGCAGGGCGAAGATCGGGTCTAAAACCGTTCCCGCCGTGCAGGATAGCGGACGACCATTGACCACCCCGATCGGCGCGCGGACGCCGCCGCCGCGACCCAGGAAGCGTGCGCGATCAGTCTCGAACTCGCGCTTGCCCACAGTCTCGCCTTCAACGACCACCAAGTGGGCGGCCCACACCTCCGGCTCCGTGGGCGTCCGTCGCCGCCTCGTCGCCAGAAGCGCTCCCAGACCGATTTGATGTTCGGTTTCAACGAACATCTTGGAGAAGGCTTGATGGGCGACGTCCGCGTTCTGGGGACCCAGCACGAGTTCGACGTAAGACGTCACCTCGATTTCACGCGTCTGTTCACCGAGGTTCGAGATGGTCACACGGCGCACTTCCGCGTCGTCTTCCGCGGAAACCAGCACCTCCAGCGTGGTTGCCAGCGTCCCGTCGCGACGCGCGAACTGGGCGCGATCCTCATTGAAAGTGACCTCGTAAGCATCCGGTTCGAGACCGATCGGCTGATAGGTCGCCGACCAGACCTGACCGCTACCCACGTCACGAAGGAAAATGTAGGAGCCCCAGTCATCGCAGGTCGCATCCTCACGCCAGCGGGTCACCGCCAGGTCGCGCCAACTGCTGTAGCCAGACCCAGCGGCGGTGAGCATGACCGAGTAGCGTCCGTTGGACAGCAACTGGGTTGCCGGCGTGGCGCTCCAGGGGTTGGCGGTCCGCCAAGCGCCAGGCCCCTCGATCTCCCGCGACTTCGCAACGGATGTGGTTTCTGAGACCGAGGGCGGGGTGGCCGTGGCGTCGCGCGGCGCCCGCTCTTGCAAGAGCAGTTCGGNNCGGCGTGAAAGCGGTCCCGCATGAGACCATCGAGCAGGGTGTCGGCGATCGCCGTGACGGTCATGCCCTGGTGATGGGCCATATAGGCGCGGACGACGGCGACGGTCTCCCCGTCCGGTACCCTGGCCGGGGTAAAATCCAGCGCTTCATAAAAGCCGTACTGGCCACGGCCGCCAATCGTATCGAGGCGCTCGAAGTTACGCGCCGCAGCTTTAGGGTCGACCATGCTCGCGAGCGCCGTCGCGTAGGGCGCAATCACTGCGTTATCCGCCAGTCCCCGCTTTAGGCCCAGGCCAGGCACCCCGAAATTGGAATACTGGTAGGTGAATTCGAGATCACGCGCGTTGTAGGCGGACTCTGACACGCCCCAAGGCGTCCTCAAATGTTTGCCATAGGCGATTTGGCGGCGGACGATCAGCCGATTGGTCTCTTCGATCAAACTCTCCGAGGGCGCTCGGATGACCAATGACGGCATGAGATATTCAAACATCGATCCCGACCAGGAGATCAGCGCGGCCCCGCCCGCCACAGGGGTCACCGCGTGACCCAGTCGGAACCAGTGACGCGCAGGCGCGTCGCCCTTGGCGATGGCCAGGAAGCTCGCCAACCGCGCCTCGGATGCGAGCAGGTCATAGCAACTGGGATCGAGCACGCCGTCAGACACCTGGTAGCCAATCGACAGCAGCAGGCGGTCAGGATCGACCAGGAAGTCGAACTCCATGGAAAGCGCCGTCGCCCGCGCGACTGTCGCGATCGCTTCCAGCCGCGCCGCCAGCGCGCCGGAGCGGTCGGCGTCCAGATCACGCCTATGGCTGTCGACGCAGGCTCGGACCGCTTCGGCCCAATACTGCTGATCCTGGGTGGCGGGATCGTCTTCTTCAATGGCGATCTGGCGGGCCGCGTCAACCAGGCTGGCGGCTTGTTCTGAGAGGGCCGCGAGTCTCGCTCCAATATCCAGGTCCGGCGCCATCGCCCGATGCAGCTCGGACAAAAGTCGCGCCAATTCTTCATCGAGGCGCCGCCAGCTCACGCTATGGGATTTTCGCGCCTCTTCCAGCCGGGTGGCTTCGTCACGCGCCACATCGAGCGCATCGGCGACGCCTTCCATACGTCGCCGCTCCGTCAGCGGATGGCGGCTCCAGTCGCGACAGGCGCCGGCCAGCGCGACCAGGTGGCCGGCGAGATTTCCGCTGTCGACCGACGAGATGTAGACTGGATCGAGCGGGCGCAGATCCTGGGTATCATACCAATTGTAGAAATGACCGCGGCACTTCCCCATGCGCGCCATGGTCGCCAACGTCGCCTCGAGACGCTCCACCGCGTCGAGCGTTCCGATCCATCCAAAGTCGCGGGCCGCCGCCACCGATAACAGGTAAAGCCCGATATTCGTCGGCGACGTGCGATGGGCCGCAACGGGCGTGGGAACCTCCTGGAAATTGTCTGGCGGAAGCATGTTGTCGGCCGCGGTGACAAAGACCTCGAAGAAGCGCCAGGTCCGTCTTGCGATCATTCGCAGGCCGTGCGCATCGGCTTCGGCCAGCGGACGTCGACCTAGGACCCGGGGCGACCGGCTTGCCTGAAAGGCTACTGCTGGCGACATGAACCAGGCGACGCTGA
>PLSW01000063.1 GCA_003165275.1 Caulobacteraceae bacterium
CCAGGGCGTCGAGGACCTGCTCACCTGATGAGGCCCCTGCCTGAGAAGCTTTGGTGTCGAGCCAACCTTCCAGACAGGAGAAACCCAGATGACCCAGACGAGCCCTCTGCGTCAGCGGATGATCCTTGATCTGGTTCTAGGCTAGCCGGGCAGCCTAGCAAGATTATCGCCACCGACCTCGGCATCAGTCAGCGCACCGTGGAAGCCCATCGCAACACCATCATGCGCAAGACTGGCTTGAAGGCACTCTTAGCGCTGGTCCGCTTGGCGTTCAAATCAACCTAAACGAAACGCATCCTTGACGTACCCGCATGGCGCCAATGAAGTAGCCGAGAAATACCCTCGCACCATGATGCGGCGTGAACCCGGAACGTTGGACTATTCCGCGCCGAGGCGCACGCGGACTTGGTGCATGGCCCCATCGTCTATGAGCGTGATCGAAAGCGGCGTTGCAGCGACGGCCACGTCGTCGATTTCGGCCGAAACGACGCCGCGTTGCACGCCATCGGGGTTCTCGACAACGATCCGATATCGAGATGCGCCATGACGAACAGTCAGCTCAAAACCAGGCCAAGAGCGCGGGATACAGGGATCAAGCCGCAACCGGCCACCTTCGAGATGGAGGCCGAGGATGCTCTCGACGCCGGCCCGCTGCATCCACGCGGCTGAACCTGTGTACCAGGTCCATCCGCCGCGCCCAACGTGGCCCGGGGCGGCGTAGACGTCCGCGGCGACGACATAGGGTTCGACCTTGTAACGAAACATGTCGTTGCGTGTTCGCGCGTGATTGATCGGATTGAGGATCCAGAAGAGGGCCGCCGCCTTGTCTCCCTCGCCGAGTCCGGCGAAGGCGATCACGGACCAGAGGGCGGCATGGGTGTATTGGCCGCCGTTCTCGCGCAAACCTGGCGGGTAGCCCTTGATATAGCCGGGGTCGGGCAGGGATCGGTCGAACGGCGGCGTGAACAACAAGGCCAGCCCTTCCTGGGACAGTATCAATTCGCGCTCGACGGCGGCCATCGCTTGGGCGGCGCGGTCCGTCTGACCCGCGCCGGCGATCACCGCCCAGGACTGGGCGATGGAGTCGATGCGGCACTCCTCATTCATCGCGGAGCCGAGGGGGACGCCATTGTCGAACCAGCCACGCCGATACCAGTCCCCGTCCCAAGCCTGGGCGTCGACGGCCGCGCTCAGCGCCTGCATATGCGCGCGCCACGTCGCCGCGCGAGCCTGCTCGCCACGCCTTTCAGCAAAGCCCGCGAACGCACCGAGCGTCGCGTGCAACAGCCAGCCAAGCCAGACGCTCTCGCCCTGACCGCCTTCGCCAACGCGGTTCATTCCGTCGTTCCAATCGCCGCCGCCGATCAACGGCAGGCCGTGGAGGCCAAGCGCCAGGCTCGCGTCCAGCGCCAGCGCGCAGTGCTCATAGAGACTCGCGGACTGATCAGAGACGTTCGGCTGGAAGAACCGTTCGCTCTCGCCTTGCTCAAGTGGTTGGCCGGCCAGGAAGGGGAGCATTTCGTCTAGAACCGCCTGGTCGGCGGTCACGCCAACGTAGTGGGCGGCGGTGTAGGCCAGCCAGACTCGGTCGTCCGATATCCGCGTGCGGACGCCCTGGCCCGAGTGCGGCAGCCACCAATGCTGGACATCACCTTCTGGGAATTGGCGGGCGGCCGCCCTGAGCAGGTGTTCGCGGGTCAAAGACGGCCGGATGGTGGCCAACGCCATGCCGTCCTGCAACTGGTCGCGGAAACCGTAGGCGCCGCTGGCCTGATAGAAGCCGGACCTAGCCCAGACCCGACAGGCGAGCGTCTGATAAGCCAGCCAGCCGTTGAGCATGATATCCATCGACCGATCGGGCGTCTTGACCTGTACCGTGCCGACGATCTCGTCCCAGAACCCGCGTACATCCGATAGCACGGTGTTCAAGTCAGCTTGGCGATAGCGAGTGATCAGCGATTGGGCGTGGCCTTCGTCCTCCGCGTCGCCAAGGAAGAAGACGATTTCCAATGCGTTGTTGGGCGCGATGGCGACCGTGGTCTGCAGGGCCGCGCAAGGGTCGAGGCCCGAGCCGGTCCGGCCCGACAACTTCGTCTGATCGACAAGAGCGGCAGGCGCGGCGAGCGCTCCGTTGCGCCCGATGAACTCCCGGCGGTCACCCGTCCAACTCGTCTGACGCCCGGCCAGGTCGGCGAAGGCCACGCGCCCGGCGAAAGCAGGGTTCCAAGGATTGCTCGCCAACATGGCGCCGCTACCAGGATCCATGCGTGTGGTCACGAACGGAGCCGCCGTGCTTCGAGACACGCCGAGCACCCATTCGGCATAGGCGGTTACAGACAGCCGCTTTGTCTTTCCCGAAAGATTACGCAGTGTCAGCCGCGAAATCTTGATCGGATCGTTCAGAGGCACATACTCCGTGAGCTCGGACGCGACGCCGTGCGAGGTGTGGGCGAAGCGGCTATAGCCCCAGCCGTGTCGCGCCACATAAGTGGCGTTGTCGTCTCGGATCGGTTGAGCCGTCGGGCTCCAGACTTCGCCAGTTTCTTCGTCGCGCAGATAGAAGGCCTGTCCAGGCTGGTCGCTCACCGGGTCATTGGACCAGGGAGTCAGCTGGTGTTCGCGGCTATTCACCGACCAGGCGCTGCCACCGCCCTCGGCGGAAACTTGGAAGCCGAACCCTGGATTAGCGATTACATTGACCCATGGCGCCGGCGTCGACTGCCCCGGGCCCAGGATGGTGACGTATTCGCGACCATCCTCGCCGAACCCGCCCAGGCCGTTGAAATACTCCACGCCGGTCTCGGGGCGAGACACCTGAAGTTCGGATATTGTGGCCTGGGGCTTTGCCGCTGGCCGCCGCGCAGGGCGGGCCTCGGGAGCGCGATCGAGCTGATCGATGATGCCGTCGCGCTCGCCCACCAGAACCACCCGGGCGACGGCATTTAAGAGCGCCCTGGAAGCCGGAGGAATCAAGTCCGCGCGCAGCATGAATATGTGTCCGCGCGGACCTTCCTCGCCGATCTGAGGTCTTGACTGGCTGGCCCTGACCAGGGTTTCCAGTGCGATCTGCAGGTCCTGGACGTAAGAGGAAGCGCGCTCATTCAGGATGACAAGATCCGCCGCCAACAGTTTGATTCGCCAATATTCGACCGCCTGCAGCGCCTCGCGGGCGAGGCCGAGCTGGTTGACGTCGGAAATGCGAACGAGGATGATCGGCAGATCGCCCGAAATCCCTAGGCTCCATAGACCCGGCTGGCCGCCGCTGCCGGCGGTGATGGCGTCCGACGGCGGTCGGAGCATGGGCGTGGTATAGATGACGTGTCCGGCCAGACGCTGGTATTGCCCCGCCGCGCTTCGGTCGATGCCGAGGTGGTGGAGTTGTACCTGAGCTTGGGTCCAGGCTAAGGCGCCGGCGCGCTGAAACGCACTGGTGTCGTGGTGCTTGTCAACCAAATCTAGGACGTCCTCGCGCGAGGATGCGATCATGGTCCAATAGTCGATGCGGGCTGTCGCGCCGGGCGCCAGTCTCACGCGGCGACGCAGGGCGAAGATCGGGTCCAAGACCGTTCCCGCCGTGCAGGATAGCGGACGACCGTTGACCACGCCGATCGGCGCGCGGACGCCGCCGCCTCGACCCAGGAAGCGCGCGCGATCGGTCTCGAACTCGCGCTTGCCCACAACCTCGCCCTCGACGACCACCAAGTGGGCGGCCCACACCTCCGGCTCCGTGGGCGTCCGCCGCCGCCTGGTCGCCAGAAGCGCGCCCAGAGCGATTTGATGTTCGGTTTGAACAAACATCTTGGAGAAGGCTTGATGGGCGACGTCGGCGTTCTGGGGACCGAGCACCAGTTCCACGTAGGACGTCACCTCGATTTCACGCGTCTGATCCCCGAGGTTTGAGATGGTCAAACGGCGCACTTCCGCGTCGTCTTCCGCGGAAACCAGCACCTCAAGCGTGGTGGCCAGCATTCCGTCGCGACGCGCGAACCGAGCGCGATCCTCATTGAAGGTGACCTCGTAGGCGTCTGGTTCGAGACCGATCGGCTGGTAGGTCGCCGACCAGACCTGACCGCTGCCCACGTCACGAAGGAAGACGTAGGAGCCCCAATCATCGCATGTCGCATCCTCACGCCAGCGGGTCACGGCCAGATCGCGCCAGCGGCTATAGCCGGACCCCGCGGCGGTGAGCATCACAGAGTAGCGTCCATTGGACAGCAGCTGGATGGCCGGCGTGGCGCTCCAGGGGTTTGCGGTCCGCCAAGCGCCGGACCCGTCGATCTCCCGCGCCTTCGCTACGGATGTGGTCTCCGAGACCGAGGGAGGGGTGGCCGTAGCGTCGCGTGGAGCCCGCTCTTGCAAGAGCAGTTCGGTCGCCTGGACGATAGGATCGGCGTGAAAGCGGTCCCGCATGAGCCCATCGAGCAAGGTGTCGGCGATCGCCGTGATGGTCATGCCCTGGTGATGGGCCATATAGGCGCAGACGACCGCGACGGTCTCCCCGTCCGGCACCCTGGCCGGGGTGAAATCCAAGGCTTCATAGAAACCGTACCGGCCACAGCCACCGAGCGCATCCAGGCGCTCGAAGTTGCGCGCGGCGGACTGGGGGTCAACCATGCTTGCGAGCGCCGTAGCGTAGGGCGCAATCACCGCATTGTCCGCCAGTCCCCGCTTGAGGCCCAGGCCAGGCACCCCGAAATTGGAATACTGGTAGGTGAATTCGAGATCGCGCGCGTTGTAGGCGGACTCTGATACGCCCCAAGGCGTCTTCAACTGTTCGCCATAGGCGATCTGGCGGCGGACGATCAGCCGGTTGGTCTCTTCAATCAAACTCTCCGCAGGCGCTCGAATGACCAATGACGGCATCAGATATTCAAACATCGATCCTGACCAGGAGATCAGCGCAGCCCCGCCCGCCACTGGCGTCACCGCGTGGCCCAGTCGGAACCAGTGACGCGCCGGCGCGTCGCCCTTGGCGATGGCCAGGAAGCTGGCCAATCGCGCCTCGGATGCGAGCAGGTCATAGCAACTGGGATCGAGCATGCCGTCGGATACCTGGTAGCCAATCGACAGCAGCAGACGGTCGGGATCGACGAGGAAATCGAACTCCATTGAAAGGGCCGTGGACCGTGCGATCGTCGCGATCGCATCCAGCCGCGCCGCTAGCGCGCCGGAGTGCGCACCCTCAAGATCGCGCCTATGACTGTCGATGCAGGCTTGGACCGCTTCGGCCCAATACTGCTGATCCTGGGTGGCAGGGTCGTCCTCTTCGATGGCGATCTGGCGAGCGGCGTCAACCAGACCGGCGGCTTGGTCGGAAATCGCTGCGAGCCTTGCTCCAATGTCCAGGTCTTCCACCATCGCCTGATGCAGTTCGGACAAAAGTCCCGCCAACTCTTCATCGAGGCGCCGCCAGGTCACGCTACGGGATTTTCGCGCCGCTTCCAGTCGGATGGCTTCGTCGCGCGCCACGTCAAGTGCATCGGCGACGCCTTCCAAACGGCGCAGCGCCGTCAGTGGATGGACGCTCCAATCGCGGCAGGCGCCGGCCAACGCGACCAGGTGGCCGGCCAGATTTCCGCTGTCGACCGATGAGACATAGGCTGGATCGAGCGGGCGCAAATCCTGAGTGTCGTACCAGTTGTAGAAATGGCCGCGGCACCTCGCCATGCGCGCCATGGTCGCCAGCGTCGCTTCCAGCCGCTCCACAGCGTCGAGCGTCCCGATCCATCCAAAGTCCCGGGCGCTCGCGACCGACAACAGGTAGAGGCCGATGTTGGTCGGCGATGTGCGATGGGCTGCGACAGGAACGGGAACTTCCTGGAAATTGTCAGGCGGAAGCATGTTGTCGGCCGGCGTGACGAAGACGTCAAAGAAGCGCCAGGTCCGCCTCGCAATCATACGCAGGCCGCGGGCGTCGGCTTCAGCTAACGGACGCCGGCCCAGGACCCGTGGCGATTGGCTTGCCCGAAAGGCGACGACTGGTGAAACGAACCATGCGACGCTGAACAGCGTCGCGAGAGGCCATGTCCACCGGCTGAAAATCGAGGCCACCGCAATGGCCCCGGCTCCGATCAACACGGCTCCCGCCATCCGCTGGTAGTAGCGCAAGACACTCGGGTGGGCGCCGAAGGCGGCAAGGGCCGCGGGAACCCATTCCAGCAGGCGTCGGCGTGTGATGATGAGCCGGACCAGGGTGCGGACAACGGCATCGCCCATCAGCCAAGCCTGGTGCGCCAGAAAAACGATCATCAGTCCCGACTGTATGATCGCCTGGCCCGCATCCTCGCCAACGGCGCGGATGTGGCTGCGAAACGCCACGCCTGGGCGGGAAGGGACAATTTCCGCGAACACCGGGATGAGCGGCGGCAGGACGATGGTCGCCACGATAAAGGCCGTCCAGGCGACCGCTACCTCGAACGGAAAAGCCCATCCGACGATCAGCGCCAAGACGAGCGACGGCGCGGAAAGCGTTCGACGCAGGTTGTCGAGCATCTTCCAACGTCCGATTGCGGGCAGCCCCGCAAGGGGCCGATGCGTCGTTCGCGGGCCGCGCCCCAGAATCCAGGGCAACAACTGCCAGTCGCCGCGCGCCCAGCGGTGATGGCGAAGGGCGGCCACGTCGTAGCGCTCGGGGAAATCTTCCACGACCTCTACGTCCGAGGCGAGACCCGCGCGGGCGAACACCCCTTCAAAGAGATCATGGCTGAGCATCGTGGAGTCCGGCACCCGGTCAGCTAACGCCGCCTCGAAGGCGTCCAGATCATAGATGCCCTTACCGGTGTAGGAGCCCTCGCCGAAAAGGTCCTGATAGACGTCCGAGACCGCGGCGGCGTACGGATCGATGCCGGTAGCGCGCGAGAAGATGCGCAGGAAGAGCGAGCCTCGATGGCCCACGGGCAGGGCCGGGGTGACCCGAGGCTGAAGGATGGCGTAACCTTCCACGACTTGGCCCAGGGCCGGGTCCAGGCGCGGGCGGTTGAGCGGATGGGCCATTTTGCCAATCAGCCGCTTGACGGTGTCGCGCGGTAGCCGCGTGTCCGCATCGAGCGTGACGATGTAGCGGACCGCTTCAGGCAGGAGCGGCGGCGTCAGAAATGTCGTGTCCGTTGCGCCCCGCAGGAGTCGGTTGAGCTCACTAAGCTTCCCCCGCTTACGCTCCCAGCCAATCCAACAGCCCTCGCTCTTGGTCCAGACCCGGCGTCGATGGAGCAACAGGAAGCGCGCGCCGCCGGGGGCGGGTCCATATCGCTGGTTCAGTTGGGCGATGGCGTTGGTGGCCGCCGCCAGCAATGCATCGTCGCCGTCAGCGTGCTCGCTGGCCGCGTCACGCCAGTCCGACAGCAGGGCGAAGTGCAGGTCACCTTCTGGACTCGCAAGGTAGTGGATCTCAAGCCGTTCGATCTGGGTTTCAATGTCCTTGATCGTGGTCAGCAACATCGGAACCGCGACCAGGGTGCGCAGGCTGGCGGGCACGCCGTCGCGAAGGTCAAGCGCAGGCAGCAGACGGGCGCGAAAGCCACGGGTCACCAGATGGTTGACGATGGCGACAGCCAGATCCACCGCCGGAATCAGGCCCAACGCCCCGAGCAGGAGTAACCACCTCGGATCCAGGCCGAAGTGGGCGATGGCGGACAGCGGAATGGCTAACAGGCCGGCTGCGACGACGAACCCGGCGCCGACGTAGCCGCCAATTCCCAGCTGGCTCGAGACCCGTCCAGGCCATGCCCGGGAGGGGGGCCTGAACCCGATCTCCGCCTCAAAGCCATGTCGCCCACCGGCTATCAGGTAGTAGCCCGGGTCCGAAAGCCGCTCGTCCGGAGCCTGCCCATTCCCCGGTCGCGCGCGCGCGGCGGCGGCCACCGCGGCATGGGCGATCTCCAGTTCGGTTCGGTCAGCGCCGCGGGCAAGCTGTTCGACGGCGGTGCGGTAGAGGTTGCGCGTCGGGAAATCCATCTCCTGGAAGCGGCTGCCCGCCTTGAACACGTCATCAACCAGGCTGACCCGCTCGAACCACTCCGTCCAATCGACGTCGGAGACCAAGCGCATGCTGGTGATGATGTTCCGCACCGTGACGCTTCCGGACACCTGGCGCTGATGTTCGTCGCGAACCACCGCGTCCGCACTGGCGCCTTGTCGGGCCAGTTGCTCGTCAAGCCAAGTGAGCGCAGGGCCGATGCTGGGATCCTGATCTCGCAGTCGATGGACCAACTGGACGAGAAAGCTGTCGGAATAAATTGTTCTTCCGTCCGGTGGCAGCACCACTGCGGCCGGTTCAGCGTCGCGGCCACCGGCGCCCAGCAGTCGATCCGCCATGGTGTCCGCCAGCTGGCGGCCCACCCGGCTGTCGATGACCCGCTGGGCGATGCGCCTCAAATTCTCGACCAGTACGATCCGTAAGGTAATCGCGACCGCCCATAATTCGCCAATGGTCAGCGGTTGCACCTCTTGAAAGGCGCGCAAGTATCGGCTGAGGATCTCGGGATCAAACAGGCTGTCTGTGTGGGCCACAAACGCCCAGGCGACGCCAAACACGCGCGGATAGCCCGCAAATGGACCGCCGGAGAGCTTGGGAAGCTGTCGATAGTAGCCCGGTGGCAAGTCGGCGCGAATATCGCGGATCTGCTTTTCCACAACATGGAAATTGTCGATCAACCATTCTGCCGCTGGCGTTATAGCAGCGCCCACGTCTATTGCCTGAGCGACATCGCGATAGGCAGCCAGTAGCACGGCCTCATTGTCAGCCAGCCGCGCCGCCAGCGAAGCGCCTCTCCGCTCGCCCGGCGTCACGAGCTGGGCGGTCGCGAGGCTGCGCGCATGCTCTTCAAGCCTTTCGACGCTGAAGAGCTCGGCCCGGACGGGAGCCCCGTCCTGCCAAGTCGGATCGTGTCGAGCGCCTCCTGACAAGCGCCGCAAGAGCGAACTCAGCACGCCTCTACGATCGAACCTGCGCCGGCTTGCGAATGCATCCGTCCTAATAGGCATGGTCTTGCGGCCCTTTCACAGGGTCCGAGCGCCGGCCAGGTCATCGCGCGTGCGGCCAACGACTTGGGCTGAAGGACCTCAGTCTCGCCGAACTTGCGCCGGCCAACTTCTTAGGCATTTCGTTCGGATCGCCGCCATCAACGACCACTTCTGCGCATGCGCCATGGCAACGAATGGCGTCAGCGAGACAGTTCGCCTCGCGAACCGCAAGTTCCCTCGACCAGAACGGCGTTGTCATGGCCTCGCCCGTTCGGACGGCCCACCCGTGTTGCTCTTTGACAACATTAAACGTAATCATCGAACAACGTCCTCGCTTAAATGCACTAGAATCCCGACGTTAGAAGGCCGAAAATTACAATTGTAGAAAAATACATTTACCATCACGACGAATATGCAGTATTGACCCATATCAATGGCCAAACGGCTTGGGCGCCACCTTAGTTGCTCCAGAAAATCTTGATAGCTTCCAATTCAAGGGGTTTGTACGCTAACGCTTGGATGTGATGGGTGTTCCATCGTTCAGGTCGGCGATAAGCGGATTGAGCAGCTGGGCGGCCCGAAAAGTCTTTGTTGGCGGTAGGTGGTCCCGCAGCGATTTCAACCCGAGGAAACAGAGACGATGCGCGAGCCCGACGACGCGATCGAAACCGTAGAAACGTCGGCCTTTCCAGATCAGCGGCCGGGAACCTCCGGACTTCGCAAAAAGGTTTCGGTGTTCCAGCAGCCGAACTATCTCGAAAATTTCGTTCAATCGATCTTCGACAGCCTGGACCAGCGAAAGGGACAGACGCTGGTTTTGGGTGGTGATGGGCGGTTCCATAATCTTGAAGCTGTGCAGATCATCCTCAAGATGGCCGCCGCGAATGGATTCGCCCGCGTCTTGGTCGGGAGAGGCGGCATCCTTTCGACGCCGGCGGCTTCGTGTGTGATCCGTAAGCATGGGGCTTGCGGTGGCGTCATACTTTCAGCCAGTCACAATCCTGGCGGCCCCGATGGAGATTTCGGCGTCAAGTTCAATATTTCGAACGGCGGACCCGCCCCAGAGGCGGCCACCGAAGCGATCTACGCGCTGAGCCGTCGCATCAAGCACTTTCGTGTTCTTGGTGCGGGCGATGTGGACATTGACCGTCTCGGTCAGGTCGAGCTCGGCTGCATGATCGTCGAGGTCATCGATCCGGTGACAGACTACGCGGCGCTGATGGAGTCGTTGTTTGATTTTGGCCGAATTGCCAAACTGTTGAGCTCCGGACGATTTCGCATGTGCTTTGACGCGATGAATGCGGTGACAGGACCCTACGCCCACGAGATTTTGGAACGACGGCTGGGCGCGCCCATTGGCACGGTGATCAATGGACAGCCATTACCAGATTTCGGTGGGCGTCACCCGGATCCCAGTCCCGCGAACGCGGTGGAACTTCTGCGGTTGATGAACGGTGCTGTCCCGCCGGATTTCGGCGCCGCGTCGGACGGCGACGGTGACCGCAACATGATTCTCGGCGCGAACTTCTTCGTCTCTCCAGGCGACAGCCTGGCGTTCCTTGCGGCCAATGCTCACCTCGTGCCGGGCTACGCCAAGGGCTTGGCCGGCGTGGGGCGGTCAATGCCGACGAGCCGGGCGGCAGATCGGGTGGCGGCTGAGCTCGGCGTCCCCTGCTACGAGACGCCCACTGGCTGGAAATTCTTCGGCAACCTCCTCGACGACGGCCGTATCACCCTCTGCGGCGAAGAAAGCTTCGGAACGGGTTCGGACCATGTGCGGGAGAAGGACGGGCTCTGGGCGGTGCTGTTCTGGCTGAACATCCTCGCGGTCCAAGGCCAGGGCGTCGAGGACCTGCTCACCGCCCATTGGCGGCGGTTCGGCCGCCACTATTATGTGCGTCACGACTACGACGATCTCGACGACGCCACGGCCGAAACGCTGATGGCCGTCCTCAGGCGCCAGCTGCCGAATCTTCAGGGGCGAAGCTTCGGCGCCTTCACAGTCAGTGAATGCGACGATTTCGCCTACACCGATCCCGTGGATCAATCCGTGACCGAACACCAGGGTATACGGGTCGTCTTTTCCGATGCGGCGCGGATCGTCTATCGACTATCCGGGACTGGAACGGGGGCTGCGACGCTTCGCCTCTATCTTGAACGCTTCGAGCCCGATCCTGCGCGGCATGCGCTCCCCACCACGGAAACCGTTGCCGACCTCGCGGCCGTTGCCCTTGAGATCGTGCAGATGGAAGCCCAGACCGGCCGAACGTGTCCATCCGCTGTAACCTAGGCGTCAGGCTCAACACCCAGAGGGCCACAATAATGAAGTTTGAACCAATGGAAGCGCCGACCACATCGCATGCAAAGGAGGGGATGTCGGTCCCACTCACCGGCCAGCGCACCAACAGTGGCGTTTTATCTGGATCGCGATCGGAGCGGCTTACCTCGGCAAACCCGTTATCCAATCATGCCTACTCGCCTTCAGGGTCTTTGAATTCTTTGGTCATGTCACCGGAAGTGGTGTTGGTATCTATCTGGTGACGATCGCCTTGGGAGCTGTCGGCGGCCCAAAGCGTGCACCAAAATCGCGCCTCCCCGACCGACGTTTCGCGACCATTACCCAGACGGTCGGCCATCTGGGGCTCTAGCATGTGCGCTCGCCCAACCGCGCCGGCTGGCGGCCGCCCCTCCGTGGATCCAATTCAACTGGAGCCTCACTACTCGTCCCGCGGGGCCTTGCGGGCTGATCTGGTGGTTCACCTCGTTGGCCTGACAATAGCCCTTGTCGGCGGCGGCATCCTTCTTGGCGTGGCCTTTCAACGGCATGCACCTGCGCTGGTGGCTGCCGTTTCCATCTACGTGACCGGCTTCGTGGCGATGCTGGGGCTCTCGATCGCCTACAATTTCGCTGCGCTCCGGTGGCGCCCCTTTCTCCGCCGCCTCGACCACGCCGGAATCTTCTTGATGATCGCCGGCTCATATACGCCCTTCACCATCGAGAAATTGCACGGGCCTTGGGCGATCGGCATGACGGTCGGGGTCTGGCTACCGTGGGGATCGCAGGAAAATTGTTCCTCCCGGGTCTGGGGCGCCGATACTGGATCGTGCTCTATTTGGCGCTAAGCTGGTTGATTCTGGTCGCGATCAAGCCAATGACCCGCGAGCTGTCCTCGCTGACGCTTATATTACTTGCAATTGGAGGCGCGATCTACTCGATTGGAATTTTGTTTTATTTGATACAGAAGCTGAAATTCCGCCGCGCCATCTGGCACGGACAGGTGGTCGCCGGGTCGCTGCTTCATTATCTCGCAGTATTGCTGGGTGTTGTCCTAACTGGTGGATCAGGGTGACATTGCCTCCTCGGGCCGGTCAACTGCGGCGGCAGGGACTTCGAACGTCGGTCAAGCCCCCTCCCCCTAGTCCTGATGCCGGCGGCCCCCCAGCACCCCGCCGTTGGTCTTCGATGTTGGAGCGAGCGGACTTACGTCAATACGATTGGCGCGCGCGCAAAGGTCCAATCCGGCGACAGGGTGGACGATGTTCCGGCTCGATCTCGAAAGCTTCGAACCTGATGTCTCGCGACGTCCGAAGGCCCCGCCGATCTCACGACCATCGTCGCCGAGATCGCGCAGCTGGAAACCATAACCGGTAAAACGGGACCGTCCATCATGACATGAAGGCGGTATGTTTCGTCTACCGGCGCCCAGTCAGACTCGGCGTTGCGCGCTCGCGAGCGCTTTCGTGTCGCACAGCGAGCGTTTCAAGTAACCCGCGCTTGATCCGGGTCAAGGCGCGGAGGTCTTGAGCCTGATGGTGTTGCTGGTGACCGCCTACGTTCGATCTCTCGACGCCTATGAGGCATTCGGAGGCGCCGCTGGCGGCCATGCGCTTAAGGTGATCATCTCAGCCTGATGGATCGTTTTTCACCAAGACTAAGACGCCGCCGCCGCTGATCGGGCTTCGCTCGCAGGGTCGCATTACTGGCTGCGAGCGTGGCTGCTGGACCTGGGCTCGGATCAACCGTACCGCGAGCGGTCAGAGAGACAGAATATATGGCTATCGGATCGTTCTGGAAGCAGCCAGCCGCTGACGCCGCGGCGGCCCTGGGATGCGGCCTGACGGGCCTGACCGCCGCCGAAGCCGCGGCGCGGCTCGCGAAATATGGCCGCAATGCCGACGCGCAGGCGCGGGAAGTCGGGCTGATCGTCTCGGTTGGACGCCGGCTGCTTGAGCCCATGTGCTTGATCCTGATCGCCGCGGCTGTGGTGTCGGCGGCGACCGGCGACGTGCCAAGCGCCCTGATCATCCTGCTGATCCTGGGCGCTTCAGTGGCCTTGGACACGGTACAGGAAGGCGGGGCCAAAAGGGCCGCCGAGGCCTTGCGCAAGTCGGTGGCGCTCAAGGCCGAGGTAATGCGAGACGGGGCGTTCGTGTCCATCGAAGCTGAGACCGTGGTCCCGGGCGACGTGTTCCGAATCACCGTCGGCGACATCATTCCCGCTGACGCCCTAGTGCTGGAGGCGAGTGCATGCACCGTCAACGAGGCCGCTCTCACCGGCGAGCCTTATGGTGTGATCAAACGGCCCGGCGTGGTGCAGGCGGACACCGCCGCTGAGGCGAGCAACGCCCTCTTCCGCGGGGCCGTGACCCAGACGGGCGAGGCGACGGCGATCGCGATTGGCACCGGCGTCAACACCCTCTTCGGCGAGGCGGCCAAGTCGCTCACCGCCGCCGCCGAAATCTCGCCGTTTCAGCGCGACCTGCGCCAACTGGGTCTGCTGGTCGCCCGCGCGACTGGCGTCCTTGTGCTGGGCGTGCTGGCAGTCAACGTCGCATTCGGCCGGCCCCTGATCCAGTCGCTGATGTTCTCGGTGGCGCTGGCGGTGGGACTGACACCTGAATTGCTGCCGATGATCACCACCGTCACCCTCTCGCGAGGGGCGGTGCGGATGTCGCGCAAGAAGGTGATCGTCAAACGGCTCGCGGCAATCCACGACCTGGGCGCAATGACGGTGCTTTGCACCGACAAGACCGGCACATTGACTTCCGCCGAGATTGAGCTCGCGGGATCGCTGGCGTTCGGCGGGAAGTCGGACGAGCGGCCAGCTCTGCTTGCGGCCATCTGCGCCACCCTCGGCGGGGATAAGGGATCGCTCGATGACGCCATTGCCAAGGCCAAACCCGACGCAGCGAAGGGCTGGACTCGACGTGGACTGTTGCCGTTTGACTACCAGCGGCGGATGGGCGCGGTGCTTGCAGATGGGCCGGAGGGGCTAATCCTCATCGTCAAGGGCGCGCCCGAGGCGGTGCTAGCGGCTTGTGGGACAGCTGGCGGGGCGCCTTTCGACTCGGCGGCGCGTAAGGCCGCCCTGACAAGGATTCAGGCTCAAGCTGCGCAGGGGCTGCGAGCGGTGGCCGTCGCGTCGCGGCCCTGGTCGGGCGAACCTCGCGACCCAACGGTAGAAGACGAGATCAGCCTTGCCTTCGAGGGCCTGTGCACTTTCGCTGACCCGCCCAAGGCCAGCGCGCCGGCGGCGGTGGCTAGGCTAGCCGCCGCCGGCGTCCGGGTGGTGATTCTCTCGGGCGATGACCCGCTGGTCGTGGGGCGCTTGGCCGGGATCGTCGGTCTGCGCGTCCAGAAGGTGATTACCGGAACCGACCTGAACGCGCTGAGCGCGGACGCGCTGAGAGTCCATGTCCGCGACACCGACGTGTTCGCCCGCCTGGCGCCCGACCAGAAGGTGCGGATCGTCCAAGCCCTGCGCGCGGCGGGAGAGGTAGTGGGGTTCATGGGTGACGGCGTCAACGATGCGCCGGGCATCAAGGCTGCAGACGTTGGCCTCTCGGTCGACGGCGCAACCGGCGTGGCGCGGGCTGCAGCGGACATGATCCTGCTCGACTCCGATCTTGCCGTCGTGGCCGACGGGGTGGAGGAAGGCCGGCGAACCTTCGCCAACATTCTGAAGTACGTGCGCATGGGCGCCAGCTCCAACTTCGGCAACATGCTCTCGATGGCGGCGGCGTCGCTCTTCCTGCCCTTCCTGCCGATGCTGGCCACCCAGATACTGCTCAACAACCTGCTCTACGACGTGTCGGAGATCGGCATTCCGTTCGACAATGTCCGCGCCGTCGACATCGCCGGGCCGCAGCGCTGGCGGATTCAAGACATCGTCCGTTTCGCCGCAGTGATGGGGCCGTTGTCGTCGATATTCGACTTTGCCACCTTCGGCGCCCTATACCTGCTGTTTCGTACGAGCTCCGACGTGTTCCGCACCGGCTGGTTCGTGGAATCCATCGCGACCCAGACCTTGGTGATCTTTCTGATCCGCACCCGCGGACGGCCCTGGCGCGACATGCCCAACCGTGTGCTGACGACTTCGACCTTGGCCGCCCTGGCGCTCGCCCTAGCAATCCCGTTCTCGCCTTTGGGCGTGTGGTTCGGGTTCCGGGCGCCGCCCGCGCACGTGACGCTCGCCTTGGCGGGCATCGTGGCCGCCTATCTTATCTGCGCCGAGTTGTGCAAACCCCTGGCGATAAGCACCGCCAATCAGGTCGCGCGGCCGAATAAGAAAGCCGGCAGTCCCAGGATTGCCGCAGCCGCCTAGGCTGAATGCGCGAGTTCATGGGCGAGGGTCACGGGCCCGAGCTAGGGGGCTGTCAGGTTAGTGCGCCGGGAGACCGGCCACGATTTCGGGAAAGGCCCGCGCCCCTTCCTGGCGGCTGTTCTGGTGGCTCGGAATCTCCAACTTGGAGCGGAGAGGGAATTGATGTCGATGGAGAACGAGGGCTCTGCGGTGCGCCGCTCCGCATGGCCCGGCTTCGCCGTCATGTGCCTGGGCATGTTCATGGCCATCCTGGACGTGCAGGTGGTTGCAACGTCCATGCCAACGATCCAGTCGGCGCTGGCCGTGACACCGGACAGGATAAGCTGGATCCAGACCGCCTATCTGATCGCCGAGGTGATCGCCATTCCGCTCACCGGCCTGCTGACACGGCTGCTTTCGATGCGCTGGCTGTTCGTGGCGGCAATCTTGACATTCACACTCGCCTCGATCGGCTGCGCGGCGAGTGGCAGTTTTCACGCCCTGATCGCCTGGCGGATATTGCAGGGTTTCTCCGGCGGCACTCTGATCCCATCGGTTTTCTCCGCGGTCTTCCTGCTGTTTCCGTTTCAGCGGCAGGGGATCGCCACCACCATCGCCGGCGTGCTGGCAGTTCTCGCGCCGACGATCGGACCCGTCGTGGGCGGCTGGATCACCGAGACCTATAATTGGCGCTGGCTGTTCCTGATCAATGTCGCGCCCGGTGTCCTGGCTTGCCTCGGCGCGGCGTTGTTTCTGCCGGTGGAGCCCACGGATTTCAGGCGGGTGCGCAGGCTGGATTTTGCATCGCTCGTCCTGATGGCCTTCGCCCTGGCCACGCTGGAAGTGGCGTTGAAGGAGGCGCCCGGCCGAGGTTGGACCTCGCCGCTGGTGGCCAGCCTAGCGGCGCTCAGCCTGGCCTGCGGGTTGGCTTTCGTGCGCCGCACGCTGGGCGCGCTCTATCCGGTCGTGGAATTGCGCACGCTGGCCAACAGCAACTTCGCGGTCGGGTGCCTGCTCAGCTTTGTGTTGGGCGCCGGCCTGTTCGGGTCCGTTTACCTGATGCCGGTGTTCCTGGGCTTCGTGCGTGGGCTCAATGCGCTGCAGATTGGTGAGATCATGTTGGTTACGGGCATCGCTCAGCTGATGACCGCCCCGTTGGCGGTCGCGCTGGAGCGACGGATGGATGCGCGCCTCTTGACGGCGGCCGGTTTCCTGCTGTTCGCCATGGGGATGGGCCTCAGCGCATTTCAGACCAAGGACGCTGGATTTCGTCAGATGTTCTGGCCGCAGGTGGTCCGGGGCGTGGCGATCATGTTCTGCCTGCTGCCGCCAACCCGATTGGCCCTTGGCCGGCTCGCTCCGGCGCAGGTGCCGGACGCCAGCGGGCTATTCAATCTGATGCGCAACCTTGGCGGAGCCATCGGCATCGCCTTGATCGATACCGTCATATACGGCCGCGCGCCGGTGCTCGGCGCGGCGATCGCGCGGCGGCTTGAGAGCGGAGATGTCGATACCGCCAAGGCGGTTGGCATACCGATGTCGGCCTTCCTGTCCCGGCCGCGCGGGCCGATCGATCCCGACACCGCGATGTTCCTAAAGCCCATGGTCGATCATTTGGCCATGGTCCAGGCCATCAACGAAGCCTGGCTGTTGCTGGCGTTGGTCACGGCGGCGGCGCTGATATGCGTGCCGTTCGCGCGAGGGCCTCGAAATTGACAGCATGCGCTACGCCGATTCATGTCTTTGCCGAGGGGTGTCAGCTTATTCCACTGAGTGCGGAAAGCCCCCTGCCACTCCGAAAACTAGGCGCAGGTCTCCCGTAACCACACGTCATGAGCCTCGGCGAAGCCCATTCGTTTACGCAGCCTTCTCATGTCCGTCCAATCCCTGGACGAGGCTCGAATGGTCGCGACCATCGAGACCAACCTGATGGGTCCGATGCGCATGACCTCGGCTCTGATTGAGCACCTCAAGACCCGCGACAAAGCGGTCGTCGCCTATGTGAGTTCTGTGCTCGGCTTCACGCCCCTGGCGCTGACTGCAGTCTATTCTTCGACCAAGGCGGCGATCCACTCATACGCTATGTCGCAGCGGTTCATGCTACGCGACACCGGGGTCCGAGTTGTGGAGATTGCCCCGCCCTGGGTCCGCACCGAGCTGATGAACAGTCAGGAAGCCGAGGCGGCGATGCCGCTAGACCAGTTCATCGCTGAAACCGTCGCCCTTCTGGGGACCGACGCCGACGAGATCCTGGTCCAGGCCGCCAAGCCTTTGCGCGCCAACCCCGGTCCGGGCGAACATGCCATGGTCAACAGCTTCAACGTCCAGATGATGACGGCGTCGGCTTGACCCGCCGCCGCCCTTGAGACCGATCATGCCGACCGATATTCAAGGCTCTCTCCCCGAAGCGCTCCTGACGGTGCGCACCCGCCCGCTGTTCACCCTGGCTCGAGGTCAGGCCGATGCTGCTGGTTGGTGAAACACCGGCGGCCAACCGCCGTATCGGCGTGGTCTCCGGCGGCCGCTTCGAGGGCGAGCGGCTATCAGGGCGGGTGTTGGACGGCGGCAGCGACTGGCAGGCCCTTCGCGCGGACGGCGATGTGGCGCTGGACGTCCGCCTGCAGCTTCAGGCCGAAGGCGGCGCACTGATCACCATGGCTTACAAGGGCTTGCGCCACGGCCCGCGCGAGGTGATCGAGCGGCTCGAACGCGGCGAGGCGGTCGATCCTGCCAGCTACTACTTTCGCATCAGTCCCCTGTTCGAAACCGCCTCTGCTGAACACGGCTGGCTCAACCGGTTGCTGGCCATCGGCCTCGGCCACCGCTTCCCAGGCGGCCCCGTCTACAACCTTTTCGAGGTCCTCTGACCCACACACTGATCGCCGGTACGCTGGCCTTCGCCAGGAGCCTTCGGGCTTTAGCTGATCACCAAAGTGGAGCGGCAGTGCTAGCCGTGAGATCGTCAGCAGCAGCATCCAGGCCCCGACACGAATCGCTAAGCTGGACTGACGTCGTGACGGGATCGATCTGCGACGAGTACCGGCTGGTCCGCAGCCACCTGAAATCGTGGCAGATCGTCCAGGCCCGACGGGCGGAGACCGGGAATTTTATAAATTGTGCATCTGACGGCAACCCGGAATAGGGACTTTGCGAGCCGGACTTACTGTCCTCAAGCTTGACACTCGAAAAAGCCATTTCATCTTGTGGCCCTCCCGGTAGACCCTCGGAGCCCACACCCCAACTGCTGCTTTGGGGTCGTTAGCTAAAATCGCCATATCTGCGAACGCGCGCAAGTTGCGGCCGACAGCGATGTGCCCCCACCCCTCAATCCCGCTTGAACGGCTTCTTCTTCGGCTTGCCCGCATACGGCGGCGCGCCCTCCCCCCGCGGCTTCACGAACGGCTTGCCGGCGCCGGGCGCCCGGCCGTCGTGGTTGGAGCCCTTGTAGCCGCCGCCGGGCTTGGGGCCTTCGGGGTGGGGCGGGCGCTCGCCCGGCGGGCCGGCGCGGTCGATCTTCACCTGGTTCGGGGGGGCGGCCTCGATGGCGGCGGCGAAGCGCTCCTCGGCGGCCTTGGCGATCTCGAACTTGGTCTCGCGGTCGAAGATGCGGATCTGGCCGATGTCCTTCTTGGTGACATGGCCGTTGCGGCAGATCAGCGGGATCAGCCACTTGGGGTCGGCGTTCTGGTTGCGGCCGACGGCCAGGCGGAACCAGACGGTCTCGCCGGTGAGGCGCTCGTGCGGGGTCGGGCCGCGCTCGCCGCCCTCGCCGCCGCGGGGGTCGTATGGGGCGCGGTCGCCCTCGCCGCGGTCGGCGTTGGAGCGCTTGTCGCGGGGATTGCGGGACGGCGACGGCGCGGCGCCCTGGGGCGCGTCATAGAGTTCCTCCGGCTCGGGCAGGCGCGAGCGGTGGAAGCGGATCAGGGCGGTGGCCACCTGTTCCGGCGTGCGGTTTTCGAGGACGCGCTGCGCCAGGACGAGGTCGTCCTCCGTCGGCGCCTCGTTGAGCATGGGATCGTCGAGGAGGCGCTTCTGGTCGCCGGCGCGGATCTCCTCGGCGCTGGGGGGGCCGGCCCAGATCGCCTCGATATTGGCCGAGGCCAGCATCATCTCGGCCCGGCGGCGGCGGGGGTAGGGGACCAGCAGGACGGAGACCCCCTTGCGCCCGGCGCGGCCGGTGCGGCCGGAGCGGTGTAAGAGGCCCGCGCGGTTCACCGGCAGGTCGGCGTGGATCACGAGGCCGAGGTCGGGCAGGTCGAGGCCCCGGGCGGCGACGTCGGTGGCCACGCACACCCGGGCATGGCCGTCGCGCAGGGCCTGCAGGGCGTCGGTGCGCTCCTTCTGGGTCAACTCGCCGGAGAGGGCGACGGCGGCGAAACCGCGCTCGCGCAGGGCGCCGTAGAGGTGGCGGACGGTCTCGCGGGTGGAGCAGAAGACCAGGGCGCCGGGGGCCTCGAAATAGCGCAGCACATTGACCACCGCGTGCTCGATCTCGTTGGGGGCGACGCGGATCGCCCGGTATTCGATGTCCCCGTGCGGCTCACTGGAGCTGGCGGTGTCGATGCGCACGCTGGCCTTCTGGTAGGCGCGGGCGAGGTTGGCGATCTCCTTGGCGATGGTGGCGGAGAAGAGGAGGGTGCGGCGCTCGGGGGGGGTGGCGTCGAGGATCGCCTCCAGCTCCTCCTTGAAGCCGAGGTCGAGCATCTCGTCGGCCTCGTCGAGGACCACCACGTCCAGGCTGCCGAGGTCGAGATTGCCGCGCTCCAGGTGGTCGCGCAGGCGCCCGGGGGTTCCGACGACGATGTGGCAGCCGGCGTTCAGGGCCCGCCGTTCGCGCTGGGCGTCCATGCCGCCGACGCAGGTGACGACAATGGCGCCGGTCTGGGCGTAGAGCCAGGTCAGCTCCCGGGCGACCTGCATGGCCAGCTCTCGGGTGGGGGCGATGATCAGGGCGACGGGGGGGCCGGCCTGGCCCATGCGCGGCCGGTCGCCGAGCAGGGTGGTGGCGATGGCGAGGCCGAAGGCGACGGTCTTGCCGGAGCCGGTCTGGGCGGAGACGAGAATGTCTCGCCCTTCCGCCTCGGGCCGCAGCACGGCGGCCTGAACGGAGGTGGGCTTCTTGTAGTCGTGCTCTGCGAGCGCGCGCGCCAGCGCCGGGCTGGCTTTTTCGAAGGTCAAGTTTGTTGCCGATCTGATCTTTTTAGGGAGGTTGCCGCGGGTATAGCCCTTCTGCGTCGTCATTGCGAGCGCAACAGGTTTCATGACCGGGTCATCGAGGGATGTGCTGAATGGATCGAAGCTATTGCTAAGCTCAAGATTACGCGTTGGCGCTCATCCGCTACTGCCCCCGCTTCACCGTCGAAGCAAAGCGCAAAGCCTCCTCCGCCGCTCGGAACAGCGCCCGGGCCTTGTTGACGCATTCGCGCTGCTCGCTCGCCGGATCGGAATCATAGACTATTCCCGCGCCGGCCTGAACATGCATCTTGCCGTCCTTGACGACGGAAGTGCGCAAAACGATGCAGGTGTCCATTTCGCCGGAGGCGCCGAAATAGCCAATGCAGCCGCCGTAAATGCCGCGCTTGTCGATTTCGAGCTCGTCGATGATCTCCATCGCCCGCACTTTTGGCGCGCCCGACACGGTGCCGGCGGGAAAGCCCGCCGCCAGCGCGTCGATCACGTCATGCGAGGCGTCGAGCTTTCCCTCGACATTCGAGACGATGTGCATGACATGGCTGTAGCGCTCGATGAGGAAGCGCTCGGTCACCTCGACAGTTCCTATTTCGGCGACGCGGCCGACATCGTTGCGGCCGAGGTCNNTGCCGGAGCCGGTCTGGGCGGAGACCAGCAGGTCGCGGTCGTGGGCCTCGGCGGTGAGCACGGCGGCCTGGACGGGGGTGGGTTCGGCATAGCCCTGGGCCGCGAGGGCGCGTTCGAGGGCGGAGTTGAGGGCGGGGAAGGGCATGGGCGGTCCGGGGGGATTGGGGCGCGTTCCCTTCGCACGCGGGAGCGCGCGCGGCTATGGCGGAGGGGGGAAATGTGCGGGAATCGGAGGGTTTAGGGGGTGTAGGGGGGGAAGGCCTTCCTCAACTCCGCCCCGGCCGAGCTTAGCGCCCGTCGGCGGTGTCCTCGCGCAGCAGCCCCATGATGGTGATGTCGCGATGGGCGCCGTCGACATAGGCGGCGCGGCGCATCACCCCCTCCACCTCGAAGCCGGCCTTGGCGTAGGCGCGGATGGCGCGGGGATTGTCGCCGATGACGCGCAGGGTCAGGCGTTGCAGGTTGAGGTCTCGCCAGCAGAAGCCGACGGCGAGGGCGACGGCCTCCTGGCCGAAGCCGCGGCCCTGGTCGGCGGGATCGCCGATGAGCACGCCCAGCTCGGCGACGCGGGCCGCCGGCTGGATGTCGGTGAGCTGCAGATAGCCCATCAGCCTGAGGTCGGCCCGGTCGCGCAGGGCGAACAGCACCCGCGTCGGGTCATTAGCGAAGTCGGTCAGCCAGGCCTTGAACCGGCCCTCGTCCATCGGCCGGTAGGCGCCATTGGCGTGGGCCAGGGCGACCGTGTTGCACCAGTTGAACAGCTGGGGGGCGTCCCCGGCCAGGACCGGCCCCAGGCAGACCGTTTCGCCGATCAGCATGACGGTCCCGGGCGCCGGTCTGGCGGGGCCCGCGGCTCAGGCGGTGACGTCGACGGCGTTGCTGGACGACGTGGGGGTGGCGGCCGGGGCCGCGGGGCTGCTGGCGGCCGGGGGCGCGCCGCCGCCGCCATGATGGTGGTGGTGATGGCTGGCCGCCGCCTTCTGGAACGAGGCCAGGTCGCTCTGGGCGCCGGAGATGTCGCCCGAGCTGAGGTCGCCGCCGATCTTGGTCAGCAGCTGGCTGAACGGGTCCTGACCGCCATTGGGGCCGCCGGCGGGGGCGCCCGGGGGCGGGCCGGCGTTCTGCTGCAGGGTAGTCAGGGTCGAGTAGGCCTTCTGGGCCGTGGCCAGGTCGCCGGAACCGATGGCGCTGGTCAGCTGGGTGATGGCCGACCGGAAGGCGGTATCCTGAGGGTTGGGTTGAAACGCGGGCTGGACGCCGGAAACAGCAGAGACGGACATGGCAAGCTCCTGAGGCCTGATTCGATGCCCGCTAGTCTTGGCCGAAGGGGTTAACGACTGTTTAAAACCTTAGATTTCAAGAGGACGCCGCTTAGTAATCAAACTGCAATATTCGGACTGAACCACAACATTACCTAGCAACCCGGCCGTGTCGCACGCCGACGGCGATTACTCCGCGGCGATTTGGCTCACCTGGACCCGCTCCAGCCAGGCCTCGCGCCAGTAGAGAGTGTTGGCCCGCGGGCAGTTCTTGGCGCAGGCGCCGGCGCAGGCGAGGGTCTTCAGGGCGACGGTGCGGTTCAGCTTCGCCATCTGGCCGGTCTCCTCCAGGATGATCCGGCGGACCACGAACTCCACCTGATAGACCCCGCCGATATAGCGGCTCATCTCCGGCTCGAAGCTGAGGCCCCGATTGCGGCTATCGGGACCTAGGGTGGCCTGGATGGCCTCGGCGGGCAGGACCCGCACCCAGTCGCCGGGCTGAAGGCCGAGGTCGCCGGCCGGGGCCCGGCCCTGGTCCCCGGCAAGGGCGCCGAGGTCGGGCAGGCCGACGAGGCCGCGGGCGCGGTTGAGCAGGGTGCGGCCGACCATGGCCAGGAATCCGGCGAGGCTGAGTTCGCCCCGGCGCACGTCGGTGACCAGGTGGGCCACGTTCCAGGCCGACTGGGGCGCCGTGGCGGCCATCAGGGCGGTCGATTGGCAAAGGTAGCGGTCGGCGTCGCGGGTGGGCAGGGCGGCGAGGCGCTTGCGGGCGCGGGCTTCGACGAGGGGATCGATGACGGTGTGGCCGGCGGCGGCCGGCTTCAGCCAGGCCTCCTTCCAGAACATCATGCAGTTGCGCTGGCAGCCGTCGTGGGCGGCGCCGTCGCAGCGGGCGGCCTCCAGCAGCACCGTGCCGCCGAGCTTGCGCAGGCCGTAGTGGCCCTCCACGCAGGTCTTGTCCGCCCGGCGCTGGACCCGCATCCGCCGGCCGCAGAAGGCCAGCATCTCGGGCATGAAGGGCACGCCGTCCAGCATGCCGTTCGCATCCAGGGTGGCCGCGATCTCGGCGGCGCCGAGCACCTCGATGGTCTCGCCGGCCAGGAAGGTGTGGAGGGAGGGCTGGGGCATGGCGGGCTTCACGATTGCGGCTTGGCGGGGGCGACGGGCTTGCGGGCGGCGGCGACCACCGTGCGCTTGAGTTCGGCGAGGCTGCGGCGGGCGCGCCAGGGCAGGCTGGTGCGGGTGGAGGTGGAGCGGCCGGTCTCGGCCCGGCGGGCGGCGCGCTCGTCGATGCGCAGCTTGGCGGGGTCGGCGTAGAAGCCGGCCAGCTTGTCCGCCCCCATGCCGGGGGTGGCGAGCCAGGCCGGCAGGTAGGTCTTCACCAGCAGGCGGATCTCGGTGAGCAGGCGGGTTACCCCCATGCCGGTGGCCGGGCAGCAGGAGCGGAAGGCGTCGCCGATCAGCACCACCCCGTCGAGTTCGTGGCCCTCGGTCTCGTAGAGGTCGGTGGCGCGGATCTCGGCGGGTCCGACGACCTGGGCGCCGGCGAGCAGGGGCGTGAGGCCCGGCATGGCTTCGGTGAGGCGCGCCAGGGGATCGTCCCGGAAGCCGAGGGTCCAGGCGTCCCGGGGGCCGCGGTAGGCGAAGAGGTTGACCCGCATGCCGCCCTGGGCCGGGAAGAAGCTGGCGAAGGCCATGCCGTCGCCGGCCCGCTCGCCGTGGTGGACGAGGCCGCCCTCGTCGAAGCCCCCCCCCGGGGGCGGGGTCAGGGTGAAGCCGATGCAGACCGAGTGGCGCTCGCGCACCAGCTTGCGGCGCACGCCGAGGCTGGCGCGCAGCTTGTCCGACGGGCCGGTGGCCATGACGATCAGCCGCCCTTCGATCCGTTCCCCATCCGCCAGGACCAGGGTCTGCAGGTCGGCCGTACGCTCCACCGCCACCGCGCGGCCCTCGGTGAAGCGCACCGCCTTGGGCCAGGCGGCGCGGACGCCAGCGACCAGGGCGTCGTAGCGAAAGCCGCGCTCGGTAAGGGCGCCGGCGTCCGCGCCGAAACAGTCGAGCAGCTTCAGGTCGGCGAGCATGGCCGCCTGTTCGGCGTTGAGCTTTTCGCAGCGGAAATCGTCGGGATAGGTCGCATGCAGGTCGACCACGGCCACCCGCACTCCCCGGCGCGCCAGGGCCAGGGCTAGGAGCGCGCCGCCGATCCCGGCGCCGACCACCACCACCTCGGCGACGCCGGCCTGGCCGGCCGCCGCGCGCGGCCGTCCGAAGCACTGGGGTTCCGCCTTGCTCGCCATCTCGCCGCTCCGCTCCCGGACCCCGGCTCAAACCGAGACGGCGTCCTGTGTCACGGGGAGGCGACGGCAATACGCGTGCCAGGGGAAATGGGGGGGGCAGGCGAGCGGGAAGCCGCTGCATGACGAGGGTGCGTGGTTCGAGACGCTCCCTCCGGTCGCCCTCACCATGACTAGGTTTGTGGGCTGCAACTCCATTTAGTCATGGTGAGGAGCGCGCCCTTCGCGCGCGTCTCGAACCACGCGCCGTGTGGCCGCGGCGCCGCTTGGGAACCACGTCAGGTCGTCGCCAACACCGCCAGGCTGCGCCGGCGCACGAGGGCCAGCCAGAGCACCCCGCTGACCAGGATCAGGCCGGCCGCGAGCCAAGGGGACAGGGCATCGCCGGTGGTGACCAGCCAGAGGTTGAACACCAGGGCCAGGGCGGCGGCGAGGACGGGGCCGATCTTGCGGTCCCTCGCCTGCGCTGTGGCCGGCGCTGCGGCCGGTGTCTCCTGGCTCATCCGACCGCCGCGGCCGGGGCGGCGGCCGCGCCGGGGTTCCGGGGGCCGGCCAGCGCCGCCATCACCCGCGCCTGGAACCAGCGCAGGCCGTTCTCGTGCCGGGCGGACAGGGCGCCCTGGTCGTAGACCCCGGCGTTCAGGTTTTCCTGCACCCGCTGGCAGATCCAGCGGTCCTCGTCGGTGAGGCGCTCGGAGGTGGCGACGGCGGCCTCGAGGCCCTCGGTCTTCGGGTCGTGCAGATAGATGTAGTCCAGGCGGGTGCGGCCCGGTCCGTCCGGGCGCATGGGCTCGATGATCAGGACGTTGCGATAGAGGTTGAGGGCGAGGTTGGGCCAGATCCAGGCCCAGAGGCCCTCCGCCGCCCCGGCGTTGGCCGGAACCTCATGGATGGCGACCTGGCCCTCCATGCGCACGGCGTAGCGGCCGGTCTCCACCTCCGCCGCCAGGGACGGATGGATCCTGTCGATGTGGTAGCCCTCGAGATAGTTCTCCACATAGACCTTCCAGTTGCAGTCGATGGGATGGCTGCGGCGCAGGGCGACGTTGGTCGGGAAGGCGCGATCGCCCAGCAGCCGGTCGACGGGGGCGAGGGTTTCCGCGAGGGGGGCGGCGTCCGCATCCAGGTTGACGAACACCAGGCCGCGCCAGGCCTGCACGGCCACCGCGTGGAGGCCGAAGGCCCGGGGATCGAAGCCGTCCGCCGGGCCGAAGTCGGTGGCGGAGCGCAGGCGGCCGTCCAGGGTGTAGCGCCAGCCGTGATAGCGGCAGACGAGCTCGCCGCCGCAGCTGCCCTTGGCGCCCTCCACCAGGGGCCCGGCCCGGTGGCGGCAGACGTTGTGGAAGCCGCGCAAAGTCCCAGCCCCGTCGCGGACCACCACCAGCGGATAGCCGGCCAGGGTCTCGGCGAGATAGTCCCCCGCCTCGGCCAGATCCGCCTCCAGGCCGAGGAATATCCAGGCCCGGGCGAAGACAGCGGTGCGCTCCCGGTCGAAGACCGCCGGGTCGCGGTAGAGGGCGGCGGGGGCGGTGGTGATCAGCATGGGCGGGTCCTCCGGGCGCGGAGGCGATAGTCAGCGGATCGGGCGGGGGCGGTCAAGCCGGGGGGTGATGCGCTAGCGGTTGCGCTTGGGAGCCGGCGCCGCGCCCTCGCTTGCCCCGTCGCATCGCTGCGCTCGCGACACCTCCCCGCACGCGGGCAGGACTCAGGGGTTAAAGGCACAAGGCCTTAGTCCTCCCCGCGTGCGGGGAGGTGTCATCGAGCGGAGCGAGATGACGGAGCAAGGGTTGGGCCCGACCTGGCGCCTAAACCGTCAGCACCACCTTGCCCACATGCCCGCCGTCCTCCAGCCGCGCATGGGCGGCGGCGGCCTCGGCCAGGGGAAACGTGCGGTCGATGATGGGGCGCACCTTCCCGGCCTCGATCCACGGCCAGACCACCCGTTCGACGGCGGTGGCGATACGGGCCTTCTCGTCGGCGTCGCGGGGCCGGAGGGTCGAGCCGGTGATGATCAGGCGTTTCTGCATGATCTTCATGATCGGCAGCTCGACCACGGCGCCGGCCTGGGAGGCGATGTGCACCAGCCGCCCCCCGGTCTTCAGGGCGTCCAGGTTCTTGGGGAAATAGGGGCCGGCGACCATGTCCAGGATCACGTCGACCCCGCCGTTCGCCGCAGCGACGGCGGCGAAGTCCTCGGTGGTGGCGTCGACGGCGATGTCGGCGCCCAGCTTCAGGGCCTCGGCGGCCTTGTCCGCCCCGCGGCCGGTGGCGATGACCCGGACGCCGGCGGCCTTGGCCATCTGGATGGCGGCGACGCCGATGCCGGAGGTGGCGCCATGGATCATGATCGTCTCGCCGGCCTTCAGGCCGCCGTGCTCGAAGACGTTGACGTAGACGGTGAAGGCCGTCTCCGGCAGGCCCGCCGCCTGTACGAGGTCGAGACCCCGCGGGATCGGCAGGGCATGGCGGGCGTCGACCACGGCGTATTGCGCGTAGCCGCCGCCGCCCAGGAGGGCGGTCACCTGATCGCCGACACGCCAGCGCGGGGCGCCTTCGCCAAAGGCGACAACCTCGCCGGCCACCTCCAGCCCGAGGGTCGCCGGGGCGCCGGGGGGCGGCGGATAGAAGCCCAGGCGCTGGATCACATCCGGCCGGTTCACCCCGGCGGCGGCGACCTGGATGAGGATCTGGCCGGGGCCCGGCGCGGGGGTGGGAATCTGCTCCAGCTTCAGCGCCTCGGCGGGACCTTTGCCCCCTTCGACGGCGATGGCGGACATCGTGGCGGGGATCATCGGCGGCTCCTCAAGGTCGGCGGGCGCGGCGCCCCACTTGCGTCCAGGGGGCGTCGGGGGTCAGATAGGCCGCTTTCCGGGCTGAACAACAGGGGGGCGTATCGATGCTGGATGAACCCGCCGGCCCGCGCCGGCTCCGCGGCGAGCTTCTGCGCGACCTGGCGCGGGAAGACCTCGACCTCTACGCGGTGGAGGAGCTCAGCGAACGGATCGAACTGCTGCAGGCGGAAATCGCCCGCACGGCGGCGCAGCGCGACCGCAAGACGGCCGGGCGGGCGGCGGCCGACGCCCTGTTCAAGCGGTGAATCTTCAAACGATATCAACCTTAATGACCTAGGGGTGAATCGCGGCGAGGCCCTGGCACGGGGGTTGCAGGTTCGTCGATGATCGATCAACAGGGCCCGCGCGCGGCGGGACGGGGGACGACGAGTATGAGTGGCATTTCAAGAGTGATCCGGGCATGAGTGATCTGGGCGCGCTTCTGCCCGCCGGCGCGGACGCTGGCCCCTGGCGGGCCAATGTGGTGCGCGACTTCGCGCGCTCGGAGCTGTTCGACCGCATCTTCCGCGAAGGCATGGTGCTGGTGGAGGAGACCGCCCACTATCTGGACGGCCCCGGCCGGCAGGAATCCAAGCTGCTGAACCGCCGGGACGCCCTCAACTACGCCGGGGAGAGCATGCGCCTGACCACCCGGCTGATGCAGGTGGCCTCCTGGCTGCTGGTCCAGCGCGCGGTGCGCGAGGGAGACATGGAGGCGGCCCTGGCCTGCGACCCTCGATATCGCCTGTCCCCGGAGCCCGCCGACCCAGCCATCCCCGTCGAAGCCCTGCCCATCGGCCTGACCGACCTCCTGGAGCGCTCCGAGCGCCTGCACGACCGGGTCACCCACCTGGACCAGCGCATGTTCCTGGACGCCGCGGAGGACGACCTGCCGCACCCGGTGCTGTCGCAGCACGACAAGTTGAAGGCGGCGTTCGGGGCTTAGCATTACAGTTGCAGTCGCATTTGGATGTGGGCCCGTCGAGCTGCAGCTTGATGGGCTCTTCGCCAGAGAGACCAGGCGATGACCTCGGCTGGCTCGATCTGTTGCTGAGCCAGCC
>PLSW01000219.1 GCA_003165275.1 Caulobacteraceae bacterium
TTCGCCAACATCCGCATCAAGAACCGCATCACGCCGGAAATCGAAGGCGGGGTGACCAAGCACTTCCCCTCCGGCGACGTGATGGCCATCTATGACGCGGCCATGCGCTACCAGGCCGAGGGCCGCCCGCTGGTGGTGTTCGCCGGCAAGGAATACGGCACCGGCTCGTCCCGCGACTGGGCGGCCAAGGGNNGTCGGCATGGGCGTGCTGCCGCTCCAGTTCAAGGTTGATGGGTGGCAGAAACTCGGCCTGACCGGGGAGGAGATCGTCTCCATCCGCGGCCTCAACGACCTGAGCCCCCGCCGGACCCTGACCGTCGAGCTCTATCGCCCGTCGGACGGCCGCATCGCCCGTTTCCCAGTGATCTGCCGCATCGATACGCCCACGGAGCTGGACTATTTCCGCGCCGGCGGCGTGCTCAACTACGTGCTGCGCAACCTGGCGCGCGGCGAAGCGGCGTAAACCGGCCGCTCGCAGGCGTCCCGGAGGGTCTCGCGCCCTCCGGGATGCGGGGTTTGGGTTCCTTGCGTAAGGGTGAAAGCTTGGCGATCTCAGGTCACGGGCTCGTGAGGCGCATGATCGGGACAAACCCGGTTAACTGCCGGCCGATGCGAAACACGGTCTTGGCGATCTTCGGTCTGGTGGCGGCCGGCCTCCCTGGAGTCTTGCTGGAGGGCGCCCTTGCGACGCCCGCGGCGGCCCATCCCCGCGCCGCGCACGCCCCCGCCGTCGTCGTGGAGCTCTTCACCAGCCAGGGCTGTTCGTCCTGCGTCAAATCCGGCGACGTCATCGAGGCCGCGGCGGAAAAGCCCCATGTCATCGCCCTGACCTTCGCCGTCGACTACTGGGACTACCTGGGCTGGGAAGACACCTTCGCCAAGTCCGAGTTCACCGAGCGCCAGCGGGCCTACATGAAACGGTTCGCCCTGCGCGACGTCTACACCCCGCAGATGGTGGTGGACGGCCAGGCCCAGGCCGCCGCCCTGCACGCGGACACCATGCAGGACATGGTCAAGGCCGCCGAACGGGTGCGGCGGCATCCGCCGGCCCTGGCCCTGACCAAGGACCGGCTCGAAATCGCCGACGGCGAGGCGCCCCGCGGCGGCGCCGACGTGTGGCTGGTGCGCTACGACCCCAAGAGCCAGTCCGTGCTGGTCAAGAAGGGCGAGAACCGCGGCAAGACCATCGTCGCCCAAAATGTGGTGAAACAGCTGGCGCGCCTGGGCGGCTGGGCCGGCAAGGCCAAGGTGCTGCACCTGCCGGCCGCCGACACCGACGGCCTGAAGACCGTGATCCTCGTCCAAGGCGCCCACGGCGGCCCGATCCTGGGCGCGCGGGAGTTTTAGGGGCGGACGGCCCCTCTCCCTTTCCCCCTCCCCTCCCTCTTTCCACCGCAATGCCCGGGCGAAGTCCCGGCCATGACGGTGGAGAGAGCGAGGGGGGCGCGCGCTCGGACGCCAGGGAAGGCGGCGCCTTGCTCGGTCGCCACGCCGCCAACCACCACACAAAGAAAAGCCCGCGCGGAAGGGGGGAACCGCGCGGGCCGCTTCTCGGGGTATCATCGACCGGCTGGGGCTCAAATCCCGGGGGGCTGGGGGGGCTGTTCAGGATCCGGAACCTGAGCGCGTCCAACCGGTCGACCATTAGACTATCGGGGGGCAAGGGGGCGGGTCCGGGTCCGAAATAAGGTCTTTTCATGACCAGTCGCCGAGGCTGGCGGCCAAAACCCGCCGGATGTGTCCGGCAAGCAACGGTCTCGCCAAGCGGCGGCATTTGGGATTAGGCTGACGTCGTGAGCCTCGATGCGCAATTTCCCGCCGCCTCGTCCCGCGTCGTCTTCTTCGAGCGGCGGGAGCTGGATCGGCTGTTGCGGCTCTACGGCCGGATGGTCGCCGGCGGCGAGTGGCGGGACTACGGCATCGCCGGTCTAAAGGACGCCGCCGTCTTCTCCGTATTCCGCCGCACCGCAGAAGCCCCCCTCTACCGCATCGAAAAGCGCCCGGCCCTGGCTGCCCGGCAAGGCGCCTGGGCGGTGATCGGCCAGGGAGGGGTGACGCTCAAGCGCGGCCACGAGCTGGATCAGGTGCTCAAGCTGTTCGACAAGGGGCGGTTCAAGATCGTGGACTGAGTTCGCCCCGCCCCGTCCCCGGGACAACGAGCAGCGGCCATCACAAACAAAAACCCCGGCGGTCGCCCGCCGGGGTTTGTCGTTTCCACGCTTCAGTCGCGTCAGCGGCGGCTGCCGCCCATGAAGGCGAGCAGGAACTGGAACAGGTTGATGAAGTCCAGGTAGAGGCTCAGGGCGCCGTAGTTGGTGGCCACGCCCATGGCCGACTGGTTTCCGCCCAGGCTGTAGTAGGTCATCTTCAGCCGTTGGGTGTCATAGGCGGTCAGGCCGGCGAAGATCAGCACCCCCAGCACGTTGACGATGAAGGCCATCGCCGAGGAGTGCAGGAACATGTTGACGAACATGGCGATGATCAGCCCGACCAGACCCATGATCAGGAAGCTGCCCATGCCGGTCAGGTCGCGCTTGGTGGTGTAGCCCACAAGGCTGAGCGAGCCGAAGGTGGCGGCGGTGACCAGGAAGGTCGTGGCGATGCTGGCGCCGGTGTAGCGCAGGACCAGCAGGCCCATGGACGCGCCGATCAGGGCGACGATCGACCAGTAGACGATGCCCGAGCTGCGCGGGGTGATCGACCGCATGGCCATGCCCGAGAACAGGATGATGGCCAGGGGGGCGAAGGTGACGATGGTGCCCAGCAGGGTGAAGCCGACGCGGCCGTCCGCGGACTGCTGGAACATCAGCTGGGTGACGGGCGCGTAGGCGCCGGTCAGGTAGGCCATGGCGGCGGAGAGCACGAGGCCCAGGCCCACCTTGTTGAAGACGCCGAGCATGAACGCGCGCAGGCCAGCGTCCACCGCCATGTCGGCGGGGCCCGCCGTCGCCGGACGGGTGTAGCCGCGGTTGAAGTCGCTCATCGAGAATTTTTCCTGTTTAGCGCCCCGACAGGGGCTCGCCAAAGATATCGGATAGCATGCGCTCCGCCGCAAGGGGCCACAAGCCTTGCGCCTTCAAGGACGGACGCAGCCTAGATGGCACAGCTTGAGGGCGGAAAATTGACGGCGCGCAAGCCGGGGCCATTCTTGCACCTCAGACGACCCGCTAGGCGCCGCCCCGGCCGCGCAGGATCAGCTGCCGTCCCTTGAACTCGAAGTCGAGGCGCTTGAGGAAGGCCATGCCCAGCAGGGATTGGGACATGGGCGCCTGGTTGATCGACACCGGCGTCGGTCCCAGACGGATAGGGCCCGCCTCCAGGTTGGAGACCGTGTAGGCCGCGCCTCGCCCGATCCCGTTGGCGGTCTCATAACCGTGGTCGAACTTCAGCGCGGCCAGGTCGACCCCGACACGCCGCGCGTCATCCGGACTTAGGACGATATCGCCGGCGCCGGTGTCGATCAGAAACCGCACGGGCACGCCGTTCACCGCCCCCGTCAGATAGAAGCCGCCGTCGTCGCTTTGGGAGAGGACCAGGGTGCGCCCCCCAACCGGGACGGCGTAGGAGGGTGCGATTTCCGACATCAGTCGCGGTCCCAGGGCCGCCAAGTCGTCGCGCAGGGCGTAGCCGACCAGCAGCACCAGGGCGATCGCGGCCCAGATCGCGCCGTAGCGGGCGACCTGCCCGAACTTCAGCCGCCGCGACAGAAGGGCGCTGAACACGACGACGAACATGCCGACGGCGTAGGCCGCGTCGCTCCAGTTCGCGCGGCCGAGCTGGGCGGGAAACTGCCGGGCGAGCCAGACGCCGCCGATGACCAGGGCTGCGCAGGCGCCGATGATGATCAGGCGGCGCTGGATATGCGGTCTCGGGCGCGCCAGCGGCGTTTGCTTCCCGGCGGGGGGCGGCAGCCGGCTCCAGGGGCCATTGTCGTCGGACATCGTCGCCTCGCCCTCGCCGGAAATCCCGATCGACGCTACCCGTCCGCCACCGCGGCGGCAACCTGGCCGCGATCAATCGCCCCGCAGCACCGGCGCGGGCCTTCGCGACAGGGCCTGCAGCGCCGCGATCAGGCCGCCCAGGCCGGTCAGACCGGCGGCGACCGCGATCAGCGCCACCACACCGGCCCAGTCGACGCTCCAGGGCGCCTCGAACAGCGTCACCACCACCGGCCAGGCCGCCGCCGCGCCCAGCCCGACCCCGGCTAGGCCGGCGATCAGGCCCACGGCGCCGTATTCGACCACATAGGCGGCGAGGATCTGGCCGTTGCCGGCGCCCAGCACCTTCAGCACCGCCGCCTCCCGCGCCCGCGCGCCGGCGCCGGCGGCGATCGATCCGGCCAGGACCAGCAGCCCGGCCAGCCCGGCCACGGCCGCCGCGCCCCGGACGGCCAGGGTCAGCCGATCGAACAGGGACGCCGCCGCCTCCAGGGCCTCGCGCACGCTGATGACGTTCACCCCGGGAAAGTCGCGGCCCAGGCTGCGGGTGACGATCGCCTCGCTGTGCGGGCTCATCCGGGCGATGGCCACATTGCGCAGCTGCGCCCCCGCCACCGCCGCCGGATCGACGATCACCGCGAAGCTGGGGCCGAAGCCGCCCCAGTCGACCTTGCGGATCACCGCCACCCTGGCCTCTATGTCGCGGCCGAGGAGGGAGAGGGTGATGGCGTCGCCGACCTTCAGCCCGCCGGCAGCGGCGATCTGCTGCTCGATGGCCACCAGGGGCGGCCCGGCGTAGGCGGCCGGCCACCAATGGCCGGAGGCGATCCCGGCGTTGGACGGTTCCGCGCCGATCGCCGAGAGGCTGATGTCGTTGTCGAAGGCCCAGCGCTGGCCGGGGGCGATCGACTTGCGCAGCACCGGCCGGCCCTTCAGGGCGATGATCCGTCCGCTGGCCATGGGCGCGCGCAGGTAGCGATCCTGGCTCAAGGGGCCCATGGCCTGGGCGACCTCGGCGTCGAAGGCGGCCGCGCGGTCGGCGGGTATCTCGGTGAACACCACCGCCGGCGCGCTTTTCGGCGCCGCGGAGCGCACCTCCGCCAGCAGGCTCGACTGGATCAGCACCACGGCGCTGAGCAGCCCGATCCCCAGGCCGATGGCCGGGGTCGCCGTCCGCGCGGCGGAGCGGGGGCCGGCGAGGTTGGCCAGGCCCAGGCGCAGGGCGCCCCGGGTCGGTCCCCGCAGCCGCGCCGCCAGCATCACCGCCCCCCGGCCGAGCAGCCAGAGCAGGCCGAGGGCGACGGCGACCCCGGCGATCATCCCCGCGGCCATCATCGGCGTCGGCGCCGTGACCAGGGTCAGGGCGGCGAGGCCCAGGCCGGCGAGGACCGCGCCGACCGTCTCCAGCCCGAACCCGGCGCGGCCGGCGAGGTCGCGGCGAAACAGGGACGCCGGCGGCGTCGCCCGCGCCCGCGCCAGGGGCTCCAGGGAAAAGGCCGCCGCCGACAGCAGGCCGAACAGGGCCGCCTTGGCCAGGGGCCAGGGATAGACCCCGAACAGCGCCGGGATCGGCAACTGGTCCTTGGCTATCAGGCCGAGCAGCAGGGGCGTCGCCGCGCCGACGGCGAGGCCGATGGCCACTCCGATCAGGGCCAGGACCCCGACCTGGATCAG
>PLSW01000383.1 GCA_003165275.1 Caulobacteraceae bacterium
CGCTGCAGAAGGCGGCTTAAGCCAAACGGTCCCCTTCTCCCCTTGCGGGAGAAGGCGGCCCGAAGGGCCGGATGAGGGGTCGCGCCGGCCTGTCCGCTGCTTTTCGATGACGCACCGGCGCGGCCAGTGCGTCCTTCGACACGGTCGCTTCGCTCCCTACTCAGGATGACGAAGAGAGGGGACTGCAAAACGATTCGTCATGCTGAGTAGCGCGCCCTTCGCGCGCGTGTCGAAGCACGCACGACATCGCCGCCTACTCCCGCAGCACCTCCACCGCCTCCGGGTGATCCACCCGCATCAGCCCGTCGCGCCCGATCGCCCCGCGCACCCGCACCAGCTTGCCCACCAGGCTCTGCGGCGGATGACCCGCGCCGGCGAGGTCGGCGGCGGCCGGGCGGGTGATCTCGACAGTGAACCCGTCCCGGGCGCCGTCCATCTCCACCTCATACCCGTCCCGCCCTGGAAACGCCGAGCGCACCCGGCCCTCGACGATCTGGAAGCCGTCGATCCGCGCCGTCACCTCCCGCGGCAGCCGCACCTGATAGTCCGCCGACGCCCACAGCCCGCGCTTCGCCGCCCGCGCCCGCGCCTCTGCGTCGAGCATGGGCGCCGCCAGGGCCCGGTTGTCGGCGAAGGTGCGCTCGCGCACCACCCCATCGTCCAGCAGCGCCCCCTGCACCCACTGGCGGCTGTCCTCCAGCCGCACCTGCGCGAGCGCCCGGCCGAAGGCGTCCCGCCGCGCGCCGCCGTAGTAGAGGGCCACCCGCTTGCCCAGGGCCCGCTTTTCCAGATCCGCCCGCGCCGCCTCCGCCCCCGGCTCGTCCGACCGCGGCGCCTGCAAGCCGGCGAGGCGGACGACCAGGCCGTTGTCCAGGGCGATGACATCGCCGGAGCGCACATCGACCACCCTGCCGTCTTTGCCGCGCGATAGGCGCTCGAGGCCGCCGCTGTCGCCGCAGGCCGCGAGGGGCGTGAAAAGTAGAGGTGTCAGAAGCCACAAAGCCCTATTGCGCATCAATCCGTCCCGCTGGTGGTCAGCCGTCGAAAGCCCTCCCCCACCGAGGGGGAAGGGTTCTGAGCGGATCAAACCCAACTAAATGGCAAGACTCAACCGTCACGTCGACCCGCCACATCCGTGATCCGTCAGCCAGTACACGACATACCCCACCGTATCCCGCCCCAGCCCGAACACGTCCCGCGTACTGAACCGTCGCCCGTGCCCCGAGTAGATCGTCCGCACCCCGCATCGCTCGAAGGCCAGTCGCGAGCGCGCCATGTGGTAGAATTGTGAAATGACCAGCACCCGGCTGAGCCCCCTCGCCCGCATCCATCGCGCGGTGTCCACCGCCGTCGCCCGGGTGTTGACGCCGGCCCGGTCGAGGACGATCGCCGCGTCCGGCACCCCCTGCCGCACCAGATAGGTCCGCATCGCGGCTGGCTCGTCATAGGCGCCGGGGCCGACCCCTCCGCTGACGATCACCGTCGGGAAATAGCCCTGGCGATAAAGGTCGCCGGCCTCGTCCAGGCGGGTGGCGAGGTCGAGGGAGGGCTGGCCGTTGGGCTCGACCTTGTTGCCGAGCACGACGCCGACGTCGGCCTTGCCGAGGCGGTCGTGCAGGCCGTCGTAGGCGATGGCGATGGCGGCTGCGCAGAGCATCGCCCCGAGGTAGGCTGCAAGGGATTGGACGATCTTCGCGGCACGGCGTGTGGCAGGCGACAACTTGGCCCCTCGAGTTCCAGACGAGCGACAAAGTGGCGCTCTAGCAATAGGCTTAGGCGGCCGCGCTATTCGAATGTTGCCGGCGTCAATCGACTCTCAAGCACGCTAAGCCGGTCGAGAACCGAAAGCAGCGTCAGCACCATGAATACGGCCGCAACGATGAGTCCAAAAAAGGGCACGAGCGTCGCTATGGACCACACCCAGGGATTGACGCCCCGTTTGCGCGCGATGAGGAAGACGACCAGCGCGTAAAGCGTCCCGAGCACCAGCATCGGAAGCAATTCAATGAAGTTCATGATGAACCGGCCCCAGCGTTGACCCTCGACGCTACGGCCTTCCGGCCTCCGGTCAAGGGGCCCCCTACCCGTGCGACAGCATCTTGGTGATCTTGAACGCCGCCGGCAGGATCAGCACCCCCAGCAGGCAGGGGAAGATGAACAGGATCAGCGGCACCATCAGCTTGGCCGGCAGGGCGGCGGCCTTTTCCTCGGCGCGGAGCATGCGTTTGGAGCGCATCTCTTCGGAGAAGACCCGCAGGGTCTCGCCGAGGCTCGCCCCCATCTCCTCGGCCTGGCGCAGCATGGTGGCCAGGGAGGTGGCCTCCTCCATCCCCATCCGGTCGGCGAAGGACGCCCAGGCGTCGCGGCGGGAGCGGCCGGCGCGCAGTTCGTGAGTCAGGAAGCGGATCTGGCGGGCGAGGTTGGGGTGGCGCCGGACCAGCTCCTCGCACACCCGGCTGACCGCGGCGTCGAGGCTCAGCCCGGCCTCCACCGAGGCGACCAGCAGGTCGAGCAGATCGGGGAAGCCGTCGCGGTATTCGTCCTGCAGCTTGCCCTTCTTGCGGGCGAGGAAGCGGTCCGGGCCCAGCATGGCCACCAGGGTCAGGGCGCCGGCCGCCACCGCCGGCATCAGGTTGCCGCCCTTCGCCGCCCAGGGGGTCAGCAGGGCCGAGCCGCCGACGGCGATGGCCAGCAGGGCCATGCGCGCCCCAAGATAGATCGGCACCGCCTCACGGGAGGCGTAGCCGGCCTGCATCAGCTGGGCGCGGAGCACCGAGACCTGCTCGGGATCGCGCACCACCAGCCGGTCGCCCAGCTTGCGCAGGCCGCCAACCACCTGGGCGCGCACATCCGACGTGGCCGACCCAGCCGGGGTCTGTGCGCCGCCCCCAGCCAGCCGCACGCGCAGCCGGCGGGTGATGCGCAGCTCCATCAGGCCCGCGATCACCGCGCCGACGATGGCCAAGCCGATCAGCACCGGGGCGGCGAGGCCGGCGAGGCGGCCGATGTCGAGGGCGTCCATGGCGGGCCTCAGATCTTCATACGGATCATGCTGCGCATGACGAAATTGCCGAGCACCATCCAACCGCCGAGAATGGCGAGTCCGATCTGCACCGGCTTTTCATTGATGACGTCGCCGTAGAAGTGCGGGCTCATCACCTGCAGCAGGGTGACCACGGCGAAGGGGGCGGCGGTGAGGATCATCGCCGAGGCGCGCCCCTCCGAGGTGGCGGCCTTGATCTTCAGCCGCATCTTCTGCCGCTCACGGATGGTATGGGCGTTCATCTTCAGGAGGCGGACGAGGTTGCCCCCGGCCCGTTCCTGCAGGCGCACGGTGGCGGCGAAGAGGTCCACGTCCTGGTGGCGGCAGCGCTCGGCCATGCGGCCGATGGCCTGGCCCATGGCCGCGCCGTAGGCGATCTCGTCGGCGGCCATGCCGAACTCCGAACCCATGGGATCGGCCATCTCCTGGCCCACCAGGCTGACGGCGGTGGCCACCGGGTGGCCGGCCTCCAGGCTGCGCACCACCACGTCGAGGGCCGCGGGCAGTTGCTGGCCCAGGCGCTTGTCCCGCCGGCCGGCCATGAACTTCAGATAGAGGATCGGCGCCATCGGCGTGACCGCCAGTCCCGCCACGAGCCCGACCAGCGGGTGCTTGGTCAGCAGCGCCACGGCGAGGCCCACGCCGACGCCGGCCCCGGCGGCCGTCAGCGCCCAGCGCCGGGGCTCGTAGGTGACGCCGGAGCTGATCACCAGGTCCGCGAACCAGGTCCAGGCCAGGCCCCGCTCGCCGCTGGCGGTGAGGCCCCGCTGCTTGCGCAGCTCGATGATCCGCTCCCCCACCGGGGCGATCTGGTCCGCCAGGCGCAGCCGCTTGTTCACCGCCCGCTTGGCCGCCACCTCGCCGCCCAGGCTCATGAGCGCCTGGACCATGGAAAACACCGCCAGGGCCACCAGGGCCGGAAAGATCAGCCGCGCATCGAGGTGGAACGGGGCGCTCATGTCAGCAGCCTCGACGGGTCGAAATTCTCCACATCATAGTGGATGCCCCGGCGGATCATCTCGTCCAGGCAGCGGGGCCGAAGCCCGCTGGCGCGATACTCTCCATGCACCGTTCCATCGGCGTCGGTGTGCGTTCGCTTGAAGCCGAAGATCTCCTGCATCTGCACCACCTGGCCCTCCATGCCGGTGATCTCGGTGACGCTGACCACCCGGCGGCGGCCGTCGGAGAGGCGGGTGGCCTGGATGATCATGCCCACGGCGGAGGCGATCTGCCCCCGGATGGCTTCCGGCGGCAGCTTCATCGACGACATGGCCACCATCTGCTCCAGGCGGGTAACCGCGTCCCGGGGGTTGTTGGCGTGGATGGTGCCCATGGAGCCTTCGTGGCCGGTGTTCATGG
>PLSW01000069.1 GCA_003165275.1 Caulobacteraceae bacterium
CGTTAACCCGGATTCGGAGCCCTGCAAACCTTCTCCCCTCGTGGGAGAAGGAGGAACCTCTTTGTTGATTGTCGCGATCCGGACCGAGCGCAAAATCGCCGCCAAGAGGCTAGGGGATGCTGCGTTCAGCGGCGTGGTTAGCCGTTAAAGCTCCGCACCCCGTCGATGATCTTCCCCTGCGTCGTCTCATCCAGATAGGGATGCATCGGCAGGCTCAGCACGGTTTTCGCCTTGGCCTCGCTCACCGGCAGGCCACCCGGCTGAGGATAGAACGAATAGCAGTCCTGCACGTGCATCGGCATCGGGTAGTAGGCCGCCGTGGGAATCCCCAGCACCTTAAGGTGCGCGGCCAGGCCGTCGCGGTTTTCGTGCTCGATGGTGTACTGGGCCCAGATCGACACCCCGCCCTCGATCACCAGGGGCGCCGCGGCCACCGAACCGGCGAGGCCGGCGGCGTAGCGGCTGGCGATAGCGTTGCGGGCCTCGATCTCGTCCGCGAAGATCGCCAGCTTCTCGATCAGGATCGCCGCCTGGATGGTGTCGAGCCGGCTGTTCAGCCCCACGCGCATGTTCAGGTACTTCGGGTCGTGGTCGAAGGTGCGGCCGGCCAGGTCGCTGGCCACGGCCTTGCCGTGCACCCGCAGGGAATCGATCCGCTCGGCCAGCCAATCGTCGTCCGTCAGCACCGCTCCCCCGTCGCCGTAGCAGCCCAAGGGCTTGGCCGGGAAGAAGCTGGTGGTGGTCACGTCCGCCCAGGCGCCGGGGTGCTTGCCGTTCAGGGTGCAGCCGAAGCCCTGGGCGCTGTCGCTGATCAGCTTCAGGCCGTGCCGGCGGGCGATGGCGGCGATGGCCGGATAGTCGGCCGGCTGGCCGAACAGGTCGACGGCGATGACTGCCTTCGGGGTGAGTTTGCCCTCGGCCTTGATGGCCTGGATCGCCCCCTCCAGGGCGTCCGGGTCCATGTTGTAGGTGTCGGGCAATATGTCGACGAACACCGGCGAGGCGCCGATCCAGGGGATCACCTCCCCGGTCGCGGCGAAGGTGAAGCTGGGGCAGAACACCGCGTCCCCGGGCCCGACGCCCCAGGCCATCAGCGGCAAGACCAGCGCCTCGGTGCCGTTGGCGCAGGACAGGGCGTGCTTGGCACCCGCGAAGGCGGCCATCTGCGCCTCGAATTCACGCACCTCGGGCCCCATGACGTAGGCGCCGTGAGCCAGCACCTTGGCGATGGCGGCGTCGATCCTGGGCTTGATCCGCTTCTGCTGGGCGGCGAGGTCGATGAAGGCGATGCTCATGGGGTCTTTTCACGGGACGCGAGCCGGGAGGGTCGGCGCGAGGGTGATAGTCGCAGGTTTCGGGCCCGGCGACACAAACCCTGTAACCGACTGTTTCGCGGCGCCGCAACAATCCGTAGGATGGCCGCTCCTCCCCCATGAATGGGGGAGGAGCGAAGGAGTCGTTAGCGTGGAATCCATCCTGGTCGCCGGGGGCGCGGGCTATGTCGGCTCGCATGCGTGCAAGGCCTTGGCCAAGGCCGGCTATCGGCCGGTCACCCTCGACAGCCTGGCCACCGGCCACGCCGACGCGGTCAAATGGGGCCCGCTGATCCAGGCCGACATCCGCGACGAGGCCGCCGTGCGCGCCGCGGTGCGCGACCACCAGATCACCGGCGTGATGCACTTCGCCGCCTCCAGCCTGGTCGCCGAGTCGGTGGTCAAGCCGGAGCTCTATTACGAGAACAACGTGGTCGGCAGCCTGCGCTTCCTCGACGCGGTCAGCGCCGAGGGGGTCAAGCACGTGGTCTTTTCCTCCACCGCCGCCGTCTACGGCGCCGTCGACCTCGACCTGATCCCGGAAGAGACTCCGCTGATCCCCACCAACCCCTATGGCGAGACCAAGCGGGCCGTGGAGGGGATCCTGAAGTGGATGGGGGCGGCGCGGGGCTTTTCCTGGTGCGCCCTGCGCTATTTCAACGCCGGCGGCGCCGACCCCGACGGGGAGATCGGCGAGCGGCACGATCCGGAGACCCACCTGATCCCCAACCTCGTCCGCGCCATCCTGGGCACGGGGCCGGGGCTGAAGGTGTTCGGCGACGACTATCCCACCCCCGACNNGCGACTACATCCACGTCAGCGACCTGGCCGAGGCCCATGTGGCGGCCATGCGCTGGTTGAAGGACGGCGGCCGCGGCCGGGCCTTCAACCTGGGCACCGGCGAGGGCCGCTCGGTGCTGGAGATGGTGGCCACGGCCCAGCACGTGCTGACCCGCAACACCCCCATGGACATGGAGATCGTCGGCCGCCGCGCCGGCGATCCGCCTCGCCTGGTGGCCGACCCGAGAGCCGCCCAGGCCGCCTTCCACTGGAAACCCACCCGCTCCGACCCCGACACCCTGATCCGCACGGCCGCGGCCTTCGAACAGGCGCACGCGGCCAAGGCCGAGGTTTAGAGGTTGGACGGTCATCAAAAAGAGGCCTTCTCCCCTTGGGGNNGGGCCGGATGAGGGGTCGCACCGGCAGCGCCACCGCGCTGGCGACGCGTCAACGAACGTCACCGGAAACGCACCCTTTCTCCCGAACCGAACAGGAATATGGATCGATCGCAGCGGATGGGCCGGCGCGACCCCNNTTCTCCCCTTGGGGGAGAAGGCCTTCATATCCGCGACCACGAACTTCAGATGACCCCCTCCCCCATCCTCGCCCTCGACGACCTGCGGGTGGACTTCACCACCCATGACGGGATCGTGCCGGCGGTGCGGGGGGTCAGCCTCGCGGTCGCGCCGGGGGAATGCCTGGGCGTGGTGGGCGAGAGCGGTTCCGGCAAGAGCCAGACCTTCATGGCGGTCATGGGCCTGCTGGCCGACAACGGCCGCGCCGGCGGCTCGGCCAAATTCCGCGGCGAGGAGCTGATCGGCCTGAAGCCGGCAGCCCTGAACCGGCTGCGCGGCTCGAAGATGACCATGATCTTCCAGGACCCGCTGACCGCCCTGACCCCGCACGTGCGCATCGGCGAACAGATCGCCGAACCCCTGCGCCGGCACCTGGGGCTGTCGCACCGGGACGCCGAAGCCCAGGCGCGGGAATGGCTGGGCCGGGTGCGCATTCCCGACGCGGCCCGGCGCATGCGCCAGTATCCGCACGAGCTTAGCGGCGGCATGCGCCAGCGGGTGATGATCGCCGCGGCCATGGCCTGCGGCCCGGACCTGCTGATCGCCGACGAGCCCACCACCGCTCTCGACGTCACCGTCCAGGCCGAGATCCTCGACCTGATGGCCGACCTCGGCCGCGAGACCGGGGCGGCCATGGTGCTGATCACCCACGACATGGGGGTGATCGCCCGCCTCGCGGGCCAGGTCTGCGTGATGAAGTCGGGCCTCTATGTGGAATCCGGCCCGGTGGACCAGATCTTCACTGCCCCCCGCACCGAGTACACCCGCGCCCTGCTGGCCGCGATCCCGCGCCTGGACCGGGAGGGCCGCGGCGGCCGCCCGACCCTGGCGCCGGTGGCGGCGGACGCCCCGGTGGTGGTCGAGGGCCGCGACATCGCCGTCTGGTTTCCCATCCGCGACACGATGTTCGGGGCGCCCAAACAACTGCGCGCGGTGGACGGGATCAGCCTGGCCGTGCGCCAGGGCGAGACCCTCGGCGTCGTCGGCGAGAGCGGCTGCGGCAAGTCGACCCTGTCGCGGGCGGTGCTCAACCTGGTTCCCGCCACAGCGGGGACCGTCACCATGCTCGGCCGTGACATCACCCACGCGGACGCCGCGGCGATGCGCGCCGCCCGGCGGGACCTGCAGATCGTCTTCCAGGACCCCCTCGCCAGCCTCGATCCGCGCATGACCATCGGCGATTCCATCGGCGAGCCGCTGAAGGTCTACCAGCCGGGCCTCACCCGCGACGAGCGCCAGGTCCAGGTCGCCGCCTATATGGAGCGGGTGGGCCTGACCCCGAACCTGATCAACCGCTATCCGCATGAACTCTCCGGCGGCCAGAACCAGCGCGTCGGCATCGCCCGGGCGATGATCCTGGGCCCCAAGCTGGTGATCTGCGACGAGGCGGTCTCGGCCCTGGACGTCTCCATTCGCGCCCAGATCATCGACCTGCTGATCACCCTGCAGAAGGACCTCGGCCTGGCGATGATCTTCATCAGCCACGACCTGGCCGTCGTGCGCGAGATCAGTCACCGGGTGATGGTGCTCTATCTGGGCCGGGTGATGGAGGAGGCCGACAACGCCGCCCTCTACTCAGACGCCCGCCACCCCTACACCCAGGGCCTGCTGGCCGCCGCGCCGATTCCCGACCCCGCCCTTGAGCGCGCGCGAACCCGGCCGAGGCTGACCGGCGAGCCGCCCAGCCCGATGGACCCCCTCGGCGGCCTGCGGTTCCTTCCGTCGAAACGGCCGGACACGGCCGGCGAGGCGGTCTATCGTCCGCGCCTGATCGAGGTCGCCCCCGGCCATCGGGTCTCGGAGTTCGACCCCGCGTGAACGCTTCCGCCCCCCTGCCCGCCCACAGTCTCACCGCCCAGCAGAGCGCCAGCCTGACCCATGGCGTCACCCGCCTGTCGGTGGCGGTCGCCGCGGTGCTGACCCTGATCAAGGCGGTGGTCTGGGCCTCCACCGGCTCGGTGGCCATGCTGGCGTCGCTGGCGGATTCCGGCCTCGACGTCGTCGCCGCCCTCGCCACCTTCTTCGCCGTCCGCTACGCGGTGGCGCCCCCCGACCAGGAGCACCGCTTCGGCCACGGCAAGGCCGAGGCCTTCGCCAGCCTGATCCAGGCCGGCCTGGTCTTCGCCTCCGCCGCCCTGGTGGCGCGCGAAGCGATCGAGCGGCTGTTCCATCCGATCATGCCGACCGGCGAAATCATCGGCCTCGTGGTCATGGCCGTCTCGGTGGCCCTGACCAGCGGGCTGATCCTGGCCCAGTCGCGGGTGCTGAAGACCGCCAGCTCCGTCGCGGTCAGCGGCGACCGCATGCACTACATCGCCGACCTCGCCTCCAACCTGATCGCCTTCGCCGGCATCGGTCTCAGCGCCCTGCTGCACAACTCCGCCGCCGACGCCATCGCCGGGGTGATCGTCGTCGGCTGGCTGGTGTGGGGGGCGGTCAGCGTCTTCCGCTCGGCCTCGGTGGAGCTGATGGACCGCGAGCTTGCCGACGAGTCCCGCGACCGCATCATCGCCCTGATGACGCAGGATCCGCGGGTGAAGGATGTGCACCAGCTGCGCACCCGCGCCTCCGGCCCCTTCATCCACATCCAGCTGCACGCCGACCTCGACCCCACCCTGACCCTGGTCGAGGCCCACCAGGTGGTGGTCGCCGCCGAAAAGCGCGTGCTGGAGGCCTTCCCCGCCGCCGACATCATCATCCACCCGGACCCGCGCGGCTATGCAGAACCGCATGGGGGCGCCTTCGCCGAGGACGACTATCCCCACGACCACGCACCACCAGTCGCGTCGCGGTAAACGCCCCCTTAACGCGATCGGGGGCTTTGTTGCGGGAACAGTCCGTTTGCAGAAGCTTTACTGGCCTGATCGATCCGCCGCATGACCGTCGAACGCACCCTCCATCATTTCCCCCTCGACCCGGCCTCCAGACAGGTGCGCCTGGCCCTGGGCGAGAAGCGCCTGCCGTTCAGCGAGGTGCAGGAGCGCTATTGGGAGCGCCGCGCGGCCCTGGAGGCCCTCAACCCCTCCGGCCTGACCCCGGTGCTGGTGGAAACCACCGGCGGCAAGCGGGTGGTGGTCTGCGAGAGCCGCGCGATTCTGGAGCATCTGGAGGAGGCCGCGCCGGAGCCGGACCTTCTGGGCCGCGATCCCGCCGAGCGCGCGGAGACCCGGCGGCTGCTGCAATGGTTCGACCGCAAGTTCGACTTCGAGGTCAACGGCCTGCTGCTGCACGAGAAGATGGAGAAGCGGCTGCTGGGCCTGGGGGCGCCGGACCTGGCCAACCTGCGCGCCGGCCGCGAGGCCCTGCGCCGGCACATGACCTATATCGAGAGCCTGCTGCAGAACCGGGACTGGCTGAACGGCGCCCGGCTGAGCCTGGCCGACTTCGCCGCCGCCGCCAATCTCAGCGTCATCGACTATTTCGGCGACGTGCCCTGGGCCGATTTCGCCGCCGCCCGCACCTGGTACATGAAGATCAAGTCGCGGCCGTGCTTCCGGCCCCTGCTCGCCGACCGCTGGCCCGGCCTCGCGCCCGTGGCCCACTATGACGACCTCGACTTCTGAACCCATCGAGACCGGGCTCCGCGCGCAGGCGGCCGACCTCGGCTTCGACGTTTGCGGTTTCGCGGACGTCACCGCCGACTGGCCGCAGGGCGCGCGCCTCGCCGAGTTCGTCGCCGCCGGCCGCCACGGCGAGATGGGCTGGATGGAGGCCACCCTGGCGCGCCGCTCCCACCCCCGCGCCATGTGGCCCGAGGCCCGCTCGGCGATCATGCTGGGGATGAACTACGGGCCGGCTATCGACCCCCTGGCGGCGCTCGAGGCCAAGACCCGCGGCGCCATCTCCGTCTACGCCCAGGGGGACGACTACCACGAGGTGATCAAGCCGAAGCTGAAGGCCCTGGCCCACTGGCTGGCCACCGCGGCGCCCTGCCAGGTCAAGGTCTTCGTCGACACCGCCCCGCTGATGGAAAAGCCCCTCGCCCAGGCCGCCGGCCTCGGCTGGCAGGGCAAGCACACCAACCTGGTCTCGCGCGATTTCGGTTCCTGGCTGTTCCTCGGCGCCGTGCTCACCGACCTGCCCCTGGCGCCGGACGCCGCCGAGACGGACCACTGCGGCGCCTGCCGCGCCTGCCTGGACGTCTGCCCGACGAAGGCCTTTCCCGCGCCATACCAGCTCGACGCCCGCCGGTGCCTCTCGTATCTGACCATCGAGGCGAGCGGACCGATGCCGGCGGAATTCCGCGCCGCCATGGGCGCCCGCATCTACGGCTGCGACGACTGCCTGGCCGTCTGCCCCTGGAACAAGTTCGCCTCCGTCTCCGCCGCCGCAAGGCTGCACGCCCGCGAGACCCTCGCGTCGCCCCGCCTGGCCGACCTCGCGGCCCTGGACGACGCCGCCTTCCGCGCCCTGTTCGCCAAGAACCCGATCAAGCGCATCGGCCGCGACCGTTTCGTTCGCAACGTGCTGTATGCGATCGGCAATTCGGGGGATGCCTCGCTAGCGGTGGCGGCGCGGGCGTTACTGGAGGACCCTAATCCGGTGGTCCGTGAAGCCGCGGCCTGGGCGATGGGGCGGCTGAAATATAGCGCAGGACCGAACACCAATATGCCTTCTCCCCTTGCGGGAGAAGGTGGCCGCGAAGCGGACGGATGAGGGGGCGCGCCGGCCCATCCGCTCTTGCGGCCGCACCTATGTTCATGTATTGTTCACAACATGGAGCGGGTCGAACCTGCTCAACGCGCCCGGGCGCGCCGGATGCGCAAGGCGCCGACATCCAATGAAGCCAAACTTTGGGAGCTCCACATCGACGTCAGGTCGGCGACCTGAGGTTTCGGCGGCAAACGCCAATCGGCCCTTACATCGTCGACTTCGTTTGCCTGCGCCATCGACTTATCATTGAGGCGGATGGCCCGTTTCATGACGAAATCGCCGACGCGCGACGCGACGACTGGTTGAGGGGTCAAGGCTTTCGAATCCTGCGATTTTCCAACGCGATGATTGCGACCGATCATCAATCCGTCCTTGCGGCGATCATCGCGGCGGTTGAAGCGCGCGGATAGGCCGGCGCGACCCCTCATCCGGCGCTGCGCGCCACCTTCTCCCGCAAGGGGAGAAGGCCTCGTAAGCGTTGACCGTCACCCAAAGCCCGCTAACTCCGCGGCGCCCCCCCATCCAGCACCTTGCCCAGCCAGTCATAATAGTAAGGCTGGGTCTTGCGCAGGTTGGCGCGGTTGTAGGGCTCGCGGGTGATGGCGCCGGCGAGGTAGGCGGTGGCGGTGTAGGCGAAATAGTCGGGATCGGACTGCAGCATCGCCGCGGTCCGCGGCCAGGCCTTGCGGGCGACGGCCTCGCGGCGGAACCGGGCGACGTCCGGATTGGCGAAGCCGCCGGGCAGCTTCTGGTCGAGATAGGCGTAGAGCAGCTGGCGCAGCACCATCGGCTTTTTGGGGTCCAGCAGCTTGACCCGCACCAGCACTCCCTGGCCGCGCACGTATCGGCCCGGCTCGGTCCCGGGGGACCCGTCGCCGATGATCGGCACGGTGCGCATATAGGCCAGGGCGTCGGGGCGCACGCCGGTCTTGGCCACCAGATCCAGCTGGGCGTCGATCCGCTTGACCACGACCTCGGGCTTCATGGCGCGCAGGCGCGAGGCGTCCACCCGCCAGCCGCGATAGGTATAGGTCAGGCCGGGGGGCGGCGCGTGGCGGCCCAGGCCGAACAGACCGCCGAACATCGGGCCGGCGCCCGCGCCGGTCGCGGCGAGGGCGAGGGCGGCCAGGACGGCGGCCCCGAACGTCACGTCAGACGGGCGGCGGCCCATGAACATCCCTTGCAAGCCGGCCCCGAATGCGACCCGCGCGGGACCATGCACCGGCTTGGCCGGAATGTGAACGGTGACGCCGCGCAGGACGCCAAAGCTGGACGAAGCCGCCCCGCGGCGCTAGACAGCCCGCCCTCGCGCCCAGCCGAGCCGACCGCTGCAAAGCGGACGACTTGGGTTCAAGGCGCGGTAGCAGAGTACGACGGGCCGACGCCCCCTCAGTCGGCTTCGCCGACAGCTCCCCCGTTTCACGGTGGAGCAAATGATTGGTTGTCCTCCACCGCGCAGCGGGGGAGGTGGCAGCGCGAAGCGCTGACGGAGGGGGCGTCGGTCCGTCGCACCATGCTCGACCCGACGATCCCGTCGCCGCCCTAGGCCATCCCATGTCCCGTCCATCCCGACCTCCCCCCGGCCCCACCACCCGCGCCGCCAAGGCGCCTCCCGTGGCCAGCCAACGCCAGCTGCGCGCCGGCGAGCTGATGCGCCACGCCCTGGTGGAGATCCTGCGCGAGGAAGGTCTCGCCGACCCCGTCCTGGCCGGGGTTTCGGTGACCATCACCGAGGTGAAGATGTCGCCGGACCTGCGCAACGCCCTGTGCTTCGTCGAACCCCTCGGCGGCAGCCATGCCGCCGAGGTGGTCAAGGCGCTCAACCGCTCGTCCCGCTTCCTGCGCGGCAAGCTGGGACGGGGGATCGACATGAAGTTCACCCCGGAGCTGAAGTTCGTCCATGACGACAGCTTCGACGAGGCGGCCAGGATGGACCGCCTGTTCGAGGATCCCAGGGTCCGGGCCGACCTGGAGGCGCCCGGCGACGCGGCCGCCCAGCCCGCCGACGCCGACGCCGATAAGACCGACGACGACCATGGGGCGTAAGCGCAAGGGCGACGCGGTCTCCGGCTGGATCGTCCTCGACAAGCCCGCCGACCTTGGCTCGACCCAGGCGGTCAGCCGCGTCCGCCGCGCCTTCAACGCTCAGAAGGCCGGCCACGCCGGCACCCTCGATCCCCTGGCCACCGGCATCCTGCCCATCGCCCTCGGCGAGGCCACCAAGACGGTCCCCTATCTGGTGGAGGCGGACAAGACCTACCGCTTCACCATCCAGTGGGGCGTCTCCACCGCCAGCCAGGACCGCGAGGGCGCGATCACCGAACGTTCGGACGTACGCCCCAGCCCCGAGGCCGCGGCGGCGGCCCTCACCGCCTTCGTCGGCGAGATCGAGCAGATTCCGCCGAATTTCTCGGCGGTGAAGGTGGACGGCGAGCGCGCCTACGACCTCGCCCGCGAAGGCGTCGAGATGGACCTCAAGCCCCGCAAGGTGATGATCCATTCCGCCGAGGTCACCGGCGCCCCGGACGCCGACCACATCGAGATCGAAATCCACTGCGGCAAGGGCGTCTACGTCCGCGCCATCGCCCGCGACCTCTCGGCCGCCCTCGGCGCCTGCGGCCACGTCAGCGCCCTGCGCCGCACCCGGGTTGGCCCGTTCACCACCGAGCGGGCGATCACGCTGGAATTGTTGCAGGATATGTGCGATAGGGGCGCCGGCTTGGAGGTCCTGCTTCCGGTCGAGACCGCGCTGGACGACATCCCGGCGCTGGCCGTGACCACAGAAGACGCCTTCAAGCTCTCGCAAGGGCGACCGATCGTTCTGCTTCCCAGACAGGTCGAAACGCTGAAGACGCGACTGGCGGGCCCCTCGGGGACCGCTTTCGCGTCCCGCAACGTTTTGGCGACCCACGGAGGCAAGGCGGTCTCGATCTGCGAGATGCGCGCCGGGCAATTGAGCCCGACCCGCGTATTCAACCTTTGATCCGATAGGAGACCCGATGTCGATTACGCCGGACCGCAAGGCCGAACTGATTCACACCCACGCCCGCACCCCCGGGGACACCGGCTCCGCCGAGGTCCAGGTGGCGATCCTCTCCGAGCGCATCGCCAACCTCACCGAACACTTCAAGTTCCACAAGAAGGACAACCACTCCCGTCGCGGCCTGCTGATGCTGGTCTCCCAGCGTCGTTCGCTCCTCGACCACCTGAAGAAGTCCGACGAAGGCCGTTATACGGCCCTGATCGGCACGCTCGGCCTGCGCCGCTAAGGCTCGCAAGCCCCGCCTGTCCGTCCTTCGAGACGCGCGCAAGAGGCGCGCTACTCAGGATGACGTACGGTCGGGGCTGCAAAATTGTTCGTCATCCTGAGTAGGCCGCCCTATGCGGCCGTGTCGAAGGACGCACGATACCAAACCATCCACCGCTTCCTTGGACAGGCTTAGGGGGCGGTGGAACTAGCGGACCCGAAAGCCGGGTCCGTCCGTACGCCGAGGGTTCCAAAGCAATCCTCGCCAGCCTGTCGATTGGAGAGGATTCCGGAACGCCCGAGGGCCCCGCCCCTGTCCGCCCCCGAAGAAATGGGTCTTCGGGACTGAAAGAGAGAGAAACCTCAGATGTTTGACATCAAACGCAAGTCCATCGAGTGGGGCGGCCGCAAGCTGACCCTCGAAACCGGCCGCATCGCGCGGCAAGCCGACGGCGCGGTTCTGGCCACCTACGGCGAGACCATGGTTCTGGCCACCGCCGTCTTCGCCAAGTCGGCCAAACCCGGCCAGGACTTCTTCCCCCTGACCGTGAACTATCAGGAGAAATTCTACGCCGCGGGCAAGATCCCCGGCAGCTTCCCCCGCCGCGAAGGCGCGCCGAGCCAGAAGGAAACCCTGACCTCGCGCCTGATCGACCGTCCGATCCGGCCGCTGTTCGTCAAGGGCTTCAAGAACGAAGTCCAGGTGGTCACCACCGTCCTGGCGCACGACCTGGAAAATGACCCGGACATCGTCGCCCTGGTCGCGGCCTCCGCCGCCCTGGTACTCTCCGGCGCCCCCTTCATGGGCCCGATCGGCGGCTGCCGCGTCGGCCTGATCGACGGCGAATACGTCCTCAACCCGACGCTGGACCAGATGAAGGAGACCAAGATGGATCTCGTCGTCGCCTCCACCAGCGACGCGGTGATGATGGTCGAATCCGAAATCCAGGAACTGAGCGAAGACGAAGTGCTCAAGGGGGTGATGTTCGGTCACGCCGCCATCCAGCAGGTGATCGACGCGATCATCGAACTGGCCGAGCACTCCGCCAAGGAGCCGTTCGAATTCGCGGTGGACGACACCGATGCGGTGAAGGCCGACATCAAGAAGCTGATCGGCAAGGATCTGGCCGCGGCCTACAAGATCGTCGCCAAGGGCGCCCGTCAGGACGCGGTCCACGCCGCCAAGGACAAGGCCCTGGCCAAGTTCGCCAAGTCCGAAGCCAACCCCACCGGAACCGACGCGATCAAGCTGGGCGGCGTGTTCAAGGAGCTTGAGGCCGACGTCGTCCGCCGCAACATCCTCGACACCGGCATCCGCATCGACGGCCGCACCGTCGACACGGTCCGCCAGATCGTCTCCGAAGTGGGCGTCCTGCCCCGGGCCCACGGCTCGGCCCTGTTCACCCGCGGCGAGACCCAGGCCCTGGTGGTCGCCACCCTGGGCACCGGCGACGACGAACAGCTGATCGACGCCCTGGAAGGCAAGTACTACGAGAAGTTCATGCTGCACTACAACTTCCC
>PLSW01000332.1 GCA_003165275.1 Caulobacteraceae bacterium
GGCACAGCTGGCCGATGTTCAGCTCGCTACGCGCGGCGCCCATTTCGGTGTAACGGGCGTCGCCGATGTGGGAGTTATGCGCCCAGACCACGATCTTCGACTTGGGCCCGCGCATGGCCAGGATCCGTTCGAGGGTGTCGAACATGTGCTGGTCACGCAGGTTCCAGGATTCGTGCGCGCCATAATACATGACGCGATAGTAGCGTTCGGCGTCGGCGACCAGTCGCGCGTTCTGAGCCGCGTCGAAGAAGGTCTCGCCATCATGGGCGGCGTATTCCGCCGCGTGGCGCGCCAAGCCCACAAGGATGCTCACGACCGGCGCCTCGCAGATGGCGTAGCCCTCGCTGATCGCCGCGCGCCCATAGGCGGCAGGCTGGGCGTTCCAGGGCGTCAGGCAAGCGTAGCGCTCGCGCGCCTCCGCCGCCGCGCGGGGATCAACCTTGTCGAGGTATTCCAGCACCGCCGCCATCGACCCGCGCATGTTGTAGAGGTCAAGGCCGTAGAAGGCGGCCCGTTCGGCCATCGGCCGCGCCGCGTTGTGTCCGCGCATCCAGCGTACGAACGCCTCCATGTCGGTATTGCGCCACATCCAGGTCGGGAAGCGGCTGAAGGGCGGGTTGGCCATCGCCTGATGCGGCTTTAGTCGCACATGCCGGTCGATCGCCGCCGCGTCGGGCCAGTCGGCCTCGACCGCCACCGCGTCAAAGCCGTGCGTCTCAATGAGACGCCGTGTGATCGCGGCGCGCGCGCGATAAAAGTCGCTAGTGCCGTGGCTGGCCTCGCCCAGCAGGACGACGCGCGCATCCGCATAGCGGTCGAAGGCTTTGGCGAAAGCCGGGTCGTCGATCTCGGGCAACGGCTCGGCCGCCGCGGCGAGGCGACCCGAGGCGGTCAAGACCGCTGCGCGGATCGCCGACGCCAGCGCCGGTCGCATTGGAATGGCGAGCTTGGCCCGGAACCAGTCCCCCGCCAGGTCCATCACCTGTTCCAGCGTTCCGGGCTGCTCGAACAAGTGGCCCGCGCCCGGCACAAGCTTCAGGGCTTTCTCACAGGTCAGCGCTGCGAGCGCCCGCTGGTTCAGTTCGATCACCCCTTCATCCGCGCCGCCGACAATCAGCAAGGTCGCCGCCGTGACCTGACCGAGAGCCGCACCGGCGAGATCGGGCCGGCCGCCGCGGGAGACGACGGCGCGCACCCGCTCACCCAATCTGGCGGCGGCCTTCAGCGCCGCCCCAGCGCCGGTGCTCGCGCCGAAAAGGCCAACGGGAAGCTGCGCCAGATCGGGCTGCTCGTCGATCCAGGCGGCGGCGTACAGGAGCCTGTCGGCGAGCAGTTCGATGTTGAAGACCTTGCGGCGATCCATCGCCTCGTCCTCGCCCAGCAGGTCGAACAGCAAGGTGGCGAAACCTCGGCCGTTGAGATTGTCCGCGACGGCGCGGTTTCGCGGGCTCAGGCGGCTGGAGCCGCTGCCATGGGCGAAGAGGACCACCCCCTGCGCATCGGCCGGGACCTGCAGATCGCCGGTCAGGCCGAGCGGCGGCAACCGAACCTCGCGCCGGTCGACCGCGCGCGCGGCCGCGGGCGACGGCTCATCCCAGACCCGCCCCAGCAGCGCCACAGTCTCCTCGTCGGTGAGCTGATGGAAATCGTCATAGAAGGCGCCGACGCCGAAAAAGGGCTGGGGCGTCTCGAGGCAGACCACCACGTCGGCCTCGGCGCGCATCGCTTCAAGCGTATCGAGCGGCGCGACCGGGATCGCCAGGATCACCTTGGCCGCGCCCTGGCGCCGCAGCGCCTGCAACGCCGCCTTCGCGGTGGCGCCCGTGGCCAGGCCGTCATCGACCACGATCGCGGTACGGCCAGTCGGGCTGACGTGTCGCCGGGCGCCAAGGTAGAGGGCGCGCCGCCGCTCGATCTCCGCAAGCTCGCGATCACGCGCCGTCTTCAGGAAGGCCGGGGTCGCGCCGGTCAGCGCCTCGACGTTTTCATTGATCACGGTCTGCGCTCCCTCGCCATCGACCACCGCAGCGAGGGCGAGTTCAGGCTGGCCCGGGGCGCCGATCTTGCGGACCAGGATCAGATCGAGCGGCGCCTTCAGCGCCTTGGCGATCTCGACTGCGACCGGCACCCCGCCGCGGGGCAGGGCATAGACGGCCGGCTGGTCGAATCCAAACGCCTGAAGGCGAGCCGCGAGCCTACGCCCCGCGTCGGCCCGGTCGAGGAACAGGGAGCGGGGGTTGGAGGGCGACATCAGGATGCGCCTGGGACCACATGCCGGATGTCGGGCGCACGTCGTTCGTTGGCTGGGGTCGAGCCCTTAGGATAACCGATGATGATGGGCGCGACCGGCCTGAATTCAGCCGGAATGCCGAGCTTGGCCTTACCCGCGGGCGTATTCAGCCACGCCTCTGAAAAGCCGATCCAACAGCTTCCGACACCCTGGGCGTGAGCAGCCAGCATCAGGGTCTGGGCGGCGAGGCAACAATCCTTGAGCGCCATCTCGTCCGGCGTGGTGGAACAGATCACGACCAGGACAGGCGCATTATAGAAGATGTTGAACTGAGGCGAGGTCAGCATCTCACGCATGTGGGCCAGTTCCGGGTGCACGTCCGCTTGCCCAAGCATCAGCGCTTTGGCCTCGGTTGAGCACGCGGCGAGCGTGGCCCGATCATCGACCACGAAAAAGCTCCAGGGCTGGAGATTGACCCCGCTCGGCGCCCAGACGGCTTCGCCGATGAGTGATCGGATCACGGATTCCGATGGTATCTTGTCCGCATAGTCACGAACGGCGCGTCGTCCGTGGATGGCTTCAAGAACGTCCATAAGATCCTCCGAGTGGCCCAGTCATTGGAGAGGATCGATTGATGGTGATCCGTTCGCCATGATTCAGCTCAATCAGCCGCCGAAAGGCCTAGCCCGTCTTATTCAGGGTGACGACGGTTCGGGGATTGTTGCGGGGGGTGTTCGCTTTCTGTGCCCGATTGCGTGGCTTAGCCGCACAAACCTTGAGGTGAGCCCATGATCGACAATGCCCGTTGTCGATGACGGTTGGAACGGCCGCTCAGCAGATGCGGGGCAGTTGTTCGCCGCTCAGCATGTCAATCACGCGGGCCACGCCCAGCGCGCCAAGGCACGACACGCGGCCAGTCGGCGCCGCATTCACCAGGCCAATCAACGCGGCGTTGGCGCTGACCGGATGTCTGCGAAGAAGCCCAACCGCGCGCGAAGCATCCTCTGGCGCGACGAAGGCGATGAACCTGCCCTCGTTGGCCACGTGCAGGGGATCCAGGCCCAGCAACTCGCAAGCTGAGGCCACATCATCACGAACCGGCACGGCCGCCTCGTCCAGGACAATGGAAACCCGGGCGGTTTCGGCGATCTCCACGGCCGCGCTGGCCAGCCCGCCGCGCGTG
>PLSW01000227.1 GCA_003165275.1 Caulobacteraceae bacterium
TAGCGCGGGCTGGTATAAGATATTGAATTGCAATCCTAATAGTCATGGTGAGGAGCGCGCTCTTCGCGCGCGTCTCGAACCACGCACAATGGCGCAACCGCGCCTCACTCGCGGCCGCAGCTACAAACTGGCGTAAGCCGCCTCGATCAGCCGCCGGGAGCGCGCGTCCCCGATCAGCTCCGCCGACTGCCGGTTCATCACATACGCCCCCGACACCCCCCGCCTGGGATCGGCGAAGGCGCAGGAGCCGCCCCAGCCGGAATGGCCGAAGGCGTCCGGTCCGGGCCCATAGATGCCCAGGCCTTGATTGCGCATGAAGCCGGCGCCCCAGCTGATCGTGTAGGGCAGGACGAGGTCCGCCCCCGCGATCCGCTGGCGGCCGGCCTCCCGGGCCGTGGCCGCCAACAGGACTTGGCGGCCCGCCGCGACCCCGTCGCAGGCGAAGACGGCCATGATCCGCGCCAGGGCCTCGGCGGTGGCGTGGCCGTTGGCGGAGGGGATCTCCATCCGCCGCCACTCCGCCTGGCTGCGGCCGCCGGGGGAGGACCAGGGAGTGAGGAAGGCCGCGCGCTTGACCTCGGTCAGGGGGCCGAGGTCCGGCATGGCCGGGGGCCGGCGCACGTCGGCGCAGCGGTCGAACTCGCTGTCCGGCAGGCCGATCCAGAGGTCGAGGCCGAGGGGGGCGGCCAGATCCTCGCGCAGGGCCGTCCCCATCGTGCGGCCGTCCACCCGGCGGAAGATCTCCCCGGCCAGGTAGCCGAAGGTCACCGGATGGTAGCCGCTGGCGGTCCCCGGCGGCCACAGGGGCGCCATGGCCGCCAGCCTGGCGCAGATGGCGTCCCAGTCGAACCACAGGGCCGGCTCCATGGGCTGGGTGAAGCCGCAAAGGCCGGCCTGGTGCGACAGCACCTGCTCCACGGTCAGGGCGTCCTTGCCGGCCTGGGCGAACTCGGGCCAGACCTCGGCCACGCGCTGGTCGTAGCGCAGCCGGCCCGCGTCGACGAGGCGGGCGATCATCAGGCTGGCCAGGGCCTTGGTGGTGGAGAAGACGGGGGTCAGGGTGCGTGCGTCGAAGGGTTTGGTCTGCGCCCGGTCGGCGAAGCCCCCCATCAGGTCGACCACCACCTCCCCGTCCAGAGCCAGGCAGAAGCGCGCGCCCAGTTCATGGCCTTCGCTGAAGTTGGCGCGGAACGCGTCGGCCACCCGGCTGAACCGCTCGGGGCAGACGCCCTGGATGTCGCCCGCGGCCACGCCCCTAGGCCAGCCGCTCAATGCGCACCGCCGGCGAGGCCTGGCGGATGCGCTGGCCCATGGCCACCACCGGCAGTTCGGTGGCCTCCCAGGTCTGGGCGGCGAGAATGGTCTCGGCGACCCCGCCCACGGCCCGGGCGAGGGCGTAGGAAATCGGCTGGGTCTCGATCAGGGCGGCGGCGAAGAGGGCGACCAGCAGGTCGCCGGTGCCGTTCGGCGCCTTGGCCACCTTCTGGTGGGCGGCGAGCCAGGCCTCGTTGCTGTCGGCGTAGACCACCCCGATCTCGTTTCCCTGCGGCACGGACGAGACCAGCACCGGCTTGCCCAACAGCCGCGCGGCGCCGCGCACCGAGCGGGCGTCCCGCACCGGCGCGCCGGTGAGCCGCTCCAGCTCCCAGGCGTTGGGGGTGAGCAGGTCGGCCCGGGGCACAAGGTCGGACATGATCGCCTCGGCCACTTCGCCCAGCACATAGAGACCCTTGCCGGAGTCGCCCATGATCGGGTCGACGATGATCCGCGGCCTGGGGGTGTAGGCGCCCTCCCGCGGGCTGGCGCGGATGGCGTCGATGGCCTTGGCCGCCGCCTTGATCTGGCCGGCGGAGCTGAAATAGCCGGTGATGACGAGGTCCACGAGGCCGAACAGGCCGTTGGCCTGCACCCCGTCCAGCATCCCCTGGAAGGCCTCCACCGGCACTGCCGCGCCGCCGGGGGGACCCCAGCCTGGGTGGCGGCCGTAGAGCACCGTCGGCACCAGCACCGGATCCACCTTCAGCTGCGACAGGGCCATGGCCTGCACAAACCCCCCGACGCGGCTGGAGGCGACGTGGCTGGACAGGATCAGGGCGAGAGGCATGCGACTGGCGGGGTCCGTCTGGGAGGCCGCTATGGTTTTGCATCAGTCGGCGGGGAGCGCCAGCCCTGAACGGCCGGTGAAGCCTGCGACCGCAGCTGTCGGCAGAAAATGTCGCTCGACAACGCCTCAAGTTGTCCAGAAATGGAAGGATGTAGCTTCGCTGTGACACCTGCGGGTACCGCTCGTCCGACGAGGGTTTTTTTTCGGCGCGAACAGGGGGGGCTGTTCGGCCTAAGAAAGGTCGTTTGCGATGGTTGCCTAGCCTACCAACCAACTGCCGACGACCGTCGCTATTTCAAAAATTCGCTAATCCTAAGGGCGTTATGGCTCCTTCCGCTGATCGTGGCGGGATTCAACAATTGGTCGCAAGGCCTGTTGTTGTTTGCGTTGGCGGGGTCGGCGCTCACGGCGTCGACGGTCACAGTAACGGTCCATGAATTTGGCCATGCGATTCTTGCACGCCTGTGCGGTCTAGCAGCCTGTCGGAGTTGATCC
>PLSW01000397.1 GCA_003165275.1 Caulobacteraceae bacterium
TCGCGGCGCGAAGCGCTCGCGACGGAGCGAGTGGTTCATCCTCCGCGCCCTCATCGCACTCAGGCTCCTCATCCCCCGCCGCGTCCGCCTCCACCCCCGCCAGCCGCTCCATCGCCGCCGCCCGGGCCATCCGCACCGCCAGCTCGCGCATCTCCGCCAGGGCGGCCAGCTGCGCGGCCAAGGCCGCCGCGTCCTCCGCCGCCCACGGACAGGCGCCGCCGTCCCCCTCCGGGGCGTCGTTCCGAGCGGCCGCCAAACGGCGCGGGTCGAGGAGCTGGCTCAATCGCATGGAACAAACCAAGAACACCATATTCGGGTGTGCTGTCAAGTTCCCCCCCCGCTCATCCCCGCGAAGGCGGGGACCCAGGGGACTGGACGCCGGCCCCCGCGATCCCCCTGGATCCCCGCCGTCGCGCACAGGCGCCAACTTAAGCGCGTTGGGCCTGCCGTAAGCCGCCCCCCTGCCCGTCATCCCGGCCGGAGCGCCCTTGCGCGAAGAGCCGGGACCCAGCGGTTGGCAAGAACTGTGGGCTTGGCTCCTGGGTCCCGGCTCTCCGCTTCGCTGCGGCCGGGATGACGAGCCGTGGGGCGGCGAGCCCTGCTGACCCAAGGTTAGCGCCTATGCGCCGTCGCGGGGATGATTGGGGCAGGGGGCGCGCCCCTCCGCGCCTCCCCCGCGTGCGGGGGAGGCGCCACGAGCGCAGCGAAGTGACGGGGCAAGTGAATCCATCCCCCGCCGAACGACACCCCCCGTCGATCGCATGCCCAGCCTGTTTTCGAGGCCGACGCCAACGTGGGGGACGGCGCCAAAGGCGCCGCCGCAACGCGGCGCGGCCCATAGGTCGCGTCCTTGACTTGGCCTCGGCCTCGAAAAAAAATCGTGCAACGCGGGAGGTGGGGGGCGGGTCAGCCTGACGGTAAATCCCGGCGATTGAACTACAAAGCGTATCCGGTCGCCGCAATTCGGCAAATGATAAGCTGTCACCGTAATTTGAGTTTAGCATCTGTCGCCAATCGGTCGGCGTCCGCCGAATGTCGCAGAGCAGATTCACCGTAGGCCTCTGGCAAGCGATTCCCCCTTCTTCCGAGCTATAACACGTAGGACCGGCGAGAAAGAGTTCGTCGGAAGGCAGGTTTCTGTCTTGGGTAGGTCGCCCCCCCCGTTAACCCCCCATTACCGTTAACCCCTCCCTAACCGAACCACCCCTCATCTACCCCGGTTAACCTCCAGGGGCTCCCCATGATCACCATCGATGAAGCCGCGGGCGTCGTCACCGTCGACGGGCCGGAGGGGCCCGTTCGCCATTCCATGGCCTCGGCCGAGGGGTTCAAGGTGGTCTCCGACGCCTGGGTGCGCTGCGGGTGGGACGCCAAATACGTCTATAGTTTCAGCTGGATGGGTCGGCCGATCATCCAGCTGCCGGATGACATGGTGCGCATCCAGGAGGTGATCTACGCGGTCAAGCCGGACCTGATCATCGAGACCGGCGTCGCCCACGGCGGGTCCCTGATCTTCTACGCCAGCCTCTGCAAGGCGATGGACAAGGGCCGCATCGTCGGCATCGACATCGAGATCCGCCCGCACAACCGCGCCGCCATCGAGGCGCACGAGATGTTCCCGCTGATCTCCCTGATCGTGGGCAGCTCGACGGACCCCGCCGTGGTGGCCGAGGTGGCCGGCCACATCAAGCCCGGCGAGACGGTGCTGGTGCTGCTGGATTCCAACCACACCAAGGCCCATGTGCTGGCCGAGCTGGAGGCCTATGCGCCGATGGTCACCCCGGGGTCGTACATCGTCGCCACCGACGGGATCATGGGCCATGTGGTCGGCGCGCCGCGCACCCAGCCGGGCTGGAGCTGGGACAACCCCGAGGCCGCCGCCCAGGATTTCGTCGCCGCCCACGCCGAGTTCGTCATCGAGGAGCCGGCGTTCCCGTTCAACGAGGGGGTGACGACCGACAGGGTCACCTACTGGCCGAGCGGCTTCATCCGGCGGCGCTGAACCGTGGGGGGCGCCGAGCAGGACGAGGCGGCTGAGGCGGGCGCGGGCGCCGGCGCCCCCGACCGTGCAGTCAACCGCGCCGCCGCGGCCCTGGCCGCCGGGGACCTGACCCGGGCGGCCATGCTCGCCGCCCGGGAAACCCAGCGCCAGCCGGACAACGCCCTGGCCTGGGAGGTGCTCAGCCTGGCCACCTATCGCCGGGGGGCGATGCAGGCCGCCGTGGCCGCCGCCGTCCAGGCCGCCGCCCTCAGCCCGGCCTCGGCCCCCCGCCACGCCAACCTGGGGGTCATCCAGCGGGCCGCCGGCGACTTTGCCGCCGCCGAGCAGGCCTATCGGGACGCCCTGGTCCTCGACCCGGATTTCGCCCCGGCGCACCAGAACCTCGGCAACCTGATGATCGACCTCGGCCGCCTGCCGGAGGCGGAGGCGGCGCTCAACACCGCCCTGGCCCTTACCCCCGGTGTGGTGGAAAGCCGTCGCAGCCTCGGCCTCGTCTACCAGCGCACCGGCCGGCTGGCCGAGGCTGTGCAGGCCCTGGAGGCGGTGATCGCCGCGGCGCCCGACCACGCCCAGGCCCTCAACGACCTGGGCGCCTGTTTGATGGCCCTCGACCAGGCGCCCCGGGCCAAGGCCATGCTGGACCGGGCCCTGGCCGTCCGCCCGGACTTCACCGACGCCCTCGGCAACCTGGGCGCCCTGCACCTGCGCGGCGGGGCGCTGTTCGCCGCCCGCGAGGCCACCGCCCGGGCGCTAGCGGGGGCGCCGAACGAGTCGCGCTGGATCTCCAACCTGGCGGTGATCGCCAAGGACCTGGGGGAATTCGACGAGGCCGAGGCCCTGTTCCGCCGCGCCCTGGCCATCCGTCCCGACTACGCCAGCGGCCACGCCAACCTGCTGTTCTGCCTGAACTACAGCCCGGACAAGTCCGCCGAGGCGATCTTCGAGGAATACCGCCGCTGGGACGCCCGCCACGCCCTGCGCCAGCCCGCCGCCATCGAGGAATTCAACAACGATCCGGACCCGGATCGTCGCCTGCGCCTGGGCCTGGTCTCCCCGGACTTCCGCGAACACTCCGCCCGCCACTACCTGGAGCCGATCCTGCGCGGCCTGGATCACGGGGCCTTCGAGGTTTTCGCCTACGCCGAACTCGCCCGCCCCGACGGCTGGACCGAGCGCTTCCAGGCCCTGGCCGACCATTGGCGGCCCACGGCGGGGCTGACCGACGAGGCCATGGCGGCGCTGATCGTCCAGGACCGCATCGACATCCTGCTGGACCTCGGCGGCCACACCGCCTCCAGCCGCCTGCCGGTGTTCGCTAGGCAGCCGGCCCCGGTGCAGGTCGCCCACTTCCTTGGCCACGGCTACACCTCCGGCCTCTCGGCCATCGACGCCTTCATCGCCGACGCCGAACTGGCGCCCGAGGGCTCCGACCACCTGTTCTCGGAACGCCAGGTCCTGCGCCTGCCCCGCATCCCCCTGGCCTACGCCCCGCCGGAGGGCATGCCCGAGCCCTCCCCCGCGCCGGCCCTGGCGGCGGGCCACGTGACCTTCGGCTACTTCGGCCGCCCGGAGCGCATCAACGCCCGGGTCGTCGAGGCCTGGGCCCGCATCCTCACCGAAATCCCCACCGCCCGGCTGATGCTCAACGCCAAGGCCTTCGCGGAGCCCGAATTCAAGGCCCTGTTCGAGACCCGCTTCGCCGAGCAGGGCATACCCGCCGACCGCCTTGACCTCGTCTACACCAGCCCCCAGCCGCGCACCTGGGACGCCTACGGCCAGGTCGACATCGCCTTGGATCCCTTCCCCCACAACGCCGGCGCCACCACCATCGAGGCCCTGTGGCTGGGGGT
>PLSW01000059.1 GCA_003165275.1 Caulobacteraceae bacterium
GCTGAGGAAGATGCGTAATCAGGAACAGACTTGGTCGGCCATCGGGGAAGCCGTCGCCACCCTCGCGAGGCGCATCTCCGAGGGATGCGGCGACAGCGCCTTCTTTACCGGCCAGCCCGCGATAGCCCCACTGTGCGATCGGCTGGTCCAATCCATCGACGACCAGTTGGACCTGGAAGCCTGGATCGTGGTCGAGGCGTCCGCCAGGGCGTCCCTTCGCCGATGAGCCGCCCCCTCACCTACTGGGCCAGTGGCGGCGAAATCCGGGCCGCGGATCGCCCGCTGGAGCCGGTCGACGCCCAGGCCATGCTCGGCGTCCATCTCGACGAGGCGCGGGCCGCCGTCGCCGCGGGCGCATCATCACGCGCCCTGCGCGCCTTGGAACTCGCTGGGGAACTCAATCGCGCGGTCCTGCGGCTCCAGGACTGGCGGGCCGCGGCGGCCGCCTAGGGCCGCCAGCCCCGGGATAGCGCGGCGGCCTCGCCCGCGGCGTCCAGCGGCGATCCCGCCATCATTCCGCGGACGGTGTCCGACACCGCGGTCGGCGTTGACACGGTCGCCGTCCGCACCCGCCAGCCGTCGACTTCCCTGCACGCCACCCCAGCCAGGGCCGGACCGCGTGCGACCTGAAAGCTTCGGCAATAGCGTCCATCCGTGGACCTGAAGCTCAGCAGGATGCGCACCGGCTGGCTTGTCGCGGACGGGCCCTCGACCAGCTGCTTGTCGAGGGCGCCGGCGAGCGCCCCCTTCGCCGTCAGGCCCTGCGATCCGTAGCCGATCAGCGGCCCGGTCGGCGGCGCGAGACGGCTCTGCGCCACCAAAGCCAGGGCGAGACAGGCGGCGACGGCGCTCCAGGCCAGCCAGCCGCGCTGCGGCTTCGCAGGCTGAGGCGCACGCCGTTCGCGCGCCCTGCCGAGGTCGACGACGTTGTCAGGGACGGTTGGGGTGTCCCCTAGGGTTGCGACCAGACGTCGCCCGGGCGCCGCGCCGCGGATTGCGCCAAAGGCGCCGGCGATACGGGTCCGGGATCGTCGGCGCGCCTCCAGGCGCGCGGCGACCCGGGGGTCACCCTTGGCGGCGACTTCCACCTCGGCCCGTTCCGCAGCCGAAAGTTCGCCGTCGACATAGGCGGACAGGAGCGTGTCAGTGATCTTCATGCGGCTCCCTTTTCGCCTAGATCCGGCTTCTGCGCCATGGCCCCGGGCGAGCGTCCCGGGTCGCAGCCGCTGGCCCTGCTCGCCGATTGGGGAGGCGAAGGCCACGCGTCGCGCGCTCACCGGGCACGATCGATCACGAGACGGTGATCCGGTAACCCAAACCCGCCTCAACGCGTACTGTGGAGATTGTCACCGGCCCACCCGGAGAGGCCCCATGCGTCGCAATCTTATTCTGTCGATCCTCCTCAGCCTTTTCGCCGTCGGCATGGCCGCCCCGGCGATGGCGCGCGGCCCGCTGCAGGTCGCCATCTTCGCCGGCGGCTGCTTCTGGACCATGGAGCATGGGCTGGAGACCATTCCCGGGGTGGTCGACGCCGTTTCCGGCTACACCGGCGGCCGTGAACCGCACCCCACCTATGACGAAGTCTCCAGCGAGCGCACCGGCCACGTAGAGGCCGTGCGGGTGACCTTCGATCCCAGCAAGATCACCTACGCCCAGCTGGTGGACCGGTACTGGCGGCTGATCGATCCCACCGACGGGGACGGCCAAGCCTGCGACCACGGCCCGTCCTATCATGCGGCGATCTTTGTCAGCTCTCCCGAACAGCGCCGGATCGCCGAGGCCTCCCGAGCGGCGATCGACATCGGCAAGCTGCGCGGTCGGATCGTCACCCCGATCCGCGACGCCACTGTCTTCTGGGCCGCCGAGGACTATCACCAGCATTTCACTCAGAAGGAGCCGATGCGCTATCAGGCCTATCGCATCGGCTGCGGCCGCGACGCGCTGTTGCAGCAGATCTGGGGCGGCCACTGATCGCCAATGACCGAGCTGATTCTCGTCCGCCACGCCGCGCCCACCATCAATCCCGCCACGCCGTCGGCGGACTGGGCCCTCGCGCCGGAGGGCCACAAGGCGGCGGCGAATCTGGGGCGCGCGCTGGCGCCATTCGCGCCAGGGATCCTTGTCAGCGGCGCAGAAGCGAAGACGATCGGCACGGCGGCCGCCATCGGCGGGCAGCTTGGCCTTGCAAACCAGCCTCTGGCGGGTCTTGAAGAGCATGCGCGGCGCTCCGCCGCGTTCGGCGACCGCGCGGCTTTCGAGGCGTCGATCCAGGCGCTGTTCGCCCGTCCCACCGAGGTGGTCTACGGCGAGGAGAGCGCCGATGCGACTTTCGCACGCTTCGCCGCGGCGATCGAAGGGGTCCTGGCGTCGGCTGGCGGCGCATCGGTGATCGCCGTCTCCGGCGGCACGGCGATCAGCATCTTCATGGCCCGGCGCCTGGGGATCGATCCCTTTTCCTTCTGGAAGGCTTTGCGACTGCCGCAGGCCTTCTTCCTGTTCACCGCGCCCTGGCGATTAGAGAAGACACTGTGGGCTAGGCCGCTCAGACCGCCAGGGCCTGCATAAGCTCGATGCGGTTGCCGAAGGGATCGTCCACGTAGACGCGGTCGTAGCCGTCCAGGGGTTCATCGTCCCGCATCCCGTAGCCGCCCACTGCAAGGGCCGCCTTCAGGGCCGCCAAGTCACTCACCAATAGCGCCGGATGGGCCTTCTTTGCGGGCCGGAAATCGGCCTCCACGCCCAGATGTATCTTCAGATCGCCGCGCTCGAACCAACAGCCCCCGCGCCGGGCCAGATGCGGCGGCTTGGGTTGTTCCGTGACGCCAAGCACCCCTTGATAGAAGGCGCGAGCCCGTTCCTCACCGCCTGCGGGCATGGCGAGCTGCACGTGATCGATGCGCAGCACCCGCGGCGCGTCGGACATTGAGGTCATGCCCATCCCTATAGCACCGGATCCGAATGCCGCCGAGGGCGACAGGCGACGCCTCGCCGCCGAGGCGTCCGCGATTGCGCGTGTCGCGCGCCTCCCTTATCCATAGCCTATGCATGAATACCTCGCCAATCAGCTGGGGACCCTGGCGCTGATCCTCAACGATCGCGTGGAGGCGGCCATGGGCGGCCGCTCCGGCACCGCGGCGGCGATCCTGGCCAGCCTGCGCCATCATGGTCCGATGACCGGGACCAGCCTCGCCCGCATCCTCGGCGTGGCGCAGCCGACCTGCGTCCGCGTTGTCGACGGCCTCGCCGCCGAGGGGCTGGTGGCGCGGGGACCGAAATCGGGGCGGGACGTCAGCCTGCTGCTGACGGCGCCGGGAGAGGCGGAGGCGGAGCGTCTCGGCCGCGCGCGCCTGGCGGCCATTTACCCGCTCTTGGACGAGATGACCCTGGGCGAAGGGGTCACCCTCGGCATGATGGCGGCCCAGCTGATGGCGGCGGCGACGGACAGCCCGCAGGCCGCGCGCCGGCATTGCCGGCTGTGCGAGCACAGCCTCTGCCAGGGCGAGGCCTGTCCCATCGCGACGCGGTCCGCCGAGATCGAGGCGGCGATCCAAACTCCAGGCTGAGCCGGGGTCGTCGCCGATTCGCGCATCGGCGCCCACTTCAAGGACACGAAACTGCCGCGGCTGAAGCACCTGCTGGCGCAACAGTTCTGCTACCTGACCGGCGGCCCCTGCGACTACACCGGGGACGAAATGAAGGTGGCGCACCAGGGATTGGCGCTGAAGAACAGCGACTTCAACGCCCTGGCGGAAGACCTTCAACGCTCCATGGACAAGGAAGGCGTGCCGTTCCGTGCCCAGAACGCCCTGCTGGCAAAGCTCGCGCAGATGGACCGGACCGTGGTGACCAAATAGTCTAGGGTGATGACGATCGGCGATCGGCCGGTGCGAACCCGGCGCCATAGCGAGCGTTGAGCAGCCATGAAGTCCACCCTGCCCTGCGTCGCCCTCTTTTGGTTGCTCACTGTCGGACAGGCGGCGGCGATGTCCCTCGCCAGCGCGGACATCCAGCCCAATTCGACGATCGCGGCGCGCCACATCTATACCCGCTGCGGCGGCGGCAATCTGTCCCCCCAGCTGAGCTGGAGCGGGGCGCCGAAGGCCACCCAGAGTTTCGTGGTCACCATGATCGACCTGGACGTCAAGCCGCACCAGTGGTCGCACTGGATCCTGGTCGATCTGCCGCCCACGACGACCAGCCTGGCCCGCGGGCTGAAGGCGCCGCCCGGCCACGCCCAGGTGCTGAACTCCGATTTCGGCGACGCCGCCTACGATGGTCCCTGCCCGCCCAAGGGCAGCGGGCTCCATCGCTATCAGATCACGGTCTGGGCGCTTCCTGCGCCGGTCGCCCCGTTGCGGTCGGGCGACCGGGCGACCGACGTGGTCCAGCGGCTGTTGAAGCTGGCGATCGACCGCGCCTCGTTCATCGGCACCGTTCGCGGCTGATCGTCCAAGGGAGGTGACAAATCGGCGGAAATCTGTTGCTGTCCCGAAAGTGACGCCGGGGTCAACTTCGTCCCACGCTGCGGATTCACCTCAGGAGAGACAGACATGGCGGACGGCGCGACGGACTTTCAAAAGGATGCACGGGCGCAGGCCTATGCCATGCCCCTGGATCAGATCGACCTGAGCGACGCCGACCGCTTCCGCGACAACACCCTGTGGCCCTACTTCGAGCGCATCCGCGCCGAGGATCCCGTGCACTTCACCGCCGAAAGCGAGCACGGGCCCTATTGGTCCGTGACCAAATACAACGACATCATGGCCGTGGACACCAACCACGGGGTCTTCTCCTCGGAAGGCGGGATCACCATCGCCAACCCGGAGGAAGACTTCGAACTGCCGATGTTCATCGCCATGGACCCGCCCAAGCACGACGCCCAGCGCAAGGTGGTCAGCCCCATCGTCTCGCCTGCGAACCTGGCGAACCTGGAAGGTCTGATTCGCTCCCGCGCCGGCAAGATCATGGACGAACTGCCCATCGGCGAGACCTTCGACTGGGTCGACCGTGTGTCCATCGAACTGACCACCCAGATGCTGGCGACCCTGTTCGACTTCCCCTTCGAGGACCGCCGCAAGCTGACCCGCTGGTCGGACGTGGCCACCGCCTCGCCGGAGTCCGGCATCATCGAATCCGAAGACGCCCGCAAAGCCGAACTCTATGAATGCGCGGCCTATTTCACCGACCTGTGGAATCAGCGCGTGAACTCGGAGCCCAAGGGCGACCTGATCTCCATGCTGGCCCACGGCGATGCGACCCGCAACATGGAGCCGATGGAGTTCCTGGGGAACATCATCCTGCTGATCGTCGGCGGCAACGACACCACCCGCAACTCGATCACCGGCGGCCTCCTGGCGCTGAACCAGAACCCGGACCAGTTCGCCAAGCTGCGCGCCGACCACGGCCTGATCACCAGCATGGTCCCGGAGATCATCCGCTGGCAGACCCCGCTGGCCCACATGCGCCGCACCGCCCTCTCGGACATCGAGCTGAACGGCAAACAGATCAAGACCGGGGAGAAGGTGGTGATGTGGTACGTCTCAGGCAACCGGGACGACGAGGTGATCGAAAACCCCAACGCCTTCATCATCGACCGCGAACGCCCCCGTCAGCACCTGTCCTTTGGGTTTGGCATCCACCGCTGCGTTGGCAATCGCCTGGCCGAGATGCAGCTGAAGATCGTCTGGGAAGAGCTCCTCAAGCGCTGGGACACGATCGAGGTGATGGAGGAGCCCCGCCGGGTGCTGTCCAGCTTCGTGAAGGGCTACGAGTACATGCCCGTGCGGATCAAGGGGTAGGTCCCCCGCGGCTGGCGCGAACCTCCAAGTGATGTCAGTCTGGCCCCAATAGGGTTCGGCCAGGGCCCACATCCGCGTTTGGGGGGATAATGACCGAACAGCCGCCGGCGCCCTTGGTGCGCGCCAGCCTCTACAGCTACGTCGTCGTCATCCTGCTGTCGGCGGTCTACACCTTCAACTTCCTCGATCGGCAGCTACTGTCGATCCTGTCCGAGCCGATCCGCAAGGATCTGGGGCTCAGCTACACCCAGGTGGGCATGCTCACCGGCCTGACCTTCGCCCTTTTCTACACCACCTTCGGCATTCCCCTGGCCTGGCTGGCGGACCGGACCCACCGGGTGCGGATCATCGCGGCGGCCTGCGCGGTCTGGAGCCTGTTCTCCATGGCTTGCGGGATGGCGGGCAACTTCACCGCCCTGGCCCTGGCGCGGATCGGAGTGGGCGTCGGCGAGGCCGGCGGGTCGCCGCCGTCCTATTCGCTAATCTCCGACTATTTTCCGCCGCAGCGGCGCGGCTTGGCCCTGGCGCTCTACTCCCTGGGCGTGCCCCTGGGCACCGCGCTCGGATCGGCGGCCGGAGCCAAGATCGCGGCGGTCTACAGCTGGCGGGTCGCCTTCCTGGCGGTGGGGGGGCCCGGGATCGCCCTGGCGCTGCTGGTGCTGCTGCTGATCCGCGAGCCCAAGCGCGGCCGTTTCGACGCCCTGGCGGGCGGCGAGACGGCGCATGCGCCGAGCGTGCCCCTGCTAACCGCGATCGGCGGCTTCTTCACCAACCGGACCCTGATGCTGACGGCCATCTCCAGCGGCCTCTCGGCCTTCGTCGGCTACGCCATACTCAACAACGGTCCGGCGTTCCTGATCAGCAACAAGGGCATGACCCTGCCGGAGATCGCCCTCTACTACAGCGCCATGAGCGGTCTGGCCGGCGGGCTCGGCACCTTCGGCAGCGGCTGGCTGGTGGACCTGTTCGGCAAGCGCCACCGCACCGCCTACGCCCTGGTGCCGGCGGCGAGTTTCGTCATCAGCCTGCCCTTCTTCCTCGGCTTCCTCTGGGCGCCCACCTGGCAGTGGGCGATGGCCTGCCTGATCGTGCCGCACCTGATGAACAACATGTACCTCGCCCCCGCGATCACGGTGGTGCAGAACGCCGTGCCGCCGGCCCGCCGCGGCATTTCCGGGGCCATACTGCTGTTTGTCCTGAACCTGATCGGCCTCGGCGGCGGACCAGTCTACGTCGGCCTGGTGGCCGACCACTTCAAGCCGCAATACGGGACCGTGGCGCTGAAGTACGGACTGGCGGCGCTGGTCCCCTTCTATCTGCTGACCATCCTCGCCCACCTGATCGCCTCGCGTTCGATAAAGTCCGACGCCACCCTCGCCGCCCGGCTGCCCACGGCGCATTCGGCGGCGGATCTGGCGGTTTAGCCGACAGGCCCCGCTAGCGCCGACGGAGGGCCCTGCTATGACCGTGGCTCCCTTCCAAGAGGCGCCCATGGCCGACGACGAACCGATCCGCATCCGCGCCGTGGAGGTGCTGTCCGACGACTGGGCGGTGCTGAAGAAGACTACCCTGGACTATCATCGCCGGGACGGAACCTGGGAGACTCAGGTGCGCCAGACCTATGATCGCGGCGACGGCGCGGCCGTGCTGCCCTACGACCCGGATCGGGGGACGGTGCTGCTGGTGCGCCAGTTCCGCTATCCGACCTACGTCAACGGCTACCGCCATCCGATGATCGAGGTCTGCGCCGGGAAGCTCGACGCCGACGATCCGGAAACTTGCATCCGCAAGGAGGCGCAGGAGGAGCTGGGCTACCGCCTGCGGGAGATCAGCCAGGTGTTCTACACCTTCATGAGCCCCGGCAGCGTCACCGAGCGGCTGGCCCTGTTCGTGGCGCGATACGGCCCTGCTGACCGCGTCTCCAAGGGCGGTGGCGACCCGCAGGAGGGGGAGGACATCGAAATCCTGGAGATGTCGTTGGATGACGCGATGGCGATGATCGAGCGGGGCGAGATCATCGACGCCAAGACGATCATCCTGCTACAGCACGCCAGGCTGAACCGATTGGTCGGCGGCTAGGAGGACGCAGATGGCGACGGCGCCTTGGTGGAAGGGCGCGGTGATCTATCAGATTTATCCGCGCAGTTTTTTCGACTCCGACGCCCGCGGGACCGGGGACCTGGCCGGGATCACCGCCAAGCTCGCCCATGTCGCCGGCCTTGGCTGCGACGGGGTCTGGCTCTCGCCCTTCTTCACCTCGCCGATGAAGGACTACGGCTACGACGTCAGCGACTATTGCGACGTCGACCCCAGCTTCGGAACCCTGGCGGATTTCGACGCCCTGGTGGCCAGGGCCCAGGCCCTCGGGCTGAAGGTGATCATCGACCAGGTCTATTCGCACACCTCCAACGAACATCCTTGGTTCCTGGAGAGCAGCGCATCGAAGGACAATCCCAAGGCCGACTGGTACGTCTGGGCCGAGGCCAAGGCGGACGGCACGCCGCCCAACAACTGGCAGGCCTCCTTCGGCGGCCCGGCCTGGACCTGGAGCCCGAGGCGGCGGCAGTACTATCTGCACAACTTCCTGACCGAACAGCCCGACCTGAATGTGAGAAACCCTCAGGTCCAGGACGCCCTGCTCGAGGCGGCGCGGTTCTGGCTGGATCGGGGTGTGGACGGCTTTCGGCTCGACGTCGCCAACTACTATGTCCAGGACCTCGGCCTGCGCGACAATCCGCCGGCGGCCTATGACCGCATCCCCTCGCGCACCTATCAGTTCCAGCAGCACCTCTATGATAAATCCCGGCCGGAGACGCTTGATTTCATTGCCAGGCTTCGGGCGCTGACCGATCAGTACAGCGACCAAATGATGGTCGGCGAGATCGTCGACGACGACGCCCTGGCGCGGCAGATCGAATACACCGACGGCCCCACCAAGCTGCACACCGCCTACAGCTTCCACCTGCTGACCGGCCGCAAGGGAACGCCGCGGCTGTTCGCCGAGGCGGCCAATGCCTGGCGGGGCGTGGCGGGGTGGCCGGCCTGGTCCCTGGGCAACCACGACGTGCCGCGTTACCCGACTCGGCTGGGCGGGCCCGACGCCCCCCGCGAACAGGTTCACGCGCTGCTGGCGGCGCTGTTCGCCCTCAAGGGGACACTGTTCCTCTATCAGGGCGACGAGCTGGGCCTGCCGCAGGCGCGCATCCGCTTTGAAGACCTGAGGGATCCCTTCGCGCGCAACGACTATACCGGGGACGCCGGCCGCGACGGCGCGCGCACCCCCTTCCCCTGGTCGAGCACCGCGCCGATGGCCGGCTTCACCCTGGCGACCCAGACCTGGCTGCCGATCGATCCGGCGCACGTGGCCCTGGCCGCCGACATCCAGTTGAACGATCCGGCCTCCAGCCTGGCCCAGACCCGCCGGCTGATCGCCCTTCGCAAGGCCCACGCCGCCCTGGCCGTGGGCGAGACCGAAGTGCTGGCCGCGCCCGACGGGGTGCTGGCCGTACTTCGGGAGGCCGAAGGCGAACGGGTGCTCTGCCTGATCAACCTGGGCGCCGCACCGGTAGTGTGGATGGGCGCCGGGCTCGCCGGAGCCTCGGTGCTGGAGAGCGGACTGGCCGGAAGGCTCGAGACCGACGGCTTCGCCATGCCCGGTTTCGGCGGCGGTTTCCTGGCGCTGCCCGTCTAGCCGAGGAACAGCCGCCACATCAGCCGGCCGGGAACGAAGGTGAAGGCGCCCGCCACGATCAGGCCGAAGACGAAGACACCGGTCATGTAGCCGCGATGCCGGGCCACGTCTCCACGGCGCGCAGCCACGACCCCCAGCGGCACAAGGACAAGGACGGCGGCGCTGAGGGCGTGGATGGGGTTGAGCCCGCCGCCGAGGCTGAGCATGACGAAGGAGCTGATGGCGACGGTCATCATCAGCAGCACCCAGCCCCAGCCGATCACCCGGTGGACGGCGTTCCCCTTCGCACCGGCGAACTGGACCAGGCCGAGGAGCAGGGCCAGCACCGCGGCGATCACATGCGCCCGGATGACCCGCGGCTGGCGGGCGAAGAGGGCGGCGTCAAAGGGGTGGGGATGGGGCCGCCCCAGGGCGAAGATCACCCCGACCGCGGCCATCACCCCCAGCGCCGCGAGGGCCAGCTGCACGGTCTGGACGCGGGTCAGGCGCGGCGCGGGCGGCGGGGACGGAAGAATGTTGGCCGGGTCCATGTCTGGCTCCATCTGGGCGCGGCGTCATCGCGGCGCTGACCCTGGGCTAGCGCATCGCAGCCGCTCGTCGCGGGGGATTACGTGAATCGCCGCGGCGGCTTCGCGAACGGCGGCGCTGTTTGCAAAACCGATGCGGAAATGAACTAGTCCGCAGACGCCGGGCATTTCCCGGCGGCGGGAGCCGTCCTATGTTTGGCCAGTCGTGGCGATGGTCATCGAAGATCGCGCTCGCGGCGGCGCTGCTCGCCCTAGGCGCCTGCGCGAGCGCCAGTCTCCCCAGCGACGCTGGCGGTTCGGCCGTCGGCGGCGTCCGCGTTGACCGGCTCCCCTTGATCGTCGTTCCGAGCGTTCGAAGCGGCGACACCTTCGCGGTCATGTATTCCGGCGACAGCGGCTGGGCGCCGCAGGCGCAGGCGATGGCCAGCCGCCTCGCCGCCGACGGCGTACCAGTCGTCGGCGTCAACAGCGTGCGCTACCTGGTATTCCGCAAAACCCCGGACCAGGCGGCCGCGGATCTCGCCGCCGTCATCGACCAGTACAGCCAGGCCTGGGGACGACCGCGGGTCATCCTTATTGGCTATTCCTTCGGGGGCGACGTCCTTCCGTTCATCGCCGAGCATCTGCCGGCGTCCGAGCTGGAGCGCGTGCGCCTGCTGGCCCTTATCAGTCCAAGCGACCACGGAGACCTCGCCTTTCGCGGCGTCTCGTGGTTCGATTGGCAGTGGCCGGGCGCCAAGCCGCTCGAACCGGCGCTCAAGGCCCTGTCCGGCGTTCCGATGATCTGCATCCACGCGGACCACGATCCGCGCCAGGCTTGCAACCGGTTCCCAGGCGAGGTGATCCGGCCGATCGGGCTTCCGGGCGGACATCGCTATCAAGGCCGGCGGGACGTGGTCGCCGACGTGATCGTCGTCTCCGCCGGACTGACCCTTAGCCCGCCCTAGCCGCCCGGGCCTTGGCCTGTTCGCCTGAGATGGCGTCGCGGGTTTCGGCGATCAGGCGCGCGACAATCGGATCGCGCTGGATGGCGGACCAGTAGGCCGCCAGCTTGGCGTGGCGGCCCAACGGGCTCGGGGCGCCGAAAAGCGCAGGCGCCCATTCGAAGGCGAGGATCAGTTGTGGGACGATGGCGCCGTCGGCCTGGGTCAGCGCCCCGCCGACCGCATAGCCGCCCTCGCCGATATAATCCTCCAGATAGCCGAGCGCGGTCTCCACCTCGGCAAGGGCCGCAGCGATCCGGCCGGCGTCCCAGGTCTTGCGCGAGCGTCCAGCGGCGTTGAACAGAGGCACCATCGCCATCACCAGATAGATGTCGCAGATACGCGCGAGCAGCCGCATCTCGGCGCGTCCCCATGGATCGGCCGGCCGCAGGCTGGGCGAGGGATAAGCGTCCTCGAGGTATTCGCAGATCACCTCCGACTCCGGCAGGGCGCGGCCGTCGTCGAGCACCAATGTCGGCACCCGGCCGATCGGATTGACGGCCATGTAGTCGCCCTTGGATTCCGCCGAGGAATGGAATCCGGGCGGCTCGATGATCTCGGCCTCGATGCCCTTGGCGTAGAGCATCAGTCGCACCCGGGTCGGAAACGGCGAGGTGTAGGTCTGATAGAGCTTCATCACCCGCCCCTCAGTCCACCCAGCCGTATTTCAGGATCACCGACAGGGTCCAGGGAGATGCCCCCTTGAGGGAGACTACATCGTCGACCTTCCAGCCGGCCGGGGTGCGCTGGAAATAGAACCGCAGATCCTCGGGCTGGTCGCCGTTCTTGAAGGTGGCGACGATGATGCGCCGATCCGCCCGGCCCTCCACCGCGACGGTTCGCAGGTGAAGGTCCGCGGGGGTGCCATCCTGGCCGTCGATCCAGAACAGGAAGTCGATGCGGCCCACCTCCTTGCCGGCCTCGCGCTCTTCCAGCGCCCAGAGCGACGCCAGCCGCGGGGTGTAGATGTCTTCAGGCGGGATATAGTCGCCGCCCTTGGCGAGGCGCGCGTAGACACTTTGCAAAAAGGCCGCCGGATCCGCGATGACCGTCGACGCCGCGGCGGGCAGGGCCCCGAACGCGATGGCCAGCATCGCCAGGACCGCCGCAAGCCTCGCAATTTTGGATGTCATGATGCGTCTCCCCATCGACCATAGTCAGCGGGAGACGCGGCCAAGTCCAGCACGGCGACGCATCGCCGCCCGCCGTCGTCGATCGCCGGGCCGCGCCGGGGTCAGTGTGGCGTGGCGTCGTCGGCCTTCTCGGCGCGATGTTCGGCGCGCATTTCCGCCAGCGCGGATTTGCAGCCGTCGGAAAGGTCGTCCTTGTGCGCCTTGAAGCATTCCATCACCCGGCCGCCGCCGGCATGAACGTCCGAGCAGAACTTGGCGATGTCGGCGCTGCAGGCCTGCCGCACGACGCCGCGGCCATGGCCATTGTCGCCGCCGGTCGGCGGCGCGTCCTGAGCGCGCGCGGCGGCGAACGCCATCAGGGTCAGGACGGCCGCAAGGCCGGTGATGCGGGTCATGGTCATCAAGCGCTCCTTCAGAGACAGCCGGTCCCGCCAGGGCGGGACCGGGCGGGAAGACTACTGCGGCGGAGGCGGACCGTCATGGCCGCCATGACCCATGCCCATCCCGTGACGACCCATCGGACCGCCGGGCCCCATGTGATGCATCATCATCGCCGACATGGCGTCGAAGGCCTTTTGCTGCTGCGGGGTGAGCACCGCATAGAAGCGCTTGACGGCCTCGGCGTGGCGCTGGAACGCCGCCTGATGCTCGGCCATCTTCGCGGCCATGTCATCGAGGCGCTGGGGTGTTGTCATGGCCATCTCATGGCCTTCGCCGTGGCGGTCCATGTCCGGATGCGGCGGCGGGACCATGGAGGCGGTGAAGGCCTGCCACGCCGCTTCCTGGTCGGGCCGGATGTTGAGGATGTCGTGCATGGCCTTGGCGTGGGCCTGCAGGTGCTCATGCATCATGCCGTCGTGCTTGGCCTGCGGCGGCGGCGCCGGCAGATCCTGCGCCGCGGCGAGCGAGGCGCCCGCGGCAAAGGCCGCAAAGGCGGCGACGCTCGCGATGAGGCGAATTTGATGTTTCATTGTCCGGGGTTTTCCTAGTGAACGGTGGTCAAAGCTGCGCACGATCGTGTTGCCTCTGTGTTGCACGAATGTCGGCAAGGTTTCCGTCGCAGCCATCACCCCGCCGCAAACGTACATCATCGCTTGACCTCGCTCGACGCTCCGCCAAGTAGAAATACGGAGGCGCGAGCGAAACGTCGCAGCGTGGGGATATTGGCTACATGAAAGCGTCGTCAGTGCGGGCGACGGCGGTCGCAATGCTGGCGCTGGTCGCGATCCTGGCCGGCGGGTTGAAGATCGCCGTCGATCAGATGTTGTCGCGGGACCCGCCCGCCGAGCACGCGGCCACCGGCGCCGCACCCGGCTCGCGGCTGGCGGCGTTGCCGATCTTCGAGGCGCCCAGCCGCGAAGGCGGCGACACCCTGGTGGTGTTCTATTCCGGCGACAACGGCTGGGCGAAGGTGGATCGCCGCGTGTCTGCCGCCCTGGCCGAGGCGGGTGATCCCGTGGTCGGCGTCGACACCCTGCGCTACTACATGCACGAGCGGTCCCTGCCCGAGGCGACCAACGACCTGGCGACGATCATCGCCCACTATTCGCAGCTCTGGAACAAGTCGCGCGTCGTCCTGGTCGGCTATTCCTTCGGCGCCGACAGCCTGCCGGAGATCGCCGGAAAACTGCCGGCCGAGATGCGTGCGCGGGTTCGGCTGATCGCGCTGATCGGTCCGGGGTCCAAGGCGGAGCTGGTGTTCCGCCCCACCTCCTGGATCAATGTCTATGGCCCGGGGGCCACCTCGGTGCCGCGGGCCCTGGCGGCGCTGAAGGATGTGCCCAGCGTCTGCATCTACGGCGCCCAGGACCCCGTGAGCGCCTGTCCGCGGTTTCCCAGCGGCGTGACCGCCCTGGCCACCGTTCCCGGCGACCACCGCTACAAAGGCCAGTACGGCGCCATCGCCGGTATCATCCTCAGGGCGTCGGCGCTGGGGCAGGCGCACAGCGCGACGGGGCTGATCGCCGCCAACTAGGCGGGCGGCTCCGCCGCGGCGAGAAGCCGTTTGGCCTGGGCGAGATCGGCTTGGTCGACCATCAGCCGTTGATTGATCGCCGATCCCCAGAGCGATCCGGCGCCGGCGTCCCACACCTGCGTCTCGATGCCGGCGTCTGCCAGCACCGCGCGCAGCCAGGACAGCCTCACGGCGTCGGATGTGGCGACAAGTTCGACCATGAGCGCCTTTGAAAGGTCTGAAGTCTGGCGGCAGCAAAGCACATCCGGCCCTGAGGCCAAACCCTCGCCTGATGGGCGCTCAGCCTTGAGCCTCCGCCGGATGGACGACGCCGGCGCCCTGAACACGCCGCCGGGAGAGGCCTCGGACGCGCTCGGCGAACACCTGATGCAGACGGAACCGCTGATGTTCGGCGTTCGCGGGCATGGCCCTAGCGTCGTTGACGTCGCGATCGAGGGTGGCTTCCCGCACCAGGGTTTCCACTGCGTCTGGATCGACGGTGCGCAGCAAATGGATCAGATCCGCCACCAGCAGCTCGAGCGTCGCCACGCGGACAACCAACTCACGCTGGCTAAGACTGTTCGTCACATGGTCCATGGCGACCTCCACACGCCGGGCAGCCTATGCGTCCAGGCCTCGCCATCCGGTAAATTCGCCGGGAGAAGTTTTGTTGCGGCCATCGACCACGCGACTGGATCGACCACTCGGGCGACGGCGGTCAGCCTGACTGGGCGACGGCCTTGGCAGGCGCGGCGGGCTCACAGGCGCCCGCGACCGCCGCAACCAGGTCGGTGGCGCTGATCGGCTTGGTCAGGTGCCCGTCCGCCCCGGCCGCTGACGAGGCAGCCGCGTGCTCGGCCATGGCGTTGGCGGTCAGGGCGAAAATCGGCGTGCGCCCCCTGCCCTGCAGACCTTCCTTGGCCCGGATCGCCCGAATGGCGGTGAGGCCGTCCATGACCGGCATCTGCATGTCCATCAGGATCAGGTCAAAGGCCGCGGCCTCCGCAGCGGCGATCGCCTCGGCGCCGTTCTCGACGCAGACTAGATCGACGCCCATCGACTCCAGGATCAAGGCGACCACCTTGCGGTTGGTCGGATGGTCCTCGGCCAACAGGACCCGCGGCGGTTTCCCGATCGCCTCCGGCGCTCTGGCGATGGCGTCCGGGGGGGGTGTTGGCGCGCTCGGCGGGGCGGGCGCTTCGCCGGCCGCAACCGCCGCGGAAACCGCCGGCAGTTCGACCTCGAATGAAAAGACCGCCCCCTTGCCCGGGGTGGAGCTGGCGCTGAGATCGCCGCCCATGGCCTGGACCAAGGATCGCGAAATGGCCAAGCCAAGGCCGGTCCCCCCGAACCGGCGGGTGCTGGAGCCGTCAGCCTGCTCGAAACGCTTGAACATCCGGCGGCTGGTCTCGGCGTCAAAACCGACTCCGGTGTCGATCACCGACAGGCGAAGGCGCACGCCCTCCCCGAGGGGCTCGGCCTCGACGTTCAGGGACACCCGCCCGTGGTCGGTGAACTTGACCGCATTGGAAAGCAGGTTCGAGAGAATCCACCGAAGGCGGGCGGGGTCGCCGACCACCTGGACTTGCGCCGCTGGCGATATGGTCGACTTGAACTTCAGTCCCTTTTCCAGGGCGCGGGGTTCAAATTCCGCCGCGACCCCGCGCAGGGCGGCGGCAAGGTCGAAGGGTTCCGCGGCCAGCTCGGCCTTGCCGGATTCGAGGCGGGCCAGTTCGAGCACGTCAGCGATCAGGGCTTCAAGCGTCCTGGCCGAGGCTTCGATCACACCGACCATCTCCCGCTGGCCGGCGGAAAGCGGGGTGCGGCCGAGGACGCCGGCGACGCCGGTCACGCCATTCAGCGGCGTGCGGATCTCGTGACTCATATTGGCGAGAAATTCGCTCTTGGCGCGGTTGGCCGCCTCTGCCGCGTCGAGGGCCTTGATCATCGCCGCCTCCGCGCGCTTGTCACGATCGACATTGCGCATCACGCCGACCACGCGCTCGGTGCGGCCCTCGGCGTTTCGCTTGGCTTCGGCCACCACCGAGACCCAGACGTGCGGGCCCTCGGGCTGTAGAATGCGATGGACCGACCGGTAGAGCCCGCCCTCCTGCTCATGGCGGTCCCAGAGGGCCTTGGCCTGTTCGCGGTCGGACGGATGCACGCCCATCCACACCTGGTCCATGGATCGGGGACTGAAATCGCCGTCCAGGCCCCCGAGGCCGGCGCCTTCCGTGTGCAGCCGTTCGTGGCGGAGATCGAGGTCGTAAACCGACAACTCGGCCATCTCGGCGGCCATTCGGAACCGTTGCTCCGACTGCTCGGCCCGGTGGAGGGATTCCACCATGTCGGTGATGTCGTGGGTCATGATCAGCAGGCCGCCGATCGCGCCGGTCGGGTCTCGCCAGGCCGTCGCTTCCGCCTGCGCCCAGAAGGCGTGGTCGGGGCGGGGACGGAGTTCGAGCCTGTCGTAGGCGACGACCTCGCCCGACAGGGCGCGCTGGAAATCCGCGCCCATGCGCGCCTGGCTGGTGGGAAAGAGATCGTAGATGCGCCGCCCTTCGACCTCGACGCCCTCCATGCGCATGTCGCGGCGCCACCGGGGGCTGACCCGCAGGATGCGCAGGTCCTTGTCGGTCATCACCAGGGCCACGGGCGCGGCCTCGACAATGGCGGCGATCTGCTCGCTGAGCGCCCGGGCTTCCGCGGTGGAGCGGGTGGCTTCGCGCACAGCGCGGCGACGCTCGCACTCCTCGGCGGCCAGGGCGGCGAGGTCCTCCAGCCGCTCGGCGAGAAAGGCGTCGTAGGGTCTCGGCCGGCTGTCGATGATCGACAGGGCCCCGACGCGGGCGCCGTTGGAAAGGCGGATCGGTGCGCCGGCGTAGAACCGGCATTGGGCCGGACCGGTCACGTTGCGGTTGGCGCTGAAGCGGGCATCCTTGGCCAGGTCTTCGACCCAAAGCACCTTAGCGCCGACGACCACGTGGGCGGCGAAGGCTTCGTCACGCGCGACGGGCGCCGATAGCTGCGCGCCCTCGCCCGCGGTCCACAGGCCCTTGGCCTGGACGAAGTCGACACGGGCGCTGCGCACCCCCGCCAGGCTGCGGGCCAGCAGGGCGATCCGGTCGAAGGACGGCCGCGACGCTTCCAGGTCCAGCGCCTCGATCGCGGCGAGGTGGACCTTTTCGTTCGTGCGCCGTGGGTTTGCGGGCATGCCTGCAATCTCGCGTGGTGAAGCCTGCAAGCATGACCGCACGGGATTAAGCCTTCGTATTTAGGCTAACGGCGCTTCAGCCTCAGGCCGTGACCTGCAGCAGCAGGTCGAGGGCGGCGGCGGCGAAGGCGCGCATATTGTCCTCCCGGTCCGCTTCCCCCGTCTCCAAGGTGAAGGCCATGTCCACGGGGCCGGACACGGCGACGCAGGTATGGCCGGCGGAGTCGCCGTAGGGATTGCCCGTCGGGCCCGCGGCCCCGGTTTCCGATATCCCCCAGGTGGCTCCAAACTGCTCGCGCACGGTGCGGGCCAGGAGCAGCGCATAGGGCTCACTGGCGGACCGCATGCCGGCCACGTCCTCGCGGGTCAGGCCCATCAGCCGCATCCGGGCACGGGCGGTATAGACCACCGCGCCCCCCAGGTAGTAGGCCGAGGCGCCGGGCACCGCGAGCAGGGCCGCGGAGATCAGGCCGCCGGAGGAGGACTCGGCCACAGCCAAGGTCGAGCCCGCCGCCTTCAGCCGCTCGCCCAGGGTGTGCGCTTGTTGCAATAGCGTCTGCAATTCGGTCTCCATCCCATCAAGCGCCGCAATGGCGCCACGCAACCCATGCTAGGGTTAGCCGCTATCTCACATGGCGGGGCGTTCCGGCCAATTCGAGTCTTTGAGGCGATCCGTGTCCCTGCCGATCCTACAGGAAGCCGAACACTATCCAACGCCGGGCGAAAAGCTCGCGGACGGACTGGTGCACGCGGTAGGCCTGCTGGCGGCGGCGGCCGGCGGCGGGGCCCTGCTGGTGCTGGCGGTGGTCACACACGGCGGCGCCGGCCTGGCGGTGGCGGCGGGCCTGTACATCCTTTGCCTGATCGCCATGCTGAGCTGTTCGGCGGCCTATAACCTGACCCAGCCTTCGCGGGCGCGGCCGTTCCTGCGCCGTCTGGACGAGGCGGCGATCTTCCTGATGATCGCCGGCTCCTATACCCCCTTCACCACCCAGCGCTTCCACGGCGCCTGGTCGCTCGGCATGACCGCCCTGGTCTGGAGCGTCGCGGCGGCCGGGGTGGCCGGAAAGCTGCTCCTGAAACAGCCCCATGAGCGGCTGTGGACCCTGGTCTATGTGGCCTTCGGCTGGCTGGTGCTGGTCGCGATCCACCCCTTGGTCACCGGGGTCTCGGTGACGGCACTGGTGCTGCTGGTGGTGGGCGGCCTGATCTATACGACCGGCACCCTGTTCTTCCATTCCGAGCGCCTGCCCTATCGCCGGGCGATCTGGCATGGGTTTGTGGTGGTGGCCGCCAGCGTGCATTTCGCCGCCATCTGCACCGGCGTGGTCCTGGCCGCGCCGCTTTAGTCGGCTCTCAGCCGTCTTCGGCCCAATCGCCCCAATGGAGTCGCCGGGCGCGGACGAACCGTTCGCGCTCCCGCCTTGGAATGCGGCGATCGACCAGGCCCGCGGGAGTGCAGGCCCGGTAGGCCGCCTCGACCTTGGTCACGCGGGGCGTCGACATCACCCTCTCGCCCGCGCCCCGGGTTCGCAGGTCAGGCCGCGCCAGAGCCACATAGGCAAACTTCTCATCCTCGAACGGCGCGCTCGCGCCCTTGACCAGCCGGTGGTCGCGGGACCGCGGCAGACGCCGGTTGAAGTGACACCAGGCGGGCGCGGTGATCGGACAGGCCTCGGCGTGCGGACAGGGCGCGAGCACGGCGCCGCCGTCGGCGATCAGGGCCGACCGGGCCGCGGCGATCCGTTCGAACCCCGCCGGGGTGCCGGGCTCGACCACCACCAGGACGCCGCGCGCCAGGCCCCAAAGCGTCCGCGCCGTCTCCACCGCGTCGCTGACCCCGACCTCGGCCAGGGCGTAGCTGGCGATCACCAGATCGGCGGGTTCGGGAGGCGCGGTCAGGGCGCGGAAGTCCGCAAGGACCGGTCGGCTGGCGGCCAGGGCGGGGTGATCGCTCGACCGCGCGAGTTCGGCGGCAAGGGCGAGGAAGGCGCGATTGCTGTCGAGGAGGGCGACGGCGACGACGTCCGGCCACTGCTCCACCGCCGCCCAACTGGCGCCGCCGGGACCCGCGCCGATGTCGAGCACCGTGGCCGGGGCAAACTCCGGCGCGCGCTCGGCGATCGCCTCGAACGCCGCATCGACGGCGGCGTAGGTGGCCGGCAGCCGCGACAGGGCGTAGGCGGCGGCGTCCGCCTCGGCCCTTACCACGGCGCTGGAGGCGCCTTGCGCCCGATAGTGGCCGGAAATACGCGCCGCGCGCTCGGCCAGGTCGGCCCGCGAGACCCCCACCAGCCGTTGCTCGATGGCGGCCTCAAGGGCCGGCGGAAGGCGAGCGCCCATGGCTGCTCCACTGGTTTCAACCGTCCGCCGCCTTAGAACCCGGTCCGCGCAGGGTGGCAAGGCTGCGACCCGTTCACAAATTTAATTGCCTCACCGAAGAATCTCTGATCATTTAGTTTGATACTAAATTATCTGGATGTGACCCATGCAACGGCGCGACTTTATCAGGCTGGCGGGCGGGGGCGCGCTCTTCGCCGCCCTCCCCGCCTGCACCGCGACGGCGGACCCGCGCCGCGCCTGGGTTCGTCCCGGTCAGGGCGAAAGCGACCCGCGGCGGCGGGCGCTGGCCTGGGCGATCCTGGCGCCCAACCCGCACAATATGCAGCCCTGGCTCATCGACCTGCGGACGCCCGGCGAGGCGACGCTGTACATCGATCACGGGCGGCTGCTGAAGGACACCGATCCCTTCAACCGCCAGATCGTCATCGGCTGCGGCGCCTTTCTGGAGCTGGCGAGGATGGCGGCGGCGCAGGACGGATGGGCGCTTGAGATCGACGCCTTTCCGGACGGCGAGCCGCAGCCGCGCCTGGATGGGCGGCCCGTCGCGCGGATGCGCTTCGCCCAGTCGACGCCTGAGCCTGATCCCCTGTTCGCCGCGGCGGCGGACCGACACACCAACCGCCAGCCCTTCGACGCCCAGCCGGTGTCGCCCCAGGCGGCGACGGGGATCATCCAGGCGGCATCGAGCCGAACGGTGAGCGCCGGCGCCGCCGTGGACCCCGCCCGGGTCGCGGCCTTGGCGGCGATCGCGGCGGAGGGCGCGCGGATCGAGGCCTTCACCCCCGCGGCCAACACCGAAACCGCCGAGCGGACGCATTTCGGCGACACCGATGTCGCCGCCCACCCATGGGGGATATCCCTGTCCGGACCGCTCATGGGCGCCCTGCACGCTGGCGGCCTCTTGACCGCGGCGGCGATGAAAACCGAGGGCTCCTTCGCCTTCAACGAGATGCTGAAGTCGCTGAAGGCCGGGGCGGATACGGCGCGCGGCTGGGTCTGGCTGACCACTTCGACCAACACGCGGGCCGGCCAGCTGGCGGCGGGGGGCGCCTATCTGCGCGCACAACTCGCCGCCACGGCCCAGGGGCTGGCGATGCAGCCGTTCAGCCAGTGCCTGCAGGAATATTCCAGCATGGCGGGCGCCTTCGCCGCCGCCCATGGGGCGATGGCGCCCGGCGGCGGCCGGGTGCAGATGTTCGCGCGAGTCGGCCATGTCGGCGCGGTCCCGCCCGCCCCCCGCCGAGGCCTGGACGCCCAGATCATGAAGGGCTAGCGGGAGTGCATGAGCCCACCCAGCCCAGCCCGTGACCGCCCGGACGTCCGCGTCCTCACCGAGATCGGCATCATCGCCCAGTTGTCCGCCACGGCGCTGGAACGGCTGTTGCCCGCCGGCCTGTCGGCGGCGCAGTTCGGGGTGCTGAACCACTTCGCCCGCCGCGGCGGCGAGGAGACCCCGGCCCACCTGGCGGACGCCTTCCAGGTGACCCGCGGCGCCATGACCAACACCCTGGCGCGGCTGGAGGCCCAGGGGCTCGTCGCCGTTCGACCCGACGCCGGCGACGGCCGGCGCAAACAGGTCTCGATCACCGCCAAGGGCCTCGACGTCCGCGAAGCCGCGTTGAAGGCGACCAAGCCGCGCCTCGACGCCATCCGGGCGGCGATCCCGGCGACGGAATTCGAGGCCGCCCTGCCGTTCCTGTCGCGCCTGCGAGCCTGGCTGGACGACAACCGCTAGGTCTAGCGCGCCGAGAACACCTTGATCATGCGATAGGCGTATTCCCCGCCCTGGTCGAAGGCGGCGATGTTCACCCGCTCGTCGCGTCCGTGGGCGCGGGAGTCGTCGATGTCGAAGAGGATGGCGCCGGAGACGTAGCTCGGCACGCCGGCGAGGCGGGCGTAGACCGAGTCCGAGGCGCCCGGGGTCATGTCCGGGATCACCGGCAGGTGCGGCCAGAACTGGTCGACCAGGCGGTGATACCGGGCGAGAACATCCGGGGTCAGGAGCGTTTCCGGCGCCTGGTCCACCGGCTCGTCGAGGCTGACCTTGATGGCCGGATCGCCGATCACGGCCTCCAGGGCCGCCTTGGTCTGGCCCGTCGTCTCGCCAGGGATCAGCCGGCACTGCACCGTCGCGTGGGCGCGGGACGGCAGGGCGCTCTCCCCCTCTCCCGCCCGCAGCATGGTGGTCACGCAGGTGGTGCGCAGCAGGGCGTTGATGACCGGATCGCCGCCAAGCTTCTCCGCGGAGCCCTCAGGGGAGGCCCCGGCCAGGGCCTGCATGTCGGCGCCGAGTGGGCCCTTCTGCAGCCCGCCCAGTTCGCGGAAATAGCTGCGGGTGGTGTCGGTGAGATGCATCGGGAAGCGATACGCGGCGAGCTTTTGCAGGCCGGTAGTCAGCTGGTAGATGGCGTTGTCGGCCCGCGGCAGGGACGAGTGGCCGCCGCGGTTGGTGACCTCCAGTTCGTAGGTGGCGTAGACCTTCTCGCTGGTCTCCACGCCCACATAGTAGGGCACGGCGTTCTTCCAGACCGGACCGTCGCCGTCAGTGTTCAGCGCCAGGCCCGCATCCACCAGATCGCGGTGAGCGGCGAACAGCCATTGGACCCCGTCGGCGTCGCCGCCGCCCTCTTCGTCGGCGGTGAAGGCGGCGATGATGTCGCGATCGGGGACGAAGCCTTCCTTCTTCATGCGGATCAGGGCGGTAAGCACCAGGGCGTCGTCGCCCTTCATGTCCTCGGTCCCGCGCCCGTAGTAGTAGCCGTCCTTCTCCACCAGCTTGAACGGATCGGTGGGCCAGTCGCGGGGATTGGCCTCCACAACGTCCAGGTGGCCGATCAGCAGCAGGGGTTTGCCGAGGCCCTTGCCGTGCAGGCGGATGACCACATTGCCCTTGGTCGGATGGTCGGCGGGCGCGACCACATGAACGTCGGCGGGGGCGAAGCCGGCGGCGAGGGCGCGCCGGGCCACCGCCTCGGCGGCGCCGGTCGAGCCGTTGGCGTGGACCGAGTTGATCTCCACCAGCTCCTTCAGGGTGTCGCGGGCCATGGCCTGGTAGGCGGGGGGCGGCATGGGGCCGGCGGCGTTGGCCGGCAACGCCAGCGTCAGGGCCGCAGCCAACGAAAGCGCTGAAACCCGCCAAGAACCGATCATCGCCCGCTCCATTTCCGACACGGGGTCGCCTCGCCCCGGGGCGAGTGATGCGGCGGCGTGGTGGCGCTGTCAAAGGCTGAGGGTGAGGCGGTGCTCGTCAGTAGGCGTGTGCGCGCCTTCTCCTCTCCCATTCATGGGAGAGGAGGCATCGAGCGAACGCGAGATGACGGAGAGGGCAAGTCTGCCGCCTCCGACTTGCCCGTCATCTCGCTGCGCTCGCGCCACCTCGCCCATGAATGGGAGAGGTGAAGGGGCAGCGGAGGTGAGACGGTTCAATTGTCCCGCAACCACTCCCGCATGCCGTCCACGAACGCGTTGTCGGCGATGGGATCGAACGGCCTCGCCGTGGCCCAGTCATAGGCCTGGAAGGGGCCGGCGCGGCGCTTTTCCTCGGGCTCGTCGCTGTACCGCGGGACGATGTGGGTGTGCAGCGACGGCTCGAAGTTCGCCAGGGTCATATAGTTGATCCGGTAGGCGCCGGTGGCCGCCAGCAGGGCGTCGCCAATGCGCAGGCCGTCCAGCGAAAATTGGATACGGTCCGCCTCGGCCAGGGCGTTCGGGCTGTCCACCACCGGGTCGGCCAGCAGCAGGCAATAGCCCGGCAGCGGCTGCACATCGCCGATCACCAGCCAGCCGGACGGCATCCTGGTGATGACATAGGGGTTTTCGCCGCGCCGGGCCGCCTCGACCCGCTGCTCGATCAGATTGGCCATGGGCCCGCCCTATTGCACCTTGATGCCGTTATCGTCGGCGTTGCGGTCGATCAGCTTGTTGTAGGGGTCGACGCCGGCGAATTTCGGCGCGCGATTGACCACCAGGGTGATGGTCTGGACCCCGGAATGGATCGGCCGGCGCTCGAAATCGATCACCGATTTGGCGGTGAAGCCAGGCTTGGCGGGCTCGATGTCGAAGGCGCCCACATCCAGGGTCTCGCCCAGGGGCGCATCGGTCTCGTGGCCCAGACCATCGGCGTACATCTTCCGGGCGGAGATGGTCAGGGTCAGGTCGTAGCGGCCGTCGGGGCGTTTCTTCGCCACCGCCTTGGTGGTCTTCAGGTCGTAGAGGGTGATCTTCTCGAACAGGTCGGTGATCAGGGCCTGCTTGTCCGCCGGCGCCTCGGCGCGCAGGTCGGCGATCAGGTCGAGGGACGTCGGATAGGGCGCGCCCTTGAACGCGTGGTCGGCGATCAGCTTGCGCAAGGCCCGGTTCACGGCGTCCTCGCCGATCTCGTCCTGCAGCCGGTACATGACCAGCGAGCCCTTGCGGTAGTGGATGTATTGCTGGTTCTCCACCCGCGCCAGAGGCAGCTCCTCGACGGACTCGCCGCCGCGATCGCGCAGGTAGCGGTCCAGCTCGTAGTGCAGGAATTTGCGGATCTGTTCGGGCCCGTACATCTGCTTCATGTTCATCAGGGCGGTGTACTGGGCCAGGGTCTCCACCAGCAGGGTCGAGCCCTGGCTGTCGGCGGGGATCACTTGGTGGGCCCACCACTGGTGGCCGAGTTCATGGGCGGTGACATAGGTGACCATGTCGATCTTGTTCGGGTCGCGGACGTCAAAGGTGAAGCCGATGTCCTCCGACCAGGGAATGGTGTTGGCGAAGGATTCGGCGAAGGTCCCCTGGGTCGCCGGAAACTCCAGGATCCGCACCTGGCGGAACTGGTAGCGGGAGAAGTTGGCCTGGTCGTAGTCGAGGCCGAACTTCAGCGCCCGGATCATCCGGTCCACGTTCCAGGGATGGCCGGGGTAGTAGTAGACTGAGAGGTCCACCCCCTTGTAGGCCGCGCGCTTGACGGCATAGCGGGCCGACTGGATCGAGAAGAACTCGTTGATGGGCGCCTCGGTGACGAACCGGTCCGCGCGCCGGGCGCCCTGGGTGATGTCGGAGACCCGGTAGCCCGGCGCCACCGGGGTCTGGTCGGCGTCGGTGGTGACGGTGATGTCGGAATCCACCCAGTCGGCGGACTTGGTCAGCATGTTGAACTGGCGCGCGCCCACGTCCTCAAGCTTGGGCATGCGCAGTTCCGCCGGCAGGCCGAGGCGCCGGCGCTTGGCCCGGTCGCGCAGCAACTGGTTGCGGTCCATGCCGAGGATCGGGGCGATCTCGAAATTGTTCAGGAAGGTCCCGTTACCCACGATCGAGGTCTGGTTGCGGTTGTTACGGAAACCCTTCTGGCCGCGCCAGACGTCGAAGCTGAGCTGGCGCGTCTCCCCCGGCGCCATGGGGGTGTCGAAGGTGTAGATGTAGTAGCTGAACCGGTCGTAGGCCTTGGTCACGTGGGCGCCGGGGACGCTGATCGCCCGCAGATGGGCGTCGCGCTCGAACCGCACATGCAGGACCGGGATCGGCTTGTCGGTCTTGTTCTGGAAGAGGTAGAGGCCGTGGGTGTCGGCGTAGCCCTCCGCGGGATGCAGGTCGACGTCCAGCTTGACCTTGGTGATCTTCGGCTGCGGCACGGTCTCGTAGGGCAGCAGGGCCTTTTCGTAGTCGGCCTGGAAGCGGTCCTCGCCCCGGGCGGTGCGGTAGTCGTTCCACACATTGGTGTTGATGTAGATGAACACGCCGCAGGCCACGGCGACGGCGACGGCGGCCAGGGTCAACACCCCTGCCCCGCCCTTGAGGCGCGAGGGCAGCCGGCGCAGGCGCGGCCACAGGCGCGTCTCGACTCCCCGCCTCCAGAGGGCGTAGGCCAGGACGGCCAGGACCAGGGCGATGCAGGCCCAGTAGGCGCGCAACCACAAGGCGCCTTCTCCGGCCACACCCAGGCCGTTCATGTCGGACAGGCCGACCACCGGGCCGATCGGGCCACCGCCGTAGCGGTAGAGGTTATGTTCCAGTCCGAGGTTGCTCATCATGACGTTGGCGATGATGAACAGGACCATCACCCCCCAGCCGATGAACTTGTGCGGCGAGATTGCCTGAACGAACACCGCCAGCACCGTGAACAGGGTCAGGCTGACGGTCATCGGCGCCAGGTACCAGGCGATGTATTTCCAGGTGTCGGCCGGCTCGAAATGCTTGATCGCCTGGGCGATGAGGGCGAGCCCGATGCTGATGGCCAGCATCACCGCGAAAACAAGGGCGATCACCGCGACTTTGGGGACGACGAAGGTCCAGTCGGAGGTCGGGGTGGAGTCGATGATCTCCTCGGTCTTGCGATCCCGCTCCCGCCAGACCAGCTCCCCGGCGTAGTAGATGCCGACGATCAGGGGCACGAAGGTGAAGCTGCCGGTGAGGACCTCGATCATCGAGCGGGTGATCGGATAGAGGGCGACGCCGTAGACGCCGTCGAGGAGGAACAGGGCCCCGCCGGCGTTGAAAAGGCCGAGCACCAGCAGCACCGCGAAGGCCGGGCTGCGGAACACCAGGGCGAAGTCCATACGCAGGCGGGCCATGAACTGCGCGCGAGCGGCGCCGGGGCCGAAGCGGAGGGCCGGGGTCACGGCGGAGGTCAACGCCGGACGCGCCGGCTCCGGCGCCGCCTTGGCCGACTTGCGGGCGGCCTTGGCGCCGCGGACCTCGAAGTGGAACAGGACGTAGGCCAGGGCCAGGAAGCCCGCGCCGACCCCGGTCCAGATCAGCCGGTTGAACAGCAGCGGCCCGGCCAGGGCCGGCAGGCTGGCGTTGCGGTCGGCGGCGGTGAAATAGCGGGTGGCCAGCTCGAAGGCCCCGATACCGAAGGGGTCGAGATAGGCCATCTGGACCATGTATTCGGGCTTTGAGCCCATGGTGCTCGCGATGGTGAAGAGGATCAGGAAGGCGATCACCCCGACATAGGTCGCCATCATCGAGCGGGTGACCGTTGCCAGGGCGAAGAAGCCCGCCGAGAGCAGGAAGATGGTCGGGGCGGCCATCACCCCGTAGGCGAAGAGATAGTCCCCCGCGCGGAACGGCCCGATCTTTGCCGGATCGAGCCAGGGCATCACCGAGCCGATCAGGATCGCGGCGGGCACCGCCAAAAAGGCGATAAGGGCCGCGATGAAGGCGCCGGTGAAGCGGCCATAGAGGTAGGTGGCCTTGGTCACCCGGGTGGACTTGATCAGCGCCCCAAACCCGGTCTCGTCGTCCCGCACCACCACATTGGCCACGAAGGCCGTAGAGACGAACATGAAGAACAGGGTCCAGATCAGGTTGGTCTCGACGATCGCGTAGGGGCCGTTGAGATGGCCGTTGGCGGTGTCGCCGATATGGACGTTGTCGACAGTGACGGTGGCGAAGGTCAGCAGGAAGAAGGCGACCACCGCCACCCAGAACACCGGGTTCTTCAACTGGTAGCGCAACTCGAAGGCCGCGATCTTGGCGAACATAGCTTGGCTCCCCCGCCCCGGCTCAGGCCGCGCGCCGGGTGGCGTGGAGGGTGGCGAAATAGACGTCACCGAGGCCGCCCTGGTGCGGGGTGAAGCCGTCGCCGGGGTCGGTGTCCGACAGGACGTGGGCCACGGTGCGGCCGGCGTAGAGGCGGGTGGAGATGACGGTGTATTTCGCCTTCAGCGCCTCCAGCTCGGAGGCGGCGACGGTCTTGGTCCAGATCTTCCCGTCGAGTTCCCACATCAGCGCCTCGGGGGCGCCGAGTTTGACGATCTTGCCGCCGGCGATAATCGCCATGGCCGGGCAGAGATCGGCGACATCCTCGACGATGTGGGTGGAGAGGATCACCACCACGTTCTCGCCTATCTCGGCCAGCAGGTTCAGGAAGCGATTGCGCTCCTCCGGGTCCAGCCCGGCGGTGGGCTCGTCGACGATGATCAGCCGCGGCGCGCCGATCAGCGCCTGGGCGATGCCGAAGCGCTGGCGCATGCCGCCGGAGAAGCCGGCCAGGGCCTTGCGGCGCACGTCCCAGAGGTTGGTCTGCACCAGCAGTCGCTCCACCTCGGTCTTGCGCTCACGGCCATTCGCGATCCCCTTCAGGATCGCCATGTGGTCGAGCATGTCGTAGGCGGACACCCGCGGATAGACGCCGAAATCCTGCGGCAGGTAGCCAAGGACGCGGCGCAGGAGCTCCGGCTGGTTGATCACGTCGATGCCGTCGAAGTTCACCGAGCCGGATGTGGGGGTCTGCAGGGTGGCGACGGTCCGCATCAACGTCGACTTGCCGGCGCCGTTGGGGCCCAGCAGGCCGAACATGCCGTTGGGCACGGTCAGGGATACATCATCCAGGGCCTTGGTGCCGTTGGCATAGATGTGAGTCAGGTTCTGAATGGTCAGCATGATCCGCCCGCGCGCCTCGGGCGATCCGATCGCCCCTTAGGTATTGGAACCATGCGTTGCGCAGTGGGGACAAGTGAAACAACGGTTAGGTTTGCAGAGGGCTGCTGTCGTAGGGCCGAACGCGAGGAGGGTGCGGTTCGGGAGCAATTGACGGCGCCCAAGCTACCGCCACGATTGCAACACGATCTGGTCTCAGGTTTCCGCGCCTAGACAGGGGAACGGCCATGCGGTTCAGGCGCAAAGGCGGCGCGACGGGCCTGGCCCTAATAGGTCTGGCGGCATCGGTCGCCGTCCACATCGCCGCGCTGGTGTTCCTTGCATTCGGGATGCGGTGGCCACCCCTCGGACCGGAAAGCCCCGCCGTCGAGATCAGCCTAGTGAACCTTCCCTCACCGAAGCCGCATCCACGCCGGGCGGCCCCAAAGACGTCGCGGCAGCCGACGCAACAACACGCCCCTCTTCCGAATTTGCCCGAGGCTGCAATGTCCCCGCGCCGGCCCCAACCCATCGACGCAACGGCCAAGCCTACGGCGCCGAGCGATGCGCTGCCGGACGCCGTGAAGCGCGCGCTGCGGGCCAGCGTTGGCTGCGACAGTCCAGACGCAGCGAGGCTCAGCCCTCAGGAGCGCGAAGCCTGCCGCAAGCACATGTCCGCGATCGGCCGAGACGCGCCGACCTATGCGGTCGAGCCTGCCGACCCGGTCAAGGCCGCGGCGTTTGATCGCGAGGCCGCCACGAACGAGCGACATCGTCGCAACCGGGAAGGCCCTCAAACGAACTGGCCCTGCGTGGGCGCGTGGTGCCCCCCATGCCAGGGAGCGTCCTGCCCGGAGCCGTTGAGCCGGACGTTAGGCCGATGAGCACCGCAGTCTTAGCGCGAGCACGGCTTGAGTTCTTGTGCGATCACAGTGATTGGGGAAATAGCCCCTCCCCCTTGCGGGGGGGGGGTGGGGTGGGGGTACGGGCGCCGTCTACGCCGTTGAACCTGGGTCTGGGAATCCACGGATTGCACCGAGCCGACACCCCCACCCCCTACCCCCGCCCCGCAGCGGGGCGGGGGTTCTTCGTTCTCAGTAAGCCCGCGCGATCAGGATCTCCTGCACCCCGGGTTCGCCGGAGAAGATGCAGGGGCCGAAGGTCGCCGGCTGGTCCATGGGGGCGTTGCGGATGGTCAGCTTCAGGGTCTTCAGGCGGGCGACGACGGCGTCGAGGGCCTCGCCGGTAGGCTTGGACCAGGAGGCGCGCACCCAGCCCTTGAAGGTGGCGGCCGCGTCGTCGTCCTCGGCGGCGGGGCCGAAGTGGGCGGCGAGGTCGTCGAAGCTCTTCAGGTCCGTGCGGATATTCGCCTCCAGCCGGGCCTTGGCTTCGGCGTAGAGATTGGCCTGGATCTCGGCCAGCAGGCCGGGCGCCGCGGCGATGAAGTCGGCGCGGGGCAGGTTGTGGGAGGCGACCTTGTCGCCGTCGCGCAGGGCGTCCCGGCGCATGAAGGTCACCACCCCATTGGCGGCGTCCCGGGGGCCGATCTCGACGATGATCGGCGCGCCCCGGCGCACCCAGTTCCACCGCTTGTCGGCGGACTTCAGCGGCTTCTTGTCCAGCAGCACCCGGATGGGCGCCTTCAGGGCCAGGGTCTCGCCCAGCTCTGTCGCCAACCCTTGCGCGAAGGCCAGCACGTCAGCGTCCTCGGGCTTGTCGCGCAGCATCGGCACGATGACGATCTGGCGGGGGGCGATGGCGGGAGGCAGGCGCAGGCCGTCGTCGTCCCCGTGGGTCATGATCACCCCGCCGATCAGCCGGGTGGAGGCGCCGAAGCTGGTGGTGTGGGCGTAGCGCAGCTCGCCGGTCTCGCTCTGGTACTTGATGTCCTGGGCCTTGGCGAAGTGTTCGCCCAGGTAGTGGGAGGTGCCGGCCTGCAGGGCCTTGCCGTCCTGCATCATCGCTTCGATGGAGAAGGTATTGTCGGCGCCGGGGAAGCGCTCGTCCTCGGTCTTCTCCCCCGCGATCACCGGCATGGCCAGCACGGTCTCGGCGAATTCGCGATACATTTCCAGGGACTGCAGGGTCTCGGCCATGGCGTCCTCGCGGTCCACGTGGGCGGTGTGGCCCTCCTGCCAGAGGAATTCGGCGGTGCGCAGGAAGAGGCGCGTGCGCATCTCCCAGCGGACCACATTGGCCCACTGGTTCACCAGCAGGGGCAGGTCGCGATAGCTCTTCACCCAGCGATTGAAGGCGTCGCCGATAATGGTCTCGGAGGTGGGACGCACGATCAGGGGCTCTTCCAGCTCGGCGCTGGGGTCCACCTGCAGCTTGCCGTCGATGGTGGTCAGCCGGTGGTGGGTGACCACCGCCATCTCCTTGGCGAAGCCCTCCACATGGTCGGCCTCCTTGGCGAAGAAGCTCAAGGGGACGAACAGGGGGAAGTAGCAGTTTTCGTGGCCGGTGGCCTTGATGCGGGTGTCCAGCCCGTACTGGATCAGCTCCCACACCCCCCAGCCCCACGGCTTGATGATCATGCATCCGCGCACGGGGCTGTTCTCGGCCATGTCCGCGTCGCGGACCACGGCCTGGTACCAGTCGGCGAAATTGGCCTGGCGGGTGACGTTGAGGGCGCGTTGCATCGGAGGTCTCATCAAGTTGGGGCGCAGGAAGTAGCGCGGGGCGCGCGCCGGGGCAAACGCCCGGCGCTGCGCCGCGGCGAAGGGGCGGTTGACTCGGGGGTTTTACCCGGGTGAAAGGGTGGCCAACCGGAGTTCGCCATGCCCCCCGCCGCCCACACCCCCTGCACCGCCTTCGCCGGCCATCGGCTAATCGCGTCCGGCCCCTTGGCCGAGGTGGCGCTGCGGGTGAAGGCGGTGGTGGACGCCGGGAGCGTCGAGACGATCCTCGTGTTCGAGGACGAGACCGGCCAGCAGGCGCCGCTGGACCTGCGCGGATCGGCGGCGGATGTGCTGGCGAGACTGGGCGATGAGGCCCCCTCACCGCCCACGGCCGACGCGCCGCGTGTCGGCCGGCCAAAGCTCGGCGTCACCGCCCGGGAGGTGACGCTCCTGCCCCGCCACTGGGAATGGCTGGCCGAGCAGCCGGGCGGGGCTTCCGCGGCGTTGCGGCGGCTGGTCGAGGAAGCGCGGCGCACCCACGCCGGCAAGGACGCCACGCGCAAGGCAGGGGAAGCGGCGCACCGGGTGATGTCCGCCCTGGCCGGGGACCTGCCGGACTATGAAGAGGCGCTTCGGGCCTTCTACGCCGGCGACGCAAAAGCGTTCGAGGCGCGGGTCGCGGGATGGCCGGCAGGGGTGCGTGACTATGTCAGCCGGCTGGCTGCTCGGGCGCGAGAGCTGGTGGTGCAGGCGTAGGGAATGATCCCACGTTCGCTTGGCCGTCATGGCCGGGCGACGTCCCGGCCATCCAGGATCACGAACCCAGGTTCGTGCCCGCTGAGAAATGGGTCGCCGGAACAAGTCCGGCGATGACGATCCCGCTAATCGAACTTGCGCCCGTCGCCCCTATCGCGGCAACAATGTCTCCCCCATTAGGAACTCATCCACCGCCGCCGCGCACTGGCGGCCTTCGCGGATGGCCCAGACGACCAGGGACTGGCCGCGACGCATGTCGCCGCAGCTGAAGATCTTGGGGGTGGTGGAGCGGTAGCTGACGGTGTCGGCCTTCACATTGCCGCGGGGGTCGAGTTCAACGCCCGCCTGCTCCAGCAGGACCTCCGGACGCGGGCCGAGGAAGCCCATGGCCAGCAGGACCAGATCGGCCTTGAGCTCGAAGGACGAGCCCTCGACCTCGGTCATCCGCATCCGGCCATCGGCGCCAGCGACCCATTCGACGCGGACGCATTCGAGGGCGGTCAGCCGGCCGTTCTCGCCGACGGCGGCCTTGGTCAGGACGGCGAAGTCGCGCTCGCAGCCCTCAGCCTGGGAGGAGGAGGTGCGCAGCTTCAGCGGCCAGTCGGGCCAGGTCATCGCCTTGTTCTCGCGCACCGGCGGCTGCGGCATGATCTCCAGCTGGGTCACTGAGAGGGCGCCCTGGCGGTTGGAGGTGCCGATGCAGTCGGAGCCGGTGTCGCCGCCGCCGATGACCACCACATGCTTGCCCTTGGCGGAGATGGCGCCGTCCGGGGCCGCGCGGGCCTCGTCGTCGCCGGCGACGCGCTTGTTCTGCTGGGTGAGGAAATCCATGGCGAAATGGATGCCGCTGAAATCATGCGGCGGCAGCTCCAGGTCCCGGGGCAGTTCGGCGCCGCCGGACAGCACCACCGCATCGAATTCGGCCAGCAGGGCTGCAACCGCCAATGTGACGCCGACCTCGACGCCGGGCATGAACTCCACCCCCTCGGCGGCCATCTGCTCCACGCGCCGGTCGATGAGGTGCTTTTCCATCTTGAAGTCGGGGATGCCNNCACGGCCACCCGCTTGCCGGTCTTCATCGCGGGGATTTGCGGCGCGATCCAGCCTTCCTTCCAGCCCCGGTCAACGATCTCGCACTCGATGGTTTTGATGGTCACCGGGTTGTCGTCGATGTTCANNATGCGGCCGGTGAACTCCGGGAAGTTGTTGGTGGAGTGCAGATTGTCGAGGGCCCGCCGCCACTGGTCGCGGAAGACCAGGTTGTTCCAGTCGGGGATCTGGTTATTCACTGGACAGCCCGTGTGACAGAAGGGGATCCCGCAATCCATGCAGCGCGCCGCCTGCCGCCCGGTCTCGGCGGCGGGTAGCGGTTTCACAAACTCGCGCCAGGTCTTCAGCCGGTCGGCGGACTTGTCGTAGGTGCGGTCGTGGCGCTCGATCTCGAGGAAGCCCGTCGGCTTGCCCATCGGGAATGCTCCGGAACTAGAGGATGGGGGGCTATTCGGCGGCGGCGATGCTGGAAGCCAATCGCTCGACCTCCAGGTCACGCAGGGCCTGGCGGTAGTCCTTCGGCATCACCTTGACGAAGTCCGCCACCGAGGTCTCCCAGGTTTCCAGGATCGCCCGGGCGCGCTCGCTGCCGGTGTGCATGTGGTGCCGCTCGATCAGGATGCGCAGGCGCTCGGCGTCGTAACGCAGCATGTCGCCCATGCCGGTGTCGTAGACGCCCTGGGCGCGCTGGCGCGGCCGCAGGGCCTCTTCCCCGGCGGCGATGGGCGCGTTGCCGTTGAGGGTCGTGGGCGAGAGGCGTTCCAGGTCGACCATGGCCACGTTGCACAGGCGGCCGAACCGCCCTTGCGGGTCGTAGACATAGGCCACGCCCCCGGACATGCCGGCCGCGAAGTTGCGGCCGGTGTCGCCGAGGACGACGACCACGCCGCCGGTCATGTATTCGCAGCNNGCGACCGCGCCGGAGTTGCGCACCGCGAACCGCTCCCCGGCGACACCCTCGAAATAGGCCTCCCCGGAGATGGCCCCGTAGAGCACCGTATTGCCGACGATGATGTTGCGGGTGGGATCGCGGTCGACGCCCTCAGGCTGGCGCACGATGACCCGGCCGCCGGAGAGGCCCTTGCCGACGTAGTCGTTGGCGTCGCCGACCAGGTCCAGAGTGACCCCGTGGGCCAGGAAGGCGGCGAAGCTCTGGCCGGCGACGCCGGTGAGCTGGACCGAGATCGAGCCGTCGGGCAGGCCGGCGTGGCCATAGCGGCGAGCGATCTCGCCGGAGAGCATGGCGCCGACCGTGCGGTTCACGTTGCGAACCTCGCGGGTGATCTTGACCGGTCCGCCGCCGTCGAGGGCGGGGGCGGCCTCGGCGATGAGGCCGTGGTCGAGGGCGCCCTCGAGGCCATGGTTCTGGCTCTCGGTATGGCGACGGGAGACGCCGGGCGCGAGGTCGATCTGATGGAGCAGCTTGGAGAGGTCGATCCCCCTCGCCTTCCAGTGGGTCACAGCTTCGCGGGCGTCGAGCCGGTCGACGCGGCCGACCATCTCGTCGAGGGTGCGGAAGCCGAGGTCGGCCATGATCGCCCGCAGTTCCTCGGCGACGAAGAAGAAGTAGTTGATCAC
>PLSW01000384.1 GCA_003165275.1 Caulobacteraceae bacterium
CCTGATCAGCCTCCACAGGCTGTACTCCGGCACGCAGAATGACGCCGAGGGGCGGGCCTTGTCTGTCGCAAAGCCGACGGTTATTATCCTGGAACCGACGCGGATCTCTCTTTGGACCAGTGCGCCATGGCCAAGCCTCCAAGCGCGCGTTCCCCGCGCCGTTTCCAGTTCGTGATCGTGCCCGAATTCTCGATGATGCCCTATACGGCGGCGATCGAGGCCTTGCGCGCGGCCAACCGGGAAAGCGGCGTAGACCTTTATCACTGGCAGACGGTAACCATCGATGGCGGCGCGGTCGCGGCCAGCAACCGTACGCGGATTGCGCCCGATTGCGGGTTGACCGAGGCGCATGGGGCCGATGTGATCGTGGTCTGTTCGGGGCTCGATGCCGAACGCCATGGCAGCCCCGCGCTGTTCGCCGCGCTGCGTCGCGCCGCGCGGATGGGCACGATGCTCGGCTCGGTCTGTACCGGCAGCGTGCTGCTCGCCCATGCCGGGCTGCTCGATGGCTATCGCTGCACGATCCACTGGGAAAACGTGGCGAGTTTCGCCGAGAATTTCCCCACGCTCGATGTCACCGGGCGGCTATACGAAATCGACCGCGACCGCTTTACCTGTTCGGGCGGCACTGCGCCGCTCGATCTGATGCTCCATTTCATCGAGCGCGATTACGGGCACGAACTGGCGCTCGAAGTCGCCGAACTGATGCTGCATCATGGCATGCGGGTCAGCGACGAACCGCAACGGCTGTCCTTGCGCGAACGCACCGGGCTTGCGCACAGGAAACTGCTCGACGCGCTGGCCCGGATGGAATCCGCGATCGAAAACCCCGAACCGATCGAGACCATCGCCGCCGCCGCCGGCCTGTCACAGCGCCAGTTCGAACGCCTGTTCCACGATCATCTGGCGACGACGCCATCGCGCCATTACCTGCATTTGCGCCTGAAACGCGCGCGCCACCTGTTGCAACAGACCAGCGCCCCGATCATGGAGGTCGCGCTGTCGACGGGTTTTGCCTCGGCGGCGCATTTCGCCAAATGCTATCGCGAGGCGTTCGGCCATCCCCCGCGCGAGGAACGACGCGTGAAAGACCCGGCCTAGATCCGTGCCCGGTTCAGCCGCAGCGCATTGGTCACCACGCTGAACGAAGACAGTGCCATGGCCGCCGCCGCGATGCTCGGCGAAAGCAGCGTGCCGGTAAACGGATAGAGCGCGCCCGCCGCGACGGGTATGCCGGCGGCATTGTAGACAAAGGCAAAGACCAGGTTCTGGCGGATGTTGCGCATCACCGCCCGCGACAGGATCCGTGCCTTGACGATGCCGGCCAGGTCGCCGCTCAGCAGGGTGATCCCGGCGCTCTCGATGGCCACGTCCGCCCCCGCGCCCATGGCCACGCCCACGTCGGCGGCGGCCAGGGCCGGGGCGTCGTTGACCCCGTCCCCGGCCATGGCGACCACGGCGCCGGCCTGGCGCATGGCTGAGATCACCGCCGCCTTGTCCTGCGGCAGCACCTCGGCCTTCACCTCGTCGATCCCCAGCCGCCGGGCGACGGCCAGGGCGGTGGTGTGGTTGTCGCCGGTGAGCATGACGATGCGCACTCCGGCGGCCTTGAGGGCGGCCAGGGCGGCGGGGGTGCTGGGCTTGATCGGGTCGGCGACGCCGAAGAAGCCGGCCAGGACCCCGTCCACGGCCACGAAGATGGTGGTGACGCCCTCGGCGCCCTGGGCCTCGGCGAGGCCCGCGAGGCTGGCGGCGTCGACGCCCCGTTCGGCCAGGAAGGCCTGGCCGCCGACCACCACCGCGCGGCCGTCGACCGTTCCCAGAACGCCGCGCCCGGCCGGCGCGTCAAACCCCACAGCCTCGGGCAGGTCGACCCCCCGGGCATGGGCCGCACGGAGGATCGCCGCGGCCAGGGGGTGTTCGCTGCCCCGCTCCAGGCCGCCGGCCACGCGCAGCAGGGTGGCGTTGTCGAAGCCGTCCGTGGGATGGATGGTCACCACGTCGGGGCGGCCCTCGGTCAGGGTGCCGGTCTTGTCGATGACCAGGGTGTCGACCGCCTCCAGCCGCTCCAGGGCCTCGGCGTCCTTGATCAGCACCCCCGCCTGGGCGCCCCGCCCCACCCCGACCATGATCGAGATCGGCGTCGCCAGGCCCAGGGCGCAGGGACAGGCGATGATCAGCACCGAGACCGCCGCGATCAGGGCGAAGGCCAGCCGCGGCTCAGGCCCGACCAGGCTCCAGACGGCGAAGGCCGCCGCCGCGCAGGCGATCACCGCCGGCACAAACCAGCCGGCCACCCGGTCCGCCGTCCGCTGGATCGGCGCGCGGGTTCGCTGGGCCTCGGCCACCATCTGGGCGATGCGGGCCAGCAGGGTGTCCGCCCCCACCTTCTGCGCCCGCATCACGAACGAGCCGGTGCGGTTGATCGAACCGGCGACCACCTTGGATCCCGGCTGTTTGGAGACCGGCATGGATTCCCCGGTCACCAGGGATTCATCCAGGGTGACCCGGCCCTCCAGCACCTCGCCATCGACGGGGACCTTCTCCCCCGGCCGCACCCGCAACCGGTCGCCGACGACAACGGCCTCCAGCCCGACCTCCTCGTCGAGACCGTCCGCGCCCAGGCGCCGGGCGGTCTTCGGGGTCAGGTCGAGCAGGGCGCGCAGGGCGCCGGAGGTGCGCGCCCGCGCGCCCAGCTCCAGCACCTGGCCCAGCAGCACCAGCACGGTGATCATCGCCGCCGGCTCGAAATAGACCGCGACGCGGCCGTCCATCCCCTGAACGCTGGCCGGAAACATCCCTGGGCCCAGCAGGGCCGCGACGCTGTAGGACCACGACACCCCCACCCCCATGGCGATGAGGGTGAACATGTTGAGGTTGCGGCTGGTGATCGACGCCCAGCCCCGCTGGAAGAACGGCCAGCCGCACCAGATCACCACCGGCGTCGCCAGGGCGAACTGGACCCAGTCGGATATTTCGGGCGCAATGTAGCGGTGCAGGTCCAGCATGTGCCCGCCCATGGCCAGGGCGAACACCGGGATCGTCAGCACGAGGGCGATCCAGAACCGCCGGCCCATGTCCGCCTGCTCCGGATCGGGCCCGGCCTCGGCGGTGGGCGCCAGCGGCTCCAGGGCCATGCCGCAGATCGGGCAGGCGCCCGGCCCGGTCTGGCGGACCTGCGGATGCATGGGGCAGGTGTAGATCACCGCCGCCGCGCCGGCCCGCGCCGGCGGCGGGGTCGGCGCCGGGGCGTCGTGCCCGCAGCTGGCATGGTCGTGGTCATGCCCATGAGCTTGGACGTCAGTGTGACAGGCGGGGGCGATGGTGGGGTCAGACATGGGTATCCCTAGCAACGCGGTCGCCGGTCGTCCGGGCGCGAGGCTATACGCTCCCCCGGGCGGCGAGATTGCGCGGGATCAATCCGCCATAGGACGCCCGACGCCGCCCTCCCTCTTTTTCGTCATGGCCGGGCTTGTCCCGGCCACCCAGGATCAC
>PLSW01000097.1 GCA_003165275.1 Caulobacteraceae bacterium
ACCCACCGCGTCGCCATCTCCAACAGCCGGCTCGTCAGTCTCGACGAGCGCGGCGTGACGTTCCACTGGAAGGACTACCGCCAGGACGGAGAGGCCCGGCGCAAGCTGATGACCCTGTCATCCGGGGAGTTCATCCGCCGCTTCCACAGCCACGTCCTGCCCGCCGGCTTCCATCGCATCCGCCACTACGGGCTATTCGCCAACACCGCCCGTGCCGCCAATCTGGCCAAGGCCCGCGCGCTGCTGCAGGCGCCGACCGCGGCCGACGCCGGCTTTGAGCCTGAAACGCCCGCGACGGCCCCGGTCGCCTGCCGCTGCTGTGGCGGGCGCATGATCCTGGTCGAGATCTTCGAACGCGGATGCGTGCCTCGCACCGTGCCTACCAGGCCGGCGTTCAGGATCGACTCCTCATGAGGATCAAGGACCACGCTACCGTGAACCGCAGATCCACAGAGCCGGCCCGGCGCCGGATCGGCAGCCTATGGCGCCAATGCCAGCGCCGTCGCGCGCTACGCCGGTATCTGACCCTCCAATGCCGCCACGCCCGCGTCCCGCCAGATCAATCCAGCGATCAGCGCGGCTCTTACGGCCTCGCGACACGCCGCCACCGCCCCGATGGGACCAGCGTGCAGATCAAATACCCATAGCCCGTCGCCGCCACACCGCGGGTCAGACTTTGAGCTTTCTCAGACACCCGCCTGCGGGGTCATACTGGCCATCCGCGTCTGGCGGGTGTCCAAGAAACCTAAACAATAGCGGAAGGTGGGCTCACTCCGGCTTCGGGACGTTCGCGCGTCGATCGGTGTACGGCCGCCAAGGCCTATGGACGACCGCGACCGCGCCTTATCTGGCTACTGGGCCGTCTCAACCATGGAGCAGACGCGCCAATCGAGATAGCTAAACTTGGGATACCAGCCCCAGCACCAGCCAGGAGGAAGCTTGGAGCAGAATTTCTTCGAAATGCGCGACATCCGTCTCTGGTCAGCCGCGGCCTGGATGCCACTGCGCGTCTGCGCGAGTGGCCGCCTCAGCTTCAAAGACGAAGACCAACCGATCGAGGTTTTCGACGGGGTGGCGACCCTCGCCGTTCACGAGGCGGACCGAGCCGTGGTAAACCTGTTCGGTTGGTCAGAGGTTTCGATCCAGCATGACAGGTCGGTCGTCGACAACGATGGCTACCATGCCGCCGACACCTATCGCGTCCACAATGCCGAACATCCCGTCGGCGTCCGGCTGGTCATCGACCAGTATCTGGAAGAGCAAAACCTGCACGTCTGGCACCTCCATCCGGACCTGGTGGTTGCGCTGCGCTTGGTTCGCGAGGGCGACACCTGGTTCCGCCCGGAGGAAGGCTGGGCCGTGGTGGTACGTCTCGCGCGTGATCCAGAGGGACGGCCGATCCGGATGGAGATTCGGTCGGAATTCCTGGCCGACTATCTCGCGGCCCAAAGCGGGCTACTCTTCTTGTCATCGTACCATGAACGACGCGTCGAGCCGGAGCAGCTTCCAGCCTTCACCTGGCCCCAGGCCAGTCAGACGGTGGAGCAAGGACGAGACTCCCTCGAGCTACGACTTGAGAAAAGACGAGGCCGCAACTGGGTGTCCGGGGCGCTCTGGCGCACCGAGTGGTTCGAGCCCGGGCCGCTCAGCCTGCGGGTGCGTGGCGACCAAGACGCCGCCCCAACTACATTCGCCCTCGACAACCAGGGGAGCCGCCGAACGCCCAACGAACTCCACGGCGCCCAAACCTGGCTCTACTTCCGGCCGGAGCTGGCATTGGCGCTAGCCCGCCATCGAGGCTTCGAGCTGAACTGGGGCAGCGAGCAGACGGGCGGGATCGGCGCAACGGGCAATGGCGTCCACTTTGGCCTAAATGAGCTTGGGTTGATCAACATCTTCGCCAAGGACATCGCCGCTCTGGACCCTTGGGAACAGCGAATTTGGGGCGCACACAACGTCCCACCGGAAGGCGGTGTGTCGGCTGAGCTGTTTGCGGCGCAGATGGAACTCCGCTACCCGGAAACGACCGCGCCCGAGACCCAGGTCGCCGACGCACTCACCCATGTCGACGCTCGACTGTCGGCCTTCGTCGGCGCCCCCCTTCTGCGAGACCATGACGCCGTTCCCGGCCTCCTCGCGCGCATCCACCGCTTCCGCGCCGCCGACCACGAAGGGGTGCTTCTCTTGGCCCGCGATCTGTCGAGGGTGTTCATGGAGCGTGTGGACGTGACGCCGCTTCACCGACACCTCGGACTCAAGGCCGGCGACAAGACGGGCTCGCTCAAGAGCCTGCAGCACCTGGCTGCAGCCCAGACAGACGCCGAGACCGCGGCACGCCTTATGGCCCCGTTGTTTGGCGTCCAGGACCTTCGCGGCGCGGCGGCCCACCTCGGCGATCAACTCGTCGCCGGTGCCTTGCCGAAGGTCAGTGTCGATCCGGACACGCCGACGCCTGACCAGGGCCGCGCACTGATCGCCAGTTTCGTGGCCACCCTCCAAACCCTGGGCGACCTCTTCCCTTCGCCCCGTGGAGGAAGACCAACGGCCCGAACGACGCGGGAAACCGGTGGTTGGCAAAATTGATCAGCGTCGCCATCTAGACCAGCGATGAGCTTGACCGTTCCACCAGAAATTGAGGCCGTCGTCGCGCAGTTTGACGCGCGCACCGATGCGTTCGAGGCGACCGACGTGCAGTTCGCCATTGAAGCGGCGGCGCGGGCATTGGGCGACCTCGATGAGGCCCCCCGTCGCGGCTGCGCAACCGAATGGACAGCCTTCGGCTTCATGCCGTCGCTAGGCGATAGCGGTCACGACATACGGTGAC
>PLSW01000226.1 GCA_003165275.1 Caulobacteraceae bacterium
CTTTCCAGGATTTCCAGAAATAGCAGATCACCGCAAACATGGTGCCGGTGTGGAGCATGACCAAAAGCAGCGTCATCTCCGGGGTGGTCGGGTCGAGCCCCATCAACTTCGCGACCACGATGACGTGGGCGGAACTGGACACGGGCAATAGCTCCGCAGCCCCCTGTATTGCCGCAAGAATGAGGATCTGGATCATGGTCATTGGGAGGTGTCACCTGCCGATCGATCTGGGTTGATTAAACGGGGTGCAGGGTAGCATAAAAAATATGACTGTGCCATCGCCTAAAAATGATTGCATTTTTCCGGTTTCAAATCAAAGATGACATCAAGGCGGCGAGGATCGAGGCGACGAAGGCGTACAGGTAGTACGTTGAGGAGCNNAAATTGGACCGCGAAGGCGCCCCGTAGGGGGAGGCCGGAGGCCTCGTCAAGATGCAGCTTTGATTTGGAATTGGAATTATCCCATACCAATGGCAGAATGGTACACACGCAGCCGCACTCCGCGCACTCGCGCAGTGCTCGTGGTCCCGGCCCCCCTGTCTGCGGTTAGCCGATCAAATATCCCCGCAAAGAGTGAGGCACGACATTTCATGCGCACCCAACCCGCTGTTTATTGGATCAAAAACCTGCACCTCACCCGCCATCCAGAAGGCGGATGGTTCAGCGAAACCTACCGCGCCGCCGAGGTCATCCCCGAGGCCGGCCTGCCGGCCCGCTTTCAGGGCGAACGGGCCTTCTCCACCGCCATCCAGTTCCTGCTGGAGCGGGACGACTGCTCGGCGCTGCACCGCCTGAAGTCCGACGAAATATGGCATTTCTACGACGGTTCGCCCCTGACGGTGCATCTCATCGCCCCGGACGGCGAGTACCACCCCATCCTGCTCGGCCGCGATCCGGAACAGGGAGAGCAACTCCAGGCCGTGGTACCTGCCGGTTGCTGGTTTGGGGCCGATTTGGCCGGCTCCGGTGATTTTGCCCTGGTGGGGTGTACGGTGGCGCCCGGCTTTGATTTTATCGATTTCGAAATGGGTGGCCGCGGCAAGCTGGCAGAACTCTTCCCGCAGCACGATGCGCTCATCAGGCGCTTGACCAGAGAGTAGCCTGTGTTCCCCCCGCACCAGCAAGAGATTGCCTGCCAACAGGTCCTGATGGAGGATTCGTCGGTCTTCTCCATCCAGTGGAGCGTCTTTCCGGCCCCCCTTGCGGCGCGGCTCACCCCGGAAATGCTCCTGAACCGCTATCTTGTCTACATCCGCAGGTGCACCGCCAACATCATCCTCCCCCATTGCTCGGCCTCGGGTATCCAGTTTCGCCTGTTCGGCAGCCGCTGGAGCCTGATCAGCTTCCAGGCGCCGACAGTTGAGCAACAAGCCGTTGTGCTGCGCATCTGCGGCGGCATGCTGGTGCAGCCGGGCCACTGCGATCGCGGCGAAATGCGCTTCGGCATCAAGGAAGAGCCGGCCGGCATCCGGGTTTCGCTGGAACTCTCTGGGTATTGTCCGCTGATCCTTGGCAGCTCCTCGCCCTCGACATTCCGCTGCCTGCTCTACCATCTTTCCCAAGCGGCCATCCACCGTCTGGTGACGGTTCGTTTCCTGGCGCTGTTCTATCGGGAACTGACCGGATCGGCCGCCCGCGTCCGCGTCGTGGACGTCAAGGTACGGGACGGCCGGCCGGTCTAGTGTCCCGTGCGGTTAGTTCGTACTCGTAATTCCGGCTCTTTTGGCTGCTGCCGTCGTTGCGGCTTCTTGATGTAGACCCTGCTACACCTACGTCGCCGCGCCTTGGCACCAGTCAAAATTTCTCGGAATTACTTCCCATGACTGACCGCACTGGACACTGGCAGGTTGTTGAAAATCTGCCGCGGGGCTGGTTTGCGCCATGTCACGGCAACCGCGTTTTAACATAACCTCTTTAAATCATTGCGATATCCATACCTGCGCCGGCAGTATTGTCGTTTTTCTAGGTTTAGTTTTTTGAATACGCCTCAAAATATGATACAAGTATATGATACCGTTGATATCCCCCTAAGGGACTCGGAACTTACCGATATACCAAGTTTTGCGCTCAGATTTAGGTCGGATTTGTTGCCCCTGATTGAGCAAAACCGCAGGCGTAGCAGGGCTACGCTGAGGATTTTGTGATTGAAGGGGCGGCAAAGATGGCCTGAAGATGAGATGTAAAACGGTATATTGGTAAGTTCCGAGTCCCTAAACAAGGAATGATCTTCAATGCCTCACACAAACATCGAAATGCCGGAAAGGTTGCCACTCTACCCCCAGAAGGAGATGGTACCGTTCCCCTACATGATCTTCCCGCTCTACATGGACGAGCGTGAATTGCGGGTATTCTCCGAAGCGGACAAATACGACAAATACGTGGCGATCGTGCTGTTCCGCCCTAATGCGGCCGGCAGTGGCACACTGGAGGATATCAGCGAGATCGGAACCCTCTGCCGGATCAACCAGATCAAGAAACTGGGAGACGGCAGATTCAAGGTGACCCTGGAGGGGGTTGCCCGGCTGCGCATCCTGAGCATCGAACAGAAAACTCCGGTCATGCTGGCCCATTGCGAACTGGTGCGGGAATTTGTGGAGAAGAGCCTGGTTTCCGAGGCCCTGGTGCAAAGCCTGAACGCCCTGTTGAAGATATCCCTTTCCCACGGCAAGCCGCTGCCGGATGATGTCATGAAGATGATCGACTACATCGACAACCCGGCACGCCTGTCCGACCTGGTTGCGCTGTACGTCAACCTGCCGACCGCGGATCTGCAGGAACTGCTTGAGACGGTCGATCCCCTGGACCGCCTCAAAAAGGTCTATGTGCACCTGACCAACGAGGTCCAGCGCATGCAGGTCAAGAACGAGGTCTCCAGCGAGGTTACCCGCCGGGTCGGCAAAAACCAGAAGGAATACATCCTGCGCGAGCAGATGAAGCACATCCAGGAGGAATTGGGCGATGAAGATCCCCGCGCCTCGGACATGAACGAACTGCGGCGGCTGATCGAGGAGGCCGGCCTTCCAGAGGAGGTCCAGAAGATCGCCGACAAGGAGCTCAAACGGCTGGAGCGGATCAACCCGGCCTCGCCCGAGTACACCGTATCCCGCACCTACCTGGACTACCTGGCCGGCATGCCCTGGATCAAATCGACCTCCGACAGCCTGGACATGGTCCGGGCCGAAGAGATCCTCAACGAGGATCACTACAACCTTAAAAAGGTCAAGGAACGCATCCTGGAGTTCCTGGCGGTACGTTCCCTCAAGGAGAACATGAAAGGGCCGGTGCTCTGTTTCGTCGGCCCTCCCGGCGTGGGCAAAACCAGCCTGGGCAAATCCATCGCCCGGTCGCTGGGCCGCAACTTCGTGCGCATCTCCCTGGGCGGGGTGCGGGACGAGGCCGAGATCCGCGGCCACCGCCGCACCTACATCGGCTCCATGCCCGGCAAGGTCATCCAGTCGATGAAGAAGGCCAAGACCACCAACACCTTCTTCCTGCTCGACGAGATCGAGAAGATGGGCGCCGACTGGCGGGGCGATCCGTCCTCGGCCCTGTTGGAGGTGTTGGATCCGGAACAGAACTCCGCGTTCAACGACCACTATCTGGAGGTCGACTACGACCTCTCGAACGTGATGTTCGTGACCACGGCCAACAGCCTGAACATGCCGCAGCCGCTGCTCGACCGGATGGAGATCATCCGCATCCCCGGCTACACCGAGGACGAGAAGGTCGAGATCGCCAAGCGGCACCTGCTGCCCAAGCTGGCCAAGGACCACGGCCTGAAGGAGGGCGAGTGGATCGTGCCCGAACAGGCCATCCGTGACCTGATCCGCTACTACACCCGCGAAGCCGGCGTCCGCTCGCTTGAGCGGGAGCTGGGCGCCCTGGCCCGCAAGGCGGTGCGCGACCTGGGTCGTGAAAAGACCCTGTCGATCACCATCGACGACGAGCGGCTGGCCAAGTACGCGGGGGTTCGCAAGTATCACTACGGCGAGGCGGACACCGAGGACTTGGTGGGCATGGTCACGGGCCTCGCCTGGACCGAGTTCGGCGGCGACATCCTGACCATCGAGGCGGTCAAGATGCCTGGCAAGGGCCGCATGTCGATCACCGGCAACCTCAAGGAGGTGATGAAGGAGTCGATCTCGGCCGCGAACAGTTACGTTCGCGCGCGCGCGGCGCACTTCGGCATTAAGCCCACCTTGTTCGACAAGACCGACGTGCACGTCCACGTGCCCGAAGGCGCGACTCCCAAGGACGGTCCCTCGGCGGGTGTCGCCATGGCCGTGGCGATGATCTCCGTGCTCACCGGCGTGCCGGTGAGATCGGAGGTCGCCATGACCGGGGAGATCACCCTGCGCGGCCGGGTGCTGGCCATCGGCGGCTTGAAGGAGAAGCTGCTGGCGGCCCTGCGCTCCGGGATCAAGACGGTGCTGATCCCCGCGGAGAACGAGAAAGACCTGGCCGAGGTGCCCGAGAATGTGAAGAGCGCCTTGACCATCATTCCGGTCGCCACGGTGGACGAGGTGCTGTCCCACGCCCTCGCCGGACCGCTAACGCCCATTGAATGGACAGAGCCGGACGATGCTCCCGTAACGACCGTCGTTACGGAAGAACCCGACGTGGACACCGTAATCACCCATTAAATGTGGACTGATCACGAATAACTTATGCGGCGCGGGCCTTCCCGCGCCGCAGCCGTTTGACGGGGCCGATTCAACCCTCCAATAATTACGGCTGGCGAGCGGCGACGACATGGATTCGCCGCCGCTGTAAGGGTTGGGAGACATAGATGACCAAAGCCGAACTGGTTTCCGCGATCGCGGAAAAGGCAGGGCTGAACAAGAACCAGGCGCGCGACGCTCTCGAAGCGTTTCTGAGCTCGGTGACCGACTCCCTGAAGTCGGGCAACGAGGTGCGTCTGGTCGGATTCGGCAGCTTCCTGCCGGTCGATCGCAAGGCCGGCACGGCGCGCAACCCGCGCACCGGAGAGACGGTTCAGCGGCCGGCGTCCAAGACGGCGCGCTTCCGGGTCGGCGAAGGCCTGAAGGGCGCCCTCAACTGAGGACGACAGATCGCGTATAGAGGAGGGGCGGGCGCTCACGCGTCCGCCCTTTTCTTTGTGAGGGCGGCTAGCTCAGCTGGTCAGAGCATCTCGTTTACACCGAGAGGGTCGGCGGTTCGAACCCGTCGCCGCCCACCATCCCCGTCTCAAGCGCTGAGTTTGGCCTTCGAGGCCGGCGCACGCGCGCCTCCGTTCAAGCAGAACCCTCCCGGGTGGCGAACTTGAGCCGGATCAAGGTCAGGTTTCGAGCTCTATGAGCCTCTGAATCCCTGGTGGCCGCGTTCCAGGTGACCGATCAGCAATTCGAGGTCAGGGATGACGCCGCCCGCCAACCGAAGCTCGCGTCGCCGAGCTCGCCGGGCATTGCGCGCATGAGCGGGCGTATCAAGCACGCGGGCCTGCGCGCCAAGATCACCACGGCCGAGGCGGCGGCGGCCATGATCGCTGATAGTTCCACCGTCGGGATGAGCGGCTTCACCGGTGCAGGCTATCCCAAGGCGGTGCCTCAAGCCCTGGCGGCGCGGATCGAAAGGGAACACGCAGCCGGACACACCGGCCGCCTCAAGGTCTGGACGGGGGCGTCCACCGGTCCCGAGCTTGACGGCGCCCTCGGCCGGGCCAACGGCATTGAACTGCGCCTGCCCTACAACTCCGATCCCATCTGTCGAGACAAGATCAACAGAGGGGAGATGGAGTATCTGGACATGCATCTGAGCCAGGTAGCTCCGGTTGCATGGCAAGGGTTCCTGGGGCCCCTCGACACCGCCCTGATCGAGGTTTCCGGCATAAGGGACGACGGAACGCTGATCCCGTCATCATCGGTCGGCAACAACAAGACCTGGCTGGACCGGGCCGGTCAGGTGATCCTGGAGGTTAATCGCTGGCAGAGCGAGGCCCTGGATGGAATGCACGACATCTATTATGGGACTGCCTTGCCGCCGAACCGGCGCCCCATTCCGCTGATTGGACCCAACGATCGCATCGGCGAGACGGGGTTTCGCTGTGATCCCGACAAGATCGTCGCCATCGTCGAGACCGATGCGCCGGACCGTAACGCCCCATTTTCGCCGACCAGCGCCGCGGATCACGCCATTGCTTCGCACCTGGTCGAATTCTTCACGCACGAGGTCGCCAAGGGCAGGCTGCCGCCGTCCCTGCTGCCGATACAATCGGGCGTCGGCAACACCGCCAACGCCGTCCTCGAGGCCTTGGCGGGCAGCCCGTTTCGCGGACTGACGGCCTATACCGAGGTGCTGCAGGACGGGATGGTGACGCTGCTGGATGCGGGCGTGTTGATCTCGGCCTCGTCAACCGCCCTGTCTCTGAGCCCTGAGTTGACCGAGGCGTTCTATGGACGGATGCACTATTACCGCGACAAGATCATTCTGCGGCCCCAGGAGATCAGCAATCATCCCGAGCTGATCCGCCGCCTGGGATGCCTGTCGATGAACGGCATGATCGAGGCCGGCATCTATGGGGCGGTCAACTCGAGCCATCTGATGGGGTCTCGGATTCAGAACGGGATCGGCGGCTCCGGCGACTTCGCGCGCAACGCCTATATCTCGATCTTCATGGCGCATTCGACAGCGAAGAACGGCGCGATCTCCACCATCGTGCCCCAGCCCTCGCATGTGGATCACATCACCCAGGACGTTCAAGTCCTGGTCACCGAGCAGGGCCTGGCCGACCTGCGGGGGCTGTCCCCGACCCAGCGCGCCAAGGTGATCATCGAGAATTGCGCCCATCCGACCTATCGGCCGCTGTTAGCCGACTACTACAGCCGCGCCAGGCGCGACTCTTATGGACTGCAGTCGCCGATGATCTTGAATGAGGCGTTGTCCTGGCATCAGCGCTACGTCGAAACCGGATCGATGCTGGCCTGACGCGTAGCCGATCAGCGTCAACAGCAACCCGGCGCCCGCCCGCCATCCTGTTTCGCGCTGCCGCGCTACGTTCGACTGGCGTCCCTGTGCCGGGCGAAGCAAGATGGCCGACGACACTTCAACAACCGACAGGTCGGCGGCCATCCGATGATCCGTTGTGTAGCGATCCTCAGCGTGTTGCTGTTCGCTGTGACGCCGATGGCCGTTCAGGCGCGGGGTGGCGGCCATTGGGGACGCGGCGGGCCCTCCCACAGCCGAAGTCGCAACACCATCGACAATCGGTCCTATCGGCTGCCCTGGTTCGGCCCCACGCGCACGTATAGGTTGGATCCCGGCGCCGTCCCGCCGACGGACTCCCGCGGGCGCGCCCGGCGCAGCGCCGCCGCCAAGGCGGCCTTCAAGAGCCAGAACCCCTGTCCGTCGACGGGCCGATCGACGGGGCCATGCCCCGGCTACGTGATCGACCATGTGATCGCGCTCAAACGCGGCGGCCTGGACGACCCGACCAACATGCAATGGCAGACCGTCGAGGCTGGGAAGGAGAAGGACCGGGTTGAATAGGCGCCGCCGGCTCGCGCCCCGACCTGGCGCGGGCGCCGTCTCGGCGGAGACCCTCGCGGGACCTGAGCCTCGGGATTCTGTTCCTCGCGGGAGGCCCGGGAACCCACCGTCCCATTCAATCGTATTTGCCTCACCGCCCTGTCACGCTATCGTCTCCCGGGGGCATTAAGGACGCTGTTGTGCTCTCCGAAGACGGTCGGATATCGTCGCGCGGTTGGGACGCCCTGGCCGGCGCGCCGGAGCGGCGGCGGCCCTCCATCGCCCGCCTCGTCGACACCACCATGCTCTATGCGCCCCGCTCCGGCGGGGTGAAGCGTTACCTGCTGGCGAAGCGGGCCTGGCTCGCCGCCCACCGCCCGCGGGTGCGCCACAGCCTCGTGGTGCCGGGCGCCGCCGACGCCTACGACGGGAAGGGCCTCTGGTCGATCTACACCGCCCCCTTGCCCTTCGCCGACGGCTATCGCTGGCCGGCCAGCAAGACGGCCTGGATGAAGCGGCTGGTCACCCAGCGGCCGAGCCTGATCGAGGCCGGAGACCCCTACACCCCCGGCCTTGCGGCCTTGCAGGCAGGGGCGCGGCTGGGGGTCCCGGTCGTGGGCTTCTGCCATACGGATCTCCCGGCCCTGGCGGCGCTGCATTTCGGCGACTGGGCGGAGCGGCCCGTCCGGCGGCGCTGGGCGAATATCTACAGCCAGTTCGATCAGGTGGTCGCCCCCAGCCACTATATCGCCGCGCGGCTTCGCGAAGCGGGGATCGACGACGCCATCGCCCTGCCGCTGGGCGTCGACACCAGCCTTTTTCAGCCGAACCGCGCCGATCCCGAGGGCTTACGCGCCCGCCTGGGGCTGGTGCCGGACCGCCGCCTGCTGGTCTTCGCCGGCCGGCCGGCGCGGGAGAAGCGGATCGACGTGCTGGTGGAGGCCGCCGCGACCCTCGGCGATCCCTACACCCTGTTGCTGGTGGGCGCAGGGCCCGCGGCCCTGGTCACCGCGCCCAACGTCATCGGCCTGCCCTACGAGCGCGATCCTGCGAGCCTGGCGCGGCTGCTGGCCAGCTGCGACGCCTTTGTCCACGCCAACGACGCCGAGCCCTTCGGCCTGGTGGTGCTGGAAGCCATGGCTTGCGGCCTGCCCGTGGTGGGGGTCGATTCCGGCGGTGTCGCCGAGTCCGTGGACGAGGTCGTCGGCCAGCTGGCGAGCCGGTCCGCCCCCGGTCCCTTCGCCGAGGCCGTCGCCGCCCTCTTCGAGCGCGATGTCGCCGCCGTCGGCCGGCGGGCGCGGGTCCGGGCGGTGAAGCGCCACGGCTGGGACCCGGTGTTCGACCGGCTGACCGACGTCTACGCCGCCCTCACCGGCGCGGCCGCCTTCGCCGCCCCCGCCCGGTCGCTGCTGACCCACTGACGTTGGGGTGCGCGATCGCGCGCGCGTCCTTCCGTCGCTGCGGCGCGGTGCGGGAATCGGCGGACAAGACCCCTCGGGCGCCCTCACGCCCGGCAAGACGCTTCGCCGCCGCAAGGCCTTGGCGCGGTTCTGGCACCGCCCCCCCCGCCGGATCGCGTTGAGTACTGTTTCGGCACAGTAGCGTAAGCGTAACCAGTACCAGTACCCATGACAGTCCGCAGTTTGCGTGATGATGGCTTTGCGTAAGGAGCCGCGGCCGGCCCATGCCGGCCGCGGCGACTTTGCGCGCCCTCCATCTCGACAGTCGCCCAAGCCGACGCCTATGGTCCGCGCGCCCGACGCCTGACCAAGGATCCCGCCAAGTTGAAGCCCCTCCGGAGCCGCTGGTGTTGACCGCTCCAAGCCTTGCTGAGTCCGCGGCCTTGCCCCGGGCCTATGTGATCAACCTCGCCAACGCCGGCGACCGCCGGGCGGTAGTGACCGAACGCCTGGGCGCGGCTGGCGTGCCGTTCAGCTTCTTCCCGGCGGTGGACGGGCGCACCCAACCCGTCGAAAGCCAGCCGATCTACGATGGTCCTGGCCGGCGCGCCAAGGTGGGCCATGACATGATCGGCGGCGAGATCGGCTGCCTGCTGTCCCACAAGGCCGTGCTCGAGGCGGTGGCCGGGGAGGGCAGGGGCCCGGCGCTGGTGTTCGAGGACGATGTCCTCCTTGACCCCTACTTCGCAGACGCCGTCCGGGCGCTGATGGCGCGCCAGGATCTGTGGGAGTTGGTCCGGTTCCTGGGCTCGCCCAAGATCATGGGCCAGCCGCAGCGCCGGATCGCGTCCCTCGGCGCCAGCTATTGGCTCACCCGCTTCATGACCCAGCCGGGGGGCGCCCACGCCTATCTGGTCAGCGAGGCGGGCGCGCGAAAGCTGCTGGCCCAGCTGGAGCGCACCCCGTTCCCCATCGACAACCTCATGGGCCGCCCTTGGCGCACGGGGGTCGCCAACCTGACCGTCCGGCCCGGCCTCGCCCGCCAGGACGAGGCGATGGATTCCAACATCGGCGACGCCCGCTTTGTCTCCGCCAAGCGGGTCCGGGAACATGCCGGGCTGGGCCGCCGCCTCAGCCTGGGGGCCCATCGCATGGGCGACAACTTCGCCACTCGCACGGCCTTTTTCGGAGCCGCGCCCGCGGACTGGTGGCGGCGACTGAGCGGCGGCGGCGGAGCGGCCGATTGAACCGTTAGGGCGCCAACGCTAGAGTGGCGCCACAACCAGCCGGAGGATTCCCCGATGCGCCCAGCGAACGACGTCCGACTCGTCCCGTTCGCTCCTCAAGCCCCGGCGCATCATGTCCTCCCTTATCACCCTCGACGGCCTGGCCTATCGCTCGCCTGACGGCCGCGCCCTTTTCGAAAACCTGACCCTCGCCTTCGGCCGTGAACGCACGGGACTTGTCGGCCGAAACGGGGTCGGCAAGACCACCCTGGCCCGCCTGATCCTCGGCGATCTCGATCCGGCGGCGGGCGCGATCTCCATTCGGGCGCGCATCGCCCTGCTGCCCCAGGCGCTTTCGCCGGTCGCGGACGCAACCCTGGGCGACCTGCTGGGGGTCGCCGAGGCCCTGGCGGTGCTGGCGCGCATCGAGGCCGGCGACGGCGATGCGGCGGACCTGGCCGGCGCGGACTGGCTGTTGCCGACCCGGCTGGATGCGGCGCTGGCGCGCATGGGCCTGGCGGGGGCCGAGATCGAGCGGCCGGCCGCGTCCCTCAGCGGCGGCCAGGTGACCCGGGCGCGGATGGCCGGGCTGCTGGTCGCCGAGCCGGACTTTCTTGTCCTCGACGAGCCCACCAACAACCTCGACGCCGACGGGCGCGCAGCGGTGCTCGACCTGCTTGTGGGCTGGGGCGGCGGCGCCCTGGTGATCAGTCACGACCGCGCCCTCTTGCGTCGCATGGACCGGATCGTGGAGCTTTCCAGCCTCGGCGGGCGAATCTACGGCGGCGGCTACGACCTCTACGCCGAGCGCAAGGCGGCGGAGGCCGTCGGCGCCGTCCGCGACCTTGAGGCCGCGGCGCGTCGCGTCGCCCAGGTGGATCGGGGCGCCCAGGCCGCGGCCGAACGCAAGGCCCGCCGCGATTCCGCGGGCAAGCGCTCGCGGCTGAAGCGGGACATGCCCAAGATGTGGCTCGACGGTCAGGCGCAGCGGGCTGAGAATTCGGCGCATCGCCAGAGCCTGATGACGGAGCGGCTGCGGGCCGAGGCCGAACAGGACCTTGAGGCCGCCCGCGCCCAGGTCGAGCGGGTCCGGCGGCTGGCCTTCGACCTGCCGCCCTCAAACCTGGCCGCGGGAAAGCTGGTGCTGGGTTTCGAGGGCGTCGGTTTCGCCTGGCCGGATGGGGCGGCTGTGCTGGATGACGTCAGCTTCCGGCTCACCGGGCCGGAGCGGCTGGCGCTGGTGGGCCCGAACGGGGCAGGCAAGTCGACCCTGATCCGGTTGGCCGTGGGGGAATTGTCCCCCGGCCGCGGGCAAGTCGTCCGTGGCGCGCCGGCGGTTGTCCTCGACCAGCGCGCGGCCCTGCTGAACGACGACGAGACCCTGCTGCAGAACTTTCGCCGCCTGAACCCGGACGCCGACGACAACGCAGCCCATGCGGCCCTGGCTCGCTTCGTTTTTCGAAACGTCACCGCCCTCAAGCCGGCCGGCGCCCTCTCCGGCGGGGAGCGCCTGCGGGCGGCCCTGGCCTGCGTGCTCATGGCGGCGAGGCCGCCGCAGTTCATCATCCTGGACGAGCCGAGCAACCATCTCGACCTGGAGTCCATCGAGGCGATGGAGGCCGCCCTGGCGGGCTACGACGGCGCCCTGCTGATCGCCAGCCACGACGAGGCGTTTCTCGAGGCCGTGGGAGTGGAGCGGTCCATCGAATTGAGTGCGCGTGCGCCGTAGATGCGGATTGGGCTGGACAATCACGATTTCGTGATACACCCTCCGCGTTAGCCCATGGAGGCCCGCCGGCGACGGTTTTCAGATTGTTAGACAAGGATTTCCCATGAGACTTTGGGCGATAACCTGCGCCTTGTTGGTGGTGACTGCCCTTTCGGGTTGTCACAGGAAGCCGGGGGCGGATGCGGCCGCTTCGGATGCGGCCGCCGCCGATGTCTCCGCCGCGGAGGCCGCGGACCAACCGGGCTTCCTGGGGTTGGGCAGCAAGCATGGCCGCTACTCCGCCGTTGGCATCTATCAGCCTGGCGAGAGCTGGACGAAGATGATGGCCGATCAACGGGGCCCCGGCGATTCCGCCGCTCAGCCCCTCGACGACCAGGCGATCATCGTGCTGGCGGACAGCCAGAGCGGCAAGGTGCGCGCCTGCGGCGACATGACCGGCTACTGCGTCGGCATGAACCCCTGGAAGACCGCGCTGACGGGCGCCCAGATCGCGCCGATCCGGCTCAGGGCGCCGGTCAAGCCGGCGGCTGCCATTGATTCCGCAAGTTCGGCGGATTCAGCCGCCTCCGGGTCCGCCGCGCGCTAGCTGCAGCCGCACTTTGGCGGAGACGATCGCCACCTGCGCGCCGCCGCTGGGAAAGGTGCGCCAAGTCAGGATGTCGCCAGGCCCCGGCGGACGGGCACAAACCTTCGCCCCGGCCCGTGCGGCCGGGGCGGCTTTGGGTCAGTTCGTGTGGTGATGGTGACGGTAGTAGTAGTGGTGGTGGTGATGAAGGCCCAGGCTGTGGGCGATCTTGTGCCGGCGTCTCGGGGTCAGGGCGACCCCCGCCACGCCGCCTGCGACGGCGCCCACCGGTCCAGCGACCACCGCGCCGCCCACGGCGCCGACGGCGCCCCGCGCGATCGGTCCGGCGGACGCGGCGCCCGCGGTCGCGATAAGAGTGGCGACGACAGCGCCCAGAATGATCTTTTGCATAGGTTTGCTCTCTCCAGCCGCCGTTTGCGGTTAAGCTTAACGTGCGAGCCGCGAAAAGGCGCCGCGGGATCCGGCGTTTTTTTGAACGCCATTGTCAGAACGGCGACGACGTCGCAGCCAAGGCGCCCGCTATCCGCCTCGTCGGCCAGACCGAACGCTCAACCGGACTGAAGCTGTCAAGGCCGCGGGGTGGCGCGGGATGGGGAGGGGGGCCTGACGCGCGATGGCGCGAGTGACGGGACTCGAACCNNCTAACCAACTGAGCTACACCCGCATCCGGTCGGCTGGGAGCCGTCGGCGCAAGGCGGGTGACATAGGTCGGTGCGGTGCGCCCTGTCAACCGGCACGCGGGCCACAGGCGAAGCTATTTGACGATGCGGTGTTTGAACCCCCGCTGGGCATGGGCTACAACGCGCCGACTCTTCGTTGACGCCGTCTAACCGGGGCACCGCATGGACGCCTTTTTGCTGCAATACCTGCCGTTGGTCGTCTTCATGGCCATCGCCGCCGCCCTGGGGGCGGTGTTCATCGGCATGGCCGCGGTCCTGGCGCCCGGCGTCCCGGATTCGGAAAAGAATTCCGCCTACGAATGCGGCTTCTCGGCCTTTGACGACGCCCGGGCGAAATTCGACGTGCGTTTCTATCTGGTCTCCATCCTCTTCATCATCTTCGACCT
>PLSW01000031.1 GCA_003165275.1 Caulobacteraceae bacterium
TGTGGGAGGCGCCCTCGACATGGCGCGCCAGGATATGGCGGATCGAGCCGTTCTTCTGCAACGCCGAGTAGAGCGGGTTGATGGCCGCTCCCGGCACGCCGAAGGCGTCCGTAATTCCCTCGCGCGCCAGCACCAGCACCGCGGCGTCAACCGCTCTCATCTTCGCCATCGAACCTGCCTCCGCTATTCCTCGAGGCCCGTACCATAGCCGATCCGCGCGGGCCCACGGGAGGATTCCCGCATCTCGGGAAATGACCCTGTTTCATGTTTTATATCAGAGCCTTGGACGTTTCCGCGGGGGCTTTTCCCGGGCCTCGGTGCGGAGTCTGTGGAAAATTTCCCGCATTGCGGAATTTCCATGGTTTTCCTATGCTTGCACAACGGGTTGCAGAATATCGGCGGATCGAGAGGCGGGCCATGGCACGGCACCTGGTGACGGCAAAATCCAGCACCGGCAAGCGCGCGCTGGCCGCGGTCCATCCGGCGCGTTCGGGAAGCGACCATGTGCAGTCGCTGGCGCGCGCGCTGGCCCTGCTCAACCGCATATCGGAGGCGGCGGATGGCGGCGCCACCCTGACCGATCTGGCCCAACAGGTCGGCTTGCCGCCCTCGACGGCGCACCGCTTGCTGACCACGCTCGAGCAGGAGCGTTACGTCCGCTTCGACCACGACGGCNNGGCTGTGGTCGATCGGCGTGCAGGCCTTCGTCATCGGCTGCACCTTCACCAAGACGCGCAGCCTGGTTGGCCTGGCCAGGGCGTACATGCGGCGGCTGATGGAAGAGAGCGGCGAGACCGTGAACCTGGCGACCGAGGACCAGGGCCAGATGGTCTATCTCGCCCAGGTGGAATGCCGCCAGATGATGCGCGCCTTCGCCAGGCCCGGCTCACGGGTGCCGCTGCATTGCTCCGGCGTCGGCAAGGCCATTCTGTCGGCCGGTTCCGACAAGACCGTGGCGAAGATCCTCCAGCAACACGGCATGCCCCGCCTGACCGTTAAGACGATCACCACGCCAGCGCTGCTGCACGCCGACCTCGTGCGCGCCCGGGCGGTCGGCTATGCCATTGACGATGAGGAGCACGCCGTCGGCTTGCGCTGCATCGCCTCACCCATTTTCGACGAGACCGGCGGCGCCATCGCGGCGGTCTCGGTGTCCGGCCCGATGGCGCGCATCGTCGATGAGCGGGTCGGGCCGCTCAGCGCCATGGTCTTGCAGGCCGCGCGCGACATCTCCGCCGAAATGGGGGCGCCCCAACAGTCCTGACGATCAGGCGGTTCGTGGGTGGGCGTGCATGCTGGGCACGGCGTGCGTTTCCGGCATGGCGACGGCGAGCAGGGCGCAGGCGCATAGCCCGGCGCCGCCGAGGGCAACGAACGTGCCGGTGTCGCCGATCCGGTCGGCCAACGCGCCGCCGACCGCGGTGCTCAATGCGCCGCCGAGGCCGCTGGCCAGGCCGACGATGCCGATCCCCAGATTGAACCGGCCGCCGCGGTGCGTGATATCGGCCACCACCAGCGGGATCATGACGCCGAGTACCGCGGCGCTGATGCCATCCAGCGACTGATAGGCCGCCATCACCACCGGATTGCCGTCGGCGGCGAACAGCAGGGCGCGCAGCGGCATCACCATGAAGCCGATCAGCAGCACCCGCCGGCGGCCGTACATCTGGGTATGGCGCCCCAGCCAGGGCGACAGCACGGCGGCGAGCAATTGCGGCACCACGATCCAGGCGGCGACCAGCAGGTCGGACCCGCGCAGGTGGATGGCGGGCAGGACCGACCAGAACTCGGACGGCACCAGGTCGGGCATTTCGCTGAAGGCGCGGGTAACCGATCCGGCGGCGGTCGGCAGCAGGGAGGCATTGCCGAGTTGGAAGAGTGCCACGCTGGCGGCGAAGATCAGCAGCGCGGGGTCGCGGGCGACCTGCGCCATCCGCTTCGGCGGCTCGGAGCCATGGCGCGGGTGGATGACGGCGGCATGGCTGGCACGCCGGTGCGCGCTGGCCAGGTCGACGATGCGGATGCGGTAGATGGCGACCAGGCAGGGCAGGGCGCACAGCGCCGCCAGCCAGTAGATCGCCTGGTACGACAGCCAGGCGCCGACCATTCCCATGATGGCCGCGGCCACCGCCGAGCCGACGGCGGCATAGCGCACGTTGCGGCCGAGTCGTTCGCCCAGCTTCTCCTGACGCGACAACGCCAGCGTCAGCGCCGCGATGGCGGGGGTGAGCACCGCGGCGGCGCCGCCCTGCAGCAGTTGCGCCGTATAGACCGGGCCGGGTTGCGGTGCCGCCGCGATCAGCAACGCGGCGGCCATGATCGCCAGCACGGCGCCCGCCGCGGCGTGGCGTTTGCTGCGGACCCAGTCCACCAGCATGCCGCCGGGCACCTGGCTGGCCATGGCGGCCACCGTGCCGGCGCTGAGCACCAGGCCGATATCGGTTCGGCTCCAATCCTGGTTGGTGAGGTAAACCGCCAGGAAAGCGCCGAAGCCGGTCTGCATCAGGGCGGACAGGAAGTTCAGCCAGTTCAGCCCGGACATGCTGGCGGGGCTGGCGATCACCCCCCTGTAACCGTGGGAGACAAACCGATGGCTGGCGGGCACGGCGTACTCCTCGCGTGGCGCCGGCCCGTTGGACGGCACGCCAGTATCGCCCGGGTCTATTACCGGTCCGTTCATGCCCGGACGGCCTCTCCCATGCCGCGTCGGCTTGCCTGGATCGTGCGGTGCGGCCTGACCATGCTAAAAATTGCCCGCTGCTGGTTCGCCGGAAGGAAAGACGACTATATTTGCCGGGGCCGGTGAATGTCACCTGCTGCAAGCGTTGCCGTAACATTAGTGGGAAGCAGACCCTATGGATCGACGGCAGGAAATCCTACGGCATATCGCCCCCGGCACGCGCGGCATCGAAGTCGCGCCCTGGCACAACCCGATCGTTCCGCCCGGCGGGGAGCGCGCGGTGGTGGTGCTGGATGTGTTCGACCGCGCGACCCTGTTGGCCCGCGCCGAAGCCGACTCATGGATTGACAGGGCGGCGATCGGACAGATCGGCGAGGTCGATCTGGTCGGCTCGGCTTGCGACATCGCCGAACTGGCGCGCGCGCGGTTCGGCGCGCAGGCCCGGTTCGACTTCGTGGTTTCCAGCCACAACCTGGAACATCTGCCCGATCCGGTTCGCTTCCTGCTGGGCTGCGAGGCCCTTCTCGCCCCGGGCGGGGTGGTGGCGATGGCGGTGCCCGACAAGCGCGCCTGTTTCGACTTCTTCCGCCCCCACAGCGCCACCGGCGCGGTGTTGGAGGCCTGGCACGAAGCCCGCGAACGCCCCACTTTCGCGCAGATCTTCAACCAGACCGCCTATAACGCGGGTCTGCGCGGGCCCCAGGGCATCACCGGCGCATTCAGCATCGACGACAATCCGGGCCAGATCACCCTGCGCGGCGATGTGACGCAGGCCTACGCCGCCTGGCGTAAGCTGATCGACGCCAACGACACCGGCTATCACGATACCCATTGCTGGACCTTCACGCCGTCCTCGCTGGAGTTGATCCTGACCGAACTGATCCTGCTCGGGATTATCAACTTCGACATCGTTTCGGTCACTCCGCCCCTGGGCTGCGAGTTCTTCGTCCATTTGCGCCAGCGCCCGACCGGGGCCGCGGCGCCGGGCGGCCTCGCCGAGCGCCGGGAATGGTTGCTCCAGCAGACCATCGACGAACTTGCGCACAGCTCGCGCCAGGCGTGGGCGCTGCGCGCCGCCTCAGGTCCGGCGATCCACGGCGACGCCCCGCCGATCCGGCGCGGCCTGCTGCGCCGGATCGGCGGACGCATCCGCCGGCTCTGCGGCGGAGCGGCCTGGACCTCGGGCGACGTATAGGGCAGATATGCTGTCCCTTCTGTCTTTTTGCTGGAGATTGCCCCGATGAAGCTCACCACCTGGTCGGCACCCATGCTGAGCGTGCTGCGCATCGTCTCGTCGTTGACTTTTCTCGAGCACGGCACTGCTAAATTCCTCGGTTTTCCGGTTCTTCCGCATGTGCCGCAAGCCTGGTCGCTGTCGTGGTACGGCGGCCTCATGGAACTGGCCGGCGGGCTGCTGCTGCTGCTCGGGCTGTTCTCGCGCCCCGTCGCCCTGCTGCTGTCCGGCGAAATGGCGGTCGCCTACTGGGTCGCACACTTCCCGCAGAGCCCGTTCCCGGCCTTGAGCGGCGGCGACGCCGCCATCCTGTACTGCTTCGTGTTCCTCTACATCGCCGTCGCCGGCCCCGGCCCGTGGAGCCTGGACCGGCGCGGCCAGGCATGATCGCGGTCGGCCGCGGCATCGCGCTGAACGAGGACGAACTGTCCGAGACCTTTCTGCGCGCTTCCGGGGCCGGCGGTCAGAACGTCAACAAGGTCGAGACGGCGGTGCAGTTGCGCTTCGACGTGCGGCACTCGCCCTCGCTGCCCGACGCGGTGCGCGCGCGGCTGGAACGGCTGGCCGGGCGACGGCTGACCCAGGACGGGGTGCTGGTGATCACCGCACAGCGCCACCGCATGCGCGAACGCAACCGCGAGGACGCGCTGGACCGGCTGCTGGTGTTGATCCGCACCGCCGCCGAACCGCCGCCGCCGAAACGCCGGCCGACCAGACCGACACACGGATCGAAGGAACGGCGACTGGAAGGCAAATCACTGCGCGGCGGCATCAAACGCCTGCGCGGCCGCCCCGTGTTTCATGTCGGTCTCCTGGGGTCTGAACGAGGACCGGGCGCGCCGCCCGCTCAGCCGAACGACCACAGTTCGGCGTGCTGGTCGAAGGGGCCGCCGGACGGCGAGGGCTGCCAGACGAA
>PLSW01000294.1 GCA_003165275.1 Caulobacteraceae bacterium
CGGTGCGTCCTTCGACACGGTCGCTACGCTCCCTACTCAGGATGACGTCCAGGAGCGGGCTGCAAAGATATGCGTCATGCTGAGTAGCGCGCCCTTCGCGCGCGTGTCGAAGCACGCACGGCGCCGCAACGACTCTAAACCCGTCCCCCACCGACCATCCGCCGCCCCACCGCCCGCGCCAGGGCCAGGGCCGGCAGGGCGAGCAGCGCCCCGGCCACGAAGGGCGCCGCGTGGCTGACCACGAACATGGCCGTCCCCGCGATCGGCCCGATCACCCGGGCCAGGGCGTTGGAGGCCATGTTCAGCCCCAGCATCTCCCCCTGCCGGTCCGGGGGCGCGGACTGGGAGATGAGGGCGGAGATGTTGGGGAAGGTCAGGGACTGGCCGAGGGTGACCAGAAAGAGGCCGCCCACCGCCACTGGCCAGGCCGGCGCCAGGCCCTGGGTGGTCATGCCCACCCCGATCAGAGCCACGCCGGCGGTCAGCACCGCGATCCCGCCGAACCGGCGCACCAGCCGCCCCGTGGCCAGGCCCTGGATGATCGCCCCGCAGCCGCCGGTGAGCATGAAGCACAGGCCGATCTGCGGCGGGCCCCAGCCGAACCGGGCCTGGGTCCACAGGCCATAGGTGGCCTCGATCCCAGCGAAGCCCGAGACCACGATCAGGCTGACGAGCATCACCCGGATGATCACCGGATTGCGCAGGGCGTCGCCCAGGGCCTGCCGCCGCGAGACCAGCACGACGCCGGGCGCCTTGGGGACGAAGGTCTCGCGCACGAAGACGACGACGCCGAGGGCCGACAGGGTGGCGAAGACCGCCGCGGCCAGGATCGGCAGGCGAAAGCCGAAGGTCCCCAGGCTCGGCTGGGCCAGCAGTCCGCCGATCCCCGGCCCGGTCATGAACCCCAGGCTGAAGGCCGAGCCCAGCACCCCCATCCGTCCAGCCCGCTGCGCCGGCGGCGTCACGTCCGCCAGGCAGCCCTGGATGGTGGAGATGTTCCCGGAAAGGAACCCGCTCGCCAGCCGGATCAGGCAGGCGATGAGGATGTTGGGGGCGAAGGCCAGGGCCAGGTAGGACAGGCCGTTGCCGAAGATGGTGATCATCAGCACCGGCCGCCGCCCGATCCGGTCCGACAGCCGCCCCCAGAACGACTCGCCGAAGAACTGGCCGAAGGAGAAGACCGAAAACAGCAGCCCCACCTGCCAGGCCGCCGCATGGAACGACTGGCCATAGAAGGGCAGCAACGGGATGACGATCCCGAAGCCGGCGATGTTCACGAAGGTCACGGCGAGCAGGACAATCAGCGCGCGGCGCTCGGCCCCAGGGCTCGCCAGGCGAGTGGTCATGGGGTGGTCTAACGGGGGGAGGGGGCGGGGGCAACGCCGGGGCCGTAGCCCGCCGTCAGTCCCCGACCACGCTCATCGACTTCCCATCCGCCTTGCGCAGGGGCACGGCCGAGGCGTCGAACCCCTCCAGGCAGGCCACGTTCACCCCGTAGCTGTCGGGCGCAGAGCGCTTGCGGTGGAAGGGGTAGATGCCGCAGGTCGAACAGAAGAAGTGCCGCGCGACGCCGGTGTTCCAGCGGTACTCGGTGAGGGCGTCCTCGCCGGCGAGGATGGTCAGGGCGCTCTCGTGCACCTGGGTCATCACCGCGTTCTTCTTGGCGCAGAGGCTGCAGTCGCAGACGGTGAGTTCCACGAGTTCAGCATCGATGCGGAACCGCACCTGGCCGCAGTGGCAGGCGCCGAAATAGGGGCTCATGGGCGAGGTCCTGAAGCCGGTCTGGCCAATGCTGGAACGAATCACTAACCCGAAGGGGTGGTGGGTCGGAAGCGCCCTGACGCTAGAGCTTGTTTTTTGTTCCGCCTATGGTCCCAGCGGAGTGGCGGGATGTTCCACGGTTAACCATAATCCCTTGTGGGTAACGGGTTTGCACGGAACGCGCCGGGAAAACCTTCTCCCACGAGGGGAGAAGGGACTCCGCGCGGGCAGCCCAAAACGCATTGCGCCCTCCGCGAGCATCGCGAAGGGCGCAAGACGGATAAGTCGTGCTGAAAGCCCGGCGCTACCGCGGCGCCAGGATCATGATCATCTGCCGGCCTTCCATGCGCGGCTCGTATTCGACCTTGGCGACTTCCTCGAAGTCGGTGCGCACCTGTTGCAGCAGCTTCATGCCCAGTTCCGGGTGGCGCATCTCGCCGCCGCGGAAGCGCAGGGTGACCTTCACCTTGTCGCCCTCTTCGAAGAAGCGGTGCATGGACCGCGCCTTGACCTCGTAGTCGTGGGTGTCGATGTTCGGGCGCAGCTTGATCTCCTTGATTTCGACCAGCTTCTGGCGCTTGCGCGCGACGCCCTTCTTCTTCTGCTCCTCGAACTTGTACTTGCCGTAGTCGAGGATTTTGCAAACCGGGGGATCGGAATTCGGCGAAACCTCCACCAGATCGAGGCCGGCCTCCTGGGCCGCTTCGAGGGCGTTGGCGGTGGGCATCACGCCCTGTTTTTCGCCGTGCTCGTCGATCAGGAGCACTTTGGGAACACGGATATCTTCATTGATGCGCGGACCGTCCTTGGACGGGGGCGCGGGCATGGGACGACGAATAGGCTGGCTCTCCTGGAGCAGTTGATGAACGCGCGCCCGCCACAGGCCGGATGCACCCTTGCTATATGCAGGAGCGCCCGAGTCCATTCAAGGCGCGGTGGACCGCCGAACGGCGTTCTTTGCGGCCGCGCGCGGCGATTCTCGTCGGAAATTCGCCCCTAGCGGCCCTGTGGCAACAGATGGTGAACCGCCCGGGCCACCTCGGCGACGGGCAGGTCCTTCAGCTTGTCGGCCCGCAGCACCGAGACGTGGCCGCGGGGGCTGCACAGATCCGGGTCCGAGGCCTTGGAGAACAGCACCAGGGTCGGCGCCCCTGCGGCGGCGATCAGGTGCACCGGCCCGGTGTCGTTGCCCACCGCCGCGGCGGCCCGGGCGCCCAGCATGGCGATTTGGGCGAAGTCGGTGCGGCCGGTCAGGTCCCGGGCCTGGGCCTTGCGCTGGATGGCGCGGGCGAGGGCGCTTTCCTCCGGCCCGCCGATGATCACCAGGTCGTAGCCCTCGGCGCGCAGGATGCCCGCCAGCTCGGCGTAATGATCCACCGGCCAGCGCTTCTCCATCCGGTGCGAGGAGCCGCCGGGCACCAGCAGGACGTAGGGGCGAGGCTTGACCCCGCCAGCCACGGGGCGCGCCTCGGGCGCCTTCTTCATGATCCACGACAGGTCCGGCGGCGGCGCATAGCCGGCCTCGGTGGGGGCGTCGGGCCAGATGCCGGCCACCCGCAACTGGTCGGCCTGGCGCTCCAAGGTGTGCATGGTCTTGCGGCGCGGCGAGGTGTGCCGGTGCGAGGCGCCGCCAGCGATCCCCGACCACTGCGGCCGGCGGAACGGCCCCAGCATCCGGAACATCCAGCCGGACCGGCCAGAGGTCTGCAGGTCGTAGATGCGGTCGTACCTGGCCTTGCGGATGCGGCCGACCACGGCCATCCACTGACCGAAGTCGGCCGGGCGGCCGTCGGTCTCGATGGTGTTGAAATAGGGGCTGGCCTTGGCCAGGGCCTCGAAGGGCGGGGTGGTCAGCAGGGTGATCTTGGCCTTGGGGTGCGCCTCGCGGATGCGCTTCATCGCCGCGAGCGCCAGAACGAAGTCGCCCAGCGCGCCCAGCTTGATCACCAGGATCTTCTTCAGCTCGCGTTGGGAAGCCTTCATTCGTGTCCTTCCAGCAGCGTCGCATAGACGCCAAGGGTGGCTTCGCACATGGCCTTGGCCGAATAGAGGCGGCGCGCCCGGGTCTGGCCGGCCGCGCCCATCGCCGCCCGCCGCGCCGGACCGGCGTCGATCGCCTCGGCCAGGGCGCGCGCCCAGGCGTCCACGTCGCCCGGCGCCACCAACCAGCCGGTCTTCCCCGCGATCACCGTCTCCCGCGCCCCCCCATGGTCGGCGGCCAGCGCCGGCCGGCCCATCGCCTGCGGCTCGACGGCGGTCCGGCCGAAGGGCTCGGGGTCCAGCGACGGCGCGCATGCAACGTCCGCGAGAAGATAGGCCGCGGGCATGTCATTGCAATGACCCACGATCCGTACGGAGTCTTCGAGCCCGGCGTGGCGGATGGCGGTGTCGAGCGCGGCGCGATAGGAGCCGCGTCCCTGGTCGTCACCGGCCAGCAGGATCAGGAAATCGTCGCGGCCCGCGGCCTTCAGCCGCGCGGCGGCCTCGACCAGCAGCCGCTGGCCCTTCCAGCGGGTCAACCGGCCGGCGAGGAGGATCTTCACCCGGCGGTCCGCCGGGTCGATCTTCCAGCCCGCGGCGAGGGCGGCGATGCGGTCCGGGGCGACGACGGCAGGGTCGAACCGCTCCAGGTCCACCCCCCGGGCGATGGCGATCACCTTGTCCGGCGCGATCCCGTGCTCGGCGATCACTCGCTCGCGGGTGTAGTCGGAATTGGCGATGGTGACCGCGCCCTGGGTCATCACCGAATTGTACATCCGCTTGATCGCCGACTTGGCGCGATAGACCCCGTGATAGGTGGCCAGGAACGGGATCCCCGTGGCGCGGGCCGCGATCAGGGCGCTGATCGCCGGGGCGCGGGATCGGGCGTGGATCAGGCTGACGTTCTGCTCGCGGATGATCCGCGAGAGACGCACGGCGTTGCCGATGATCACCAGGGGGTTCTTCGACTGCGCCGGCATGACCAGGAGCTCGCCCCCGACAGCCTGCAGCCGCGGCGCCATGCGCCCGCCCCTGGACGCCACCAGCGCCCGGCCGCCGGCGCGCACGACGGCGGCGGCGATGTCGAGGGTGGTCTGCTCGGCGCCGCCGGTTTCCAGTTCCGGGGTGACCTGCAGCAGGGTGAAGTCGGCTGGAAGTTGGCTCACGGCGTCTGCATAAGGTCTGCCGGCGGGCGCGTCACGGCCGTCATTTGCGCGAGGGAGGGCAGGGGACATGGGGACCGGTACGGAATCCGAAGGCGCGCTGGAACGGGACGGCGAGACGATCGCCTGGCGCCGCGTTGCAGGAACCGGGCCGACCGTGGTCTGGCTGGGCGGATTCCGCTCCGACATGACCGGGACCAAGGCGCAGGCCTTGGCCGATTGGGCGGTTTCGCGGGGACGGGGCTTCCTCCGGTTCGACTATTTCGCCCACGGACAATCCTCCGGCGACTTTCTGAATGGAACCATCACCCGCTGGCGCGGCGACGTCCTGGCGGTCATCGACGCCTTGACCGAAGGGCCGCTGATTCTGGCAGGCTCGTCCATGGGCGGCTGGCTGGCCTGCCTGGCGGCCCTGGCGCGGCCAACGCGGATCGCCGGAATGGTGCTCATCGCCCCCGCCGCCGACTTCACCGAAAAGCTGGTCTGGCCGAACCTGGAGCCCGCGGCGCGGCGGGCCATCGAAGAGGACGGCGTCTGGTATCGGCCCTCCGACTACGGCGATCCGCCCTATCCCTTCACCCGCGCCCTGATGGAGGACGGCGCGCGCTGGAGCCTCCTTGGCGCCCCCATCGGGATCACCTGCCCCGTGCGCATCCTGCAGGGCGGCGCCGACCCGGACGTGCCCTGGCGCCACGCCCTGGAACTGGCCGAGACCCTGGAGGCCCGGGACGTCGTCTTCACCCTGATCCGCGACGGCGACCACCGCCTGTCCCGGCCCCAGGACCTGGCGCGGCTGATCGGGGCGGTGGAGGAGGTGGGGTAGGGGCTTTCGCGATCCAGGGAATTCATCGCCAAACGACCGCCCCTTGATGCGCGTCAAGGCCCCATCCCCCGCCGGGTGGTAGCGCTCATCCCGCGTCCAAGTGAGCTTCAGACCTGCAAGGCGCCCGCGATGAGATCGCACGGCGCCGGATAAGGTGAGGACCTGTGATGATCACGATCGATATCGACGGCCAAATCGACGCCCGGCAAGGGCAGATCGATGAACTGGAACAGCAGTTGAAAGACCTCGCCGCCGGCCCGCTCGAATTCGCCGCGGAAAAGTTCCATCAATTGGAAGACAAGATCGTGCAGGCGAAGGAATTCATCGAAGCCATCGAGGCCGCCTGACGTCAACTACCAAAAGGCGCCCTCCACGTTCTCGGAATTTGCCAAGCGTAGACGCGTCAAGTGTAGGGATCGGAAACGCGGGCTTGGTCTTGGACTACGGTGCATGTGGCAGTCGCGTGCGCGGCCGGGTCGGCGTGCGCCCTCGCGCCCCACCATAGCATTCGCGAAATTTCCGCGGCGGACGCGGTGGCGCGCCCCGCAACCCAGGCCCGCAGCAGGCTTAACATTGAGCCTGCGATCTGTTCCGCGAGCAGTGGGGTCACGCGGTCCGCCACGGCGTCGACCGCCAAAGTCCGCAGTTCCTTCTGAAGCTCCCCGGCCAACGCGTTCGCGATTTTCCGGCCGATGGGCCCGTCGAACATCCGTCTTGTCCGCAGCCGATGATCCCAGATGTGGGCGACCCAATAGTCTATTTCCGGCCCTGGCTCGGTCGACACAGGCAAGCGCGCGAGGGCCGACATCATGGGTTTCAGATTGTGGAGGAGGAGTTCATCCTTCGCATTGAAGTAATAATAGAATGTAGACCGTGCAACGCCAGCCTTCTCAACGATAAGCCCGACTCCAACCTCGTGATAGCGCCGGCTCAGGGCAAGTTCGGCGAAGGCGTCAAGAAGGGCGCTGCGCGCCGTCCGCCTTTGGGCTTTCATGAACGCCTCAATCTGCTTTCGCGATTTCCGTCTGCGGGCCCAGTTCGGACAATCAGCGCGAATTGTCGATATCGCGCGTTCTTCGCCCATTCTAACACCGACGAAGGACATTACGGAGACGCACACTTTGGCCGACCGCCAGGACTCTTGGACGACCTCCCTGAACGCCCGCGCGGGGGCGCTGGCGCTGGCGGTTTGCGCACCGCTGAACCTTATCCTCCATATGCAGGGCCCGAGCCTCGGGCCGCTGAACTACGCCGTCTGGCTCGGCGTGAGTTTCGGCGTGCTTTGCTTCTGCGATGAGATGGGAGCGGGCCGGCCATTGAATCGCGCCGGCCTGATTCTGTTCGCCGCCGCCTTTTGCGCCGACACCGTGGGAATGTTGTCTGTCGACCCGATCGTGGTCGCCCGCGCAGGCCTGCTGTATGCGTTCGCCACCCTCGGCGCGCTGGTCTTCTGGTCTGTCGCTCTCATGCACCGGAGGGAAACCGCAAGAGCCATAGGCGCCATCGGCGCGGTGGTCGGCGGTGGCGCACTCGCCCTGCTGGTCGCCGCGCATCTGCTGCTGGGCGCGGCGACCATCCTGGGCTTTTCCCAGCTGTTTGTGGCGATCGAGGCGCCCGGCCGCTCCTCTTTTGCGGCGCTCGCGGCGATCGACGCGGTCCTTTGCGTGTGGTGCCTGGCGATCTCGGCCCTGCTCTGGACCGGGCGGCTTCGACGCTGACGCCTGACTCCCGACGTCCCACCTATTCCCCGGCCAACACCGCCGCCAACCCCTCCCGGTAGCTCGGATACCGCGGTCGCCAGCCCAGCGCCGCCTTGGCGCGGGCGTTGGAGACGCGTTTGCTCTCGCCGTAGAAGCGGCGGCTGGCGGGGGAGAGGGCGCCGTCGTCGTAGGCGGTCTCCGGCGGCGGCTCCACGCCCAGCAGGGCCGCGGCGTAGGCGATCACGTCCTGCGGCGGGCAGGGCTCGTCGTCGCAGAGGTTGAAGACCGTCCCCGGGCCGCCGCGCGGCGCCGACGCCGCCAGGGCCGAGACGATGTCGTCCCGGTGGATGCGCGAGAACACCTGCCCTGGCCGCACCACCCGACGGGCGGTCCCGTCCCGCAGGCGGTCGAAGGCCGAGCGGCCCGGTCCGTAGATGCCGGGCAGGCGGAACAGGTGGACCGGCGCCCCGATCGCCGCGCCCAGGTCCCGCCAGCCCGCCTCCGCCGCCACCCGCCGCCGCGCCGGCTCGGAGAGGGGGGCGAGGGGGCTGTCCTCCATCACCCAGCCGCCGGCCCGGTCGCCGTAGACCCCGGTGGTGGAGAGATAGCCGATCCAGCCGGGGGGCGAGGGCGCGCGCGCGAGCAGCGGGCCCAGGGCGGCCAGGGCGGGGCAGCTGGCGTCGTCAGGCGGGGCGGTGATCAGCACGGCGTCCGCGCCGCGCAGGCCGGCCGCGAGGGCGGCGGGGTCGGCCGGATCGACGGC
>PLSW01000176.1 GCA_003165275.1 Caulobacteraceae bacterium
GCCCTGATCATCAGCCACGACCGGGAGCTGCTCAACAATTCGGTCGGTTTCATCCTGCACATCCGCGAGGGCAAGCTCGACCTCTATACCGGCGGCTACGACAGCTTCGAGGAGCAGCGGGCGGAGAAGTCGCGCCTGGCCGACGCCATGCGCGGCAAGATCGAAGCCAAGCGGGCCCACATGCAGGCCTTCGTCGACCNNTTCGTCGACCGCTTCCGCGCCAAGGCGTCCAAGGCGACCCAGGCCCAGTCGCGCCTGAAGATGCTGGCCAAGCTGCCGCCGGTGACCGAGACCATTGAGGAGCGGATCGCCCCCTTCACCCTGCCCTCCCCGGTCCGCCCCCTGGCGCCGCCCCTGGTGCGGCTGGACGACGTGAGCGTCGGCTACAACGACGCGCCCATCCTCAAGCACATGAACCTGCGGCTGGATATCGACGACCGCATCGGCCTGCTGGGGGTCAACGGCGCGGGCAAGTCTACCTTCGCCAAGATGATCGCCGGCGCCCTGCCCATCTCCCACGGCCACCTGCACCGGGACCGGCGGATCAAGGTCGGCTGGTTCCACCAGCACCAGATCGAGGCCCTTGACCCCAGCGACACCCCCCTGGAGATCATCCGCCGGCAGATGCGCGAGGCCAGCGAGGCTCAGCGTCGCTCCAAGCTCTCCCAGTTCGGCTTCGGCTACGAAAAGGCCGAGACCACGGTGGCCAACCTCTCCGGCGGCGAGCGGGCCAGGCTGCTGCTCAGCATCGTGGCCATGGACGCCCCGCACCTGCTGATCCTCGACGAACCCACCAACCACCTGGACATCGACAGCCGCCGGGCCCTGCTCGACGCCCTCAACGACTACGAGGGGGCGGTGATCCTGATCACCCACGACCGTTCGCTGATGGAGTTGGTCGCCGACCGCCTGTGGCTGGCGGCGGACGGGGCGATCAAGCCCTTCAACGGCGACATGAATGACTACGCCAAGTTCGTGCTGGACCGGGCCCGGGTGGCCGCGAGAGCCCCGACCCAGGTCCGCGACGCCCCGGCCGAGGCCGCGCCCAAGCCCGCCCCCAAGGTCGCCACGCCCCTGGGCCCCCTGAAGCGCAAGCTGGAGGCCGCCGAGGCGGTGCTGGCCCGGGAGACCCGCAACGTCGCCGAACTGGACGCCGAACTCGCCAAGCCCGGCCTCTACGCGAAAGACCCGTCCAAGGCGGCGGAACTGACCAAGCGCCGGGTGCGACTGCAGGAACGGCTGGACGCGGCGGAGCGCGACTGGCTGGCGGCGGCGGAAGCCTACCAGGCGGCGGAATCCTTGTCCTCCACCGCGTAGCGGGGGAGGTGGCCCGGAGCGAAGCGAAGGGTCGGAGGGGGCGTCGGTCCGCCGCACGGACGCCTAGTCGGGCGCGTATCGCACCGCCTCGAAAATGCCGTTCGCGACCCCATTCGGATCCGCCATCACCTCCGAAGCCTGATACCGCATCACCCGAACCCCTTCGCGGGCGAGAAAAGCGTCGCGGCGTTCGTCCCGGGCCGGCCGCTCGCCCATGCCATGGCTCTGGCCGTCGACCTCAATGGCGAGCTTGGCCTTGGCGCAGTAGAAATCGAGGACATATCGGCCGAACGGGTGCTGGCGGCGGAACACCGGCAGGCCGGGGCCCCGTTGTTTCAAACGCATCCAGAGCGCCATTTCCGGCGGCGTCATTTCGGCGCGCAGGGTCTTGGCGTAGGTGTGGGTCTTCTGTTTGGACCGCATGGGTTGGGCTTAAACTGGGTTCGACCAGTTCGCCACATTGGCCGGCGCCGATGCGCGTAGGAAGCGCACAACGATTGCGCGACGGACCGACGCCCCCTCCGTCAGTTCGCTTCGCGAACTGCCACCTCCCCCGCTACGCGGTGGAGGACAACCCTACCCCTTACGCCTGCAGCCGATACCCGGTCTTGAAGATCCACCACACCGCCGCCAGGCAGGCCGCCAGGAAGCCCAGGGTCATGCCCAGGCTCACCCCCACCCCCACGTCCGACAGGCCGTAGAAGCTCCAGCGGAAGCCGCTGACCAGGTAGACCACGGGGTTGAACAGGGTCACCTTCTGCCAGAAGGGCGGCAGCATGGAGATCGAATAGAAGCTGCCGCCCAGGAAGGTCAGGGGGGTGATCACCAGCACCGGCACGATCTGCAGCTTCTGGAAATCGTCCGCCCAGACCCCGATGATGAAGCCGAACAGGCTGAAGGTCAGCGCCGTCAGCACCAGGAAGGCCGCCATCCAAACCGGATGGACGATGTGGAACGGCACGAACAGCCGCGCGGTGACCAGGATCAGCAGGCCCAGCAGAACCGACTTGGTCGCCGCCGCCCCCACATAGCCCAGCAGGGCCTCGATCCAGGAGACCGGGGCGCTGAGCAGCTCGTAGATCGTGCCGCCCCATTTGGGCATGTAGATGCCGAAGGAGGCGTTGGAGAGGCTCTCTGTCAGGATGGCCATCATCATCAGGCCCGGCACGATGAAGGCGGCGTAGGAGACCCCGCCGATGGCCGACATGCGCGAGCCGATGGCCGAGCCGAAGACCACGAAATAGAGCGAGGTGGAGATCACCGGCGCCAGGATCGACTGCATCAGGGTGCGGAACCAGCGGGCCAGCTCGAACTGGTAGATGGCCTGGACGGCGTAGAGGTTCATGCGCCGGTCCTCACCAGGCTGACGAAAATGTCTTCCAGGGAGCTCTGCGTGGTCTGCAGGTCCTTGAAGTCGACCCCGGACTCCGCCAGCTGCCGCATCAGCGGGGCGATGCCGGTGCCCTCGTGCTGGGCGTCGAAGGTGTAGGTCAGGGCGGTGCGGTCGGGGGACAGCTCCAGCTGATAGGCGGCCAGGGCGGCGGGCACTTCGGCCAGGGGGCCCTGCAGCTGGACGGTGAGCTGCTTCTTGCCCAGCTTCTCCATCAGCACCGCCTTGTCCTCCACCAGCACGATCTCGCCCTTGTTGATCACCCCGATCCGGTCGGCCATCTCCTCGGCCTCCTCGATGTAGTGGGTGGTCAGGATGATGGTCACGCCGGAGTCCCGCAGGGCCCGGACCATCGCCCACATGTCCCGCCGCAACTCGACGTCCACCCCGGCGGACGGCTCGTCGAGGAAGAGGATGCGCGGCTCGTGGCTCAGGGCCTTGGCGATCATCACCCGCCGCTTCATGCCGCCGGAAAGGGCGAGGATCTTGGTGTCCTTCTTGTCCCAGAGGGAAAGGTCGCGGAGCACCTTCTCGATGTGCGCCTTGTTCGGCGGCTTGCCGAAGAGGCCGCGGCTGAAGCTCACCGTCGCCCAGACCGTCTCGAAGGCGTCGGTGTGCAGCTCCTGCGGCACCAGGCCAATGGCCGAGCGCGCCGCCTTGTAGTCCTTTTGGATGTCGTGCCCGTCGGCGATCACCGTGCCGGACGACGCGCGGACGAGGCCGCAGATGATGCCGATCAGGGTGGTCTTGCCGGCGCCGTTGGGTCCCAGGAGGGCGAAGATCTCTCCGGCCTGGATTTCCAAGTCGACGCCTTTGAGCGCCTGGAAGCCCGAGGCGTAGGTCTTGGTCAGGCCGGAGACGGAAATGATCGGCGCCATGCGCGCTCCTGGTTGGGCAGGCGGAGGTGGGGTTGATGGGAGCGTGGCGGTAGGGCCGGCAAGGAAGAAAGCTGGGGAGGAATAGAGGCCTTCTCCCCCAAGGGGAGA
>PLSW01000380.1 GCA_003165275.1 Caulobacteraceae bacterium
ATTGAGCCATCCTCGAGCCGCCATGACCTTCATCCTCGACATAAAGTGAATCCAGCTTCGCGCACGCCAAGCAGCAACCAAGCCGCACGACTTGCAGCTCAAGCCAACGCTCAAATCCATATACCAGCGTTAGCAAGGAGTCGATATCATCCCTATCTGAATCACAGATTCAGCGGGTAATCTTCAGCCAAGTGTCACATAGAAAGCGAGCTGTGGCCGTTAGTGCGCAGTAATTGATGCGTTCGCGCACAAATCCGAACGATCCGGGCGTTTGCAAGACTCTATCGCTGACCGGAACTCCGAACCTCAACCCAACCCCAACTCGCGCTGGCGCGCGTTGGTTCCCAGCCATTTGGCCCAATGTCGAAGTTTGTTCAAACGCCCGTAAGGCAAGTATGCCCAAGGGGCGTAGTTACCAGGGGCGCCGGATAGATCCGGCGATCAAAACAGGCGTTCCCCAATCCGGATGGTATCGCCTGGCGCGACCAGCGTAGTGCCGGTCAGGGGCACGCTATGTTCGCGGGTGTCGCTCTTGCCGCGGATAAACACCCGCCCCTGGTTGGCGCGGTAGGTAAATCCACCCGCGGTCGCCACCGCATTAAATACGGTCAAGCCATTGGTGTAGGGATATTCCCCCGGCTTCGTCACCTCTCCCAGGATGTAGAAGGGCCGGTAGTTCACCACTTCAACGCTGACCTTAGGGTTCTTCAGATAGTCGTGGGCGAGGGCCTGACGCAGCTCTTCCTGGAAGGCGTTGACGGTCAGGCCCGCAGCCTGAACGTCGCCAACCAGCGGCATCGACACCTTGCCTTCGCCCGAAACCAGAAACTCGCCAGACAGCGTGTCCTCGCCGTAGACGTTGACCCGCACCTTGTCGCCTGCCCCCAGCTTGTACTCGTCGAACTGGTTGTCCCTTGCAGCATCCGGCGAAGAGGCGGATGGCGGTGGCGCAATGGAAGCCATGGGCGCGCTCGCAGGCGGTGGGGCGGCTGGGAGTGGGGGAGGGCCGGCCGATGAGGTCGCGCCGAACGGCGCCGATTGAGACCATGCGGCCGGCGCCGCACACATGGCGGCCAGCGACAGCATCGCACCCAGCGCTGCAACAAAAACAGAGACCTTGCGCACGGGCTACCTCACTGATCGTCTTCGAGCGACGTCCATAAAATTTACGCAACTTCAGCGTCCAGGCAAGGTCGCCTGTATCACAGCGCGACCCTCACCAGACAGTCGCACCGCAGTCAACGTCGCGGTCGCATAAGCGCCTGTATCTATACCAATTCGATTACGGCCGAGAAAGGGCGCAACCTCTGGCGTATGTCCATGAACGATGACCCTTTCGAACGGTTCCGAGGCATTCAGAAAGGGCTCGCGGATCCAAAGAAGGTCCTGCTCCACCTGCGCTGACAGAGGTATCCCGGGGCGAATGCCTGCGTGGACAAAGACATAGTCGCCACACTCGACCGCCAATTCGAGGCCTTGATAAAATTCCAGGTGCTCGGCGACCTTCTCTTTGAAGATAAGCCTCGCTGTCTCCCAAGCGTCGGGCGACCGATCGCTCGGAGGTGGGACCCCGTAAGAGGCCAGGGTCGAAATGCCGCCAAATTGGCCCCACGGCGGTCCCGCCTCGGGCTTCTCCAGAAAGGCCAGCAATTGCTGTTCGTGGTTTCCCTTTAGCAGGCGCACGTCCAGGTCCGGTTCGGCCTTCAACGCGATCAGCCGCTCAACGACCCCGCGGGAGTCCAGCCCTCGGTCCACGTAATCCCCCACGAAGATCAACGCTGGGCGCCGCCCGTCCGCTTCGCGGGCGATGTCCTGGCGAATGTGATCAAGCAAGATATCCAGAAGGTCGCTGCGGCCGTGGATATCGCCAACGGCGTAGATCAACGCGCCGCCCGTCGATGCTTGGCGCGCGACTTCCGGCCGAGCTTTGCGTGACAGAAGACGGCGAAACACAATCACCTCCGGCTTTCAATCTCGCCTGTAGCGCCTGCCAAGCGGATTGAACAGGCAGTTGGCCCCGCGCCCCGCGTTACGGGTGGCGCGTCCAGTTGTGGGGTGTGTTTCAATAAATGCGCAGTTAACCACGACAAATGTCAATCCACATTTTGTTATACATGATCATTTCGGGGTTGTTAGTTAACATTATCGCGCCTTTACCACGTACATTTCCAGTTCTGTTAGACCATATTGCTATTTTCTCGCTGGGTTACGCGAGGAAGTGTCATGAATATCGGCGGTCTTGGCGAATGGCGCGGGAAGTATTCACCGGTCATTTACGTTATTACATTGCTAATGCTTGCAGGTTGCACGACGGTGAGTGAGCGGCCCGGCTCGGCTTTCATGCCGCTAGGCGAGGCGGCAATGGCGCCGGTCGGTTATCTGAAATATTGCATCCAGCGCCCCGACGACTGCCGCTCAGCGTCGCCGGCGGCCGCCAGCCCACAATCGACGGCGACGACTGTCGCCGCGGCGCTCCCAGATGTCGGCTCTTCGCTGAGCGCACGTAGGGCCGCACCAATAGCGTCTCGCCGCGCGGCCATGCCCTATCCGCAATCGTCATGGTCCGATATCGAGCGTGGGCCCGCCGCCCTTGGGGGCGCGGCTGGCCTCACCATAGGCAGTGTGGACGCCATGGATCCCAGCGATCCCAACGATCGCAAATTTCTGGCAGGTGACGCTTGGCGATATTGGACCGAGCCGTCCAGTCGGTGGGACGAAATGGCGCCCGTCACCGCGCCGACCAGCGATGCCGCAATGTTGACCGCGTCGACCGCGTCGGTCGAACACTCAGCGACCCCGCAACTGCTGCCGCTGAACCGGGCGCTTGTCGCCAAGCTGAACGCGGTCAACCAGCGCATCAACTACGCCTTCGAGGCCAAGCCCGACGTAGAGACGTTTGGCGATAACGACTATTGGCACTTGCCGCTCCTGGACGGCACCGGCGTTGGCGACTGCAAGGACTTTGTCCTGGAAAAGCGCCGCGCGCTTATCGCTGCAGGCGTGCCAGCGGAGGTCTTGACCATCGCTATCGTTCAAACGCGGCGCGGCGAGGGCCATGCGGTTTTGCTCGTGGCCACCGATCAAGGCGAATATGTGCTCGACAACCTTTCCCCCTGGGTCACCTCCTGGCGTGAAGTCGACTACCGGTGGCTGGAGCGTCAGGTGGCTGGCCAGCCGCTGAACTGGGTCAGCGTCCGCGGATTTAGCTGACTCGCACGGTTGCAAGCGTCAACGAAATGGTCCTCGGGCGATTGCCCGAATCAGCCTAGCCTCCGCCAAGTTTGTGCAACCCGGGCATGGTTGAATCGCAAACGACCGCGTTGTGTTGGCGTTTTCTAAAGGGTTCCGATTTAGCACTTGATCCCGCAAGGTCGCCAGGGGGCAGGGTTGGGAAACAGGTCAACCAAAGCGTTGAAGGCGCCGTCCCAGCCGCCGGTTCACGCACCGGCGCCTCACCGCAGAGGAAAGCCGGCCAGCCTGATCCTCGACGGCGCCGTCCCCGTCCCATCTCCGGTCCACGGCCTCCAGGACCGCCTTTCGATCTCGCTCCACACTACGGCGCCAAGCCGCCCGGTCCCGCCAGCGACGCTCTTGTATATCGTCGTCGCAACAGCCGGCTTTTGGGCCCTCGTCGCCGTGGGCCTGCACGCAATCATCCACTAGGGACATATTGGCCGGGCAGCCGAGAGGTGGCGGGCCCGGGTGTTGCTGCAGCCGCCACAATGATTGTCATTGCCGCCTTGCCGCAGGCTCTCTACGGGAGAGGTGAAGCCTCCCTCCATTCCGAAAGCCCGCGCGTGCGTTTTCAGCCGACGAGAATGATCTGGGTCGCCCGGGGCGGCCTGGCCGCCTGTATCGCCATCACCGCCGTCTTCGCGTTTTCACCGCCCAAGGCGGGGCTGCATGTATTTTCTTGGGATAAGGCCGACCACTTCTGTGCGTTCTTCGCTACCACCACTGCGGCAATCGTCTCGTTTCCCCGGCAACGCCTGGCCTGGATCGCCCTTTGGGCCAGCCTAGCGGGGGCCTCGATCGAGTTGATCCAGGGCCTCCCGTTCGTTCATCGCGACTGTGATTTTTGGGACTGGGTCGCCGACAACATCGGCATCGGCGCTGTCATCGGCTTGATGATCGCAGCGCAGCTCCGTTTGTGGCTCGCAACCGGCGGCCTGCTAATCGCAAGGACCGGCCTTACGAAGGCCGAACCCGCTAATGGTCGTCACGACCTCGTGCCGACCGGCCATGGGAGCCCTGAAGACCGCTAAGAATAATGGTCACTACGGCGACCGCGCCAAGCGCAATGATGCCCAGAATCCGGCCCCATACACTGCTCAGGAGCCAAATCGCCGCAGCGCCCAGCAGGATCCAAAGACCCAGCGGCACGCCAACAACAAGTGCGATCCGAACAAATCCGGGATATTTTTCGTGTTCCCGAAGATCCTTAAGCGAGGACTCATCGGTTGGCGGACGCCGCCTGGGCTTATCTGACGGCCTATTTTGACTAGATTTCGCCAAGCCCGCACCACAGATCTGAGCCTTCACCACAAATCCGTGGCAAGCGCCGCCCTCGTCTATATCACCAATCGGCGGCGTCCGGCAACAGAATCCCCCGGTCGCGGGGTCGCCATGATTTGGGGCATGATAGTATTCAGCGCTACGTGCGATCGGACGGGGCGACTACCTTCCCAGGCCGCTAATTCCCGAATAAACAGCCACGGTCACAACCACAACTGTAGCGCCAATTAATAGCGGTAATACTGTCGAATTATTGTCACGCGCCCATCGGCGCAACCGCCGCCATCTTTTCGCCATAGGCATTGCGTCCTCCCTGGGGCGGGCGTAGTTCCGGACGCTTTTTTGTACATTGCCCTTGCGAGTTGCGCCACAAGCAAATTGGGGCTGGCTCGCTCAAACCGCCATCCGGGCAAGGGATGGCTAAGGATTGAGCGCCGCGATGCGATCACAGGGCTCGCCCAATTTGGCAAACACCGCGTCAGCATGAGCTTCAAGGTCTTGCATCCGGGAGGCCTGTTGGATGCCGCCACCGCTGAACAGGCGTATCTTTGCAGCCCGATAGTCGGAGCCGCTGAAGGTTGCATTGGCCTCCTTTAGGCCGACGCGAAACCCTCGCCGAAGGTCACGCGGAAAGTCCTTTTCCGCGAACGTGGGTCGCAAATGGAGCGCCAAATGACGCTCTGATTGAGCATGGGCGATAAACACAGCTTCCAGTCGATCAAATCGCGGCGGATCATCGGGCAGCGGGGTGTAGGTCGACGTCGCCCGCATGATCGAGGCCAGCTCGTCGCGCCAGCCGATGAAGCGGCCGTAGCACCTGGCCATGGCCAGTACCGGAGAGACCGACGCCTGTTGCTCCACGGTTCGGCGGTCATTCCAATGGCTCCTCGCCAGGACAGGGCCGGGGACTACCATTATCGAAGCGGCAATGGCCGCGACCGTGGCGGCCCAACCCATCCGGCCCGTCAAAGCCATGTTGGTCCCCATCGCATGCCACTCCACCCGTTATCACGTCACTCTCATTTAGCCCGCGGCGGGCGACTGCAAGGATTATGTGCTCGAAAAACGTGGAGCCCTGATCGCCGACGGCGTGCCCGCCGAGGCCCTCTCGATCGCCATCGTCCAAACCCGCTGGGGTGAAACGCACGCCGTCCTTCTGGTCAATACCGACCAGGGTGAGATCGTGCTCGACAGCCTGTCGGACTGGATCAAGCCGTGGCGCAAAGCCCCCTACCGTTGGGTGGAGCGCCAAGCCCCCGGCCACCAGCTGACCTGGGTGTCACTGACCTAGCTAGAGTGAGTTGGGATGGCCGGTGGCAGCTGCATGGGTCGGTCATAGGTCGAGCACGGTCCGCGCTCGCCGCCGGATCACATCTTGGATGCGCCGCAGTTCGGGTCCCTCGAAGCCGGCGGTGGCGATCTCGTCGGCGGCGCCCGGTAACGCGCCCAGCACCCGTTCGGCAAGCGCCGTCGCTCTTCGCCGGACGAACAGCGCGCCCACCCCGATCTCTCTACCGAAGTCCTCCCACGTGCGGGGCGTGAACTCCTCCAGCATGCCCCGCTTGCCGACCTTCATCGCCAGCTTGGCGTGCACATCCGGGTAGGCCGCTGTGCACATCAGGTCATAGAGCGGCGCAAGCTCGATCCCGTCAGACCCGTAGAGCAGGCTAAAGTTCTTCGCGTGAGCGTCAGCATTGCCGACTATCACGTTGAAAATCGCCGCGTCCAGAAGGCGTAGCACCGCCGGTGCTGGAACCGCGCAGGCGCGCCGGGCAAGGTCGAAACACAGGGGAAAAGTAGGTCCGCCCTCGGACGCATACTTCCTTTCTGGCGCAATCCCCAGCGCCTGGCAGAAGTCCTCCTGATGCAGCCGGCGCACGGATCCGTCGGCAGCGACGGTGCGATCGTAGCGCTCGACGAGGAGATAGGGACGATCTTCCGTGCGGCGCGGCTCGACCGGCGCGGCCTGGAGCCCGACCCTAAAGGCGAGCCGCATGGCCAGCGCCTCGTTTTCAGTCGTTGCTGATAGCCGCGAGATCGGGGGCTTGAGGATGTGGGTGCTGGGTTGGCCCGGTGCGGGCAGAGCTATGCGGCCGTTGACCAACACCACCGGTAGCTTCTGTTGTGCGCCAGCCAGCGAAAGTCGCAGCCCCTCCTCCAAGCCGGCCAGGAACGGCCGGGTCGGCAACGTATCCAGGATTTCGATCAGACGAGCATCCTCAAGCGGCATGGCTGTGTCCAGGCCACTCACCGCGGGCGGCGCTTCTCCCTCCGGCCACAGCGTCAGGGCGCCGGCAACGTCCCCGCCCAGCTGCTCGAGCAGTCGAAAGTCGTTGCCCTTGGAGACCCCAAGCGCGCGCGCCACTGCCTCACGTTGACCTTCCTCCGGCAGCAGCCCGGCGAAAAAGGGACGGGCTTCGCGCCGACCGAACGGTTCCGCCCGCTTTGGGAGCGACACAGAGATTGCGAGCTTCGCCGGTTCGGCCAGCCAGCGCGTGTTATAGTCGAAGGTGAGGTCGCCATTTTCATCGATGCGCAGGGCGCCGACCACGGCGCCGGCCCACCAGACGGATAGCGACTTGATCATGACGTTGCGCTTGGTGTTTGCGGCCGCTCCAGCAGCTGAAGGTCGAGCCCTGCCGCCGCAAGCACGGCAAGTGTGCGGCCGAGTTGGATGGTTGACTTGCCACGTTCCAGTTCCACGACGAAGCGCAGACCCACGCCTGCCGCGGCGGCGAATTCGTCCTGACGCAGGCCTGCGGCTTTCCGGGCTCGGCGGACGGCCTGACCGATCTGGAGTGTGGTGATCATAATAAATTGTCCCGTTAGGGAAATTTCTGCACCAAATCTCGTCCACCGTCAAGAAAATGTCCCGATCGGGGCAATCCGTCGCGATTCTAGAGGCTCGGGCTGCAAATACCCCGTTCGGGGCATTTACCGACCAGGGCGAGATCGTACTCGACAGCCTTTCAGACTGGATCAAGCCCTGGCGCAAGGTCCCCTATCATTGGGTCGAACGCCAAGCTCCGGGTCGCCAATTGACCTGGGTGTCGCTCACTTAAGAGGTTTGGAGGCGGAGCCCAAACGAGCTCCGCCTCTATCTTGACGTCGGCGCCTCAGCCCCAAAGGGCGTCGTGAACCGCCGTCACTATCGCGGCGGCGCCGCGGCAGCCCCATCCCCATCTTCAGCGATGCTGCTCATCGTCGTGAGGCGTCACGCCTCTACGCCGCCAGGCGGCGCCGATAAAACACCCCAATCCGATGGCGCGTGCTAGATCACGGCCAACCCGTTTGCGGTGGCTAGGGCCCTGTTGTCGTGGGGACGCCAATCCAACTTGCGAGCTCCACTGAAGAGGGTTCAAATGGGTTCGGTTGGAGGAATCGATGGCGAAAAATTTCAACTCGCCTCCGGTGACGGTGCGCACGTCAGCCATTTTAGTCGTGCTGGCATGGGCGCTGATTGCGCTCGCCTTCGCATCATTGGCGCCACCCGGCATTATCCCTCAGTTTTTTCACAATTATCACGCCGAGCATTTCGCCGCCTTCTGGGTTGTGGCGTTTATAGCCGCGGTTGCGCTGCCGTCCGTCAGCTTGACCCGCATTGGGGTCGTCCTGGGCGTAATCGCAGTCCTTTTCGCAGCGTTCAGGATCCTCGCCCTCGTAAACAAGGTCTTCTACGCCGAAGACCTCCTTTGCGATCTGGCTGGCGTCATCGCTGCTTTGGCGGCCATTTTCGTTGGCTGCCTGCGGCAGTCCGGCCGGCTCGTACCCTGACGCATTATAGTTTCCGCTAAGGCCGCAGGTGCGCGACTGCGTTGGGCGGGGCCGCATCGCGCCGGGAAAGTGGCGGCCAGCCTGCACTGCCCTGCCGACCCAACACGGCCGCAGGCTCGGTCACGCGGGCGTAAAACAACCCTGGTATGGTGCCGCGGGATCGGGTCTCGCGACGGCTTGGTCTCGCCTGGGGGCCGGCATGCCCAACCGCCTCCAAAGCCCGCGGCGTCGGTTCACAGCCACTCCCTGCACGACCGAAGCCGCGCGGGCTTGCCAATATATTCGGCGACGAATTCCTCTTATTGTCGCCGAATTGGGCGGCGCGCTCATTTCCAATAATAATTCAGAAGCTCAACGCCGAATTCTGATAGCTATTACTTGCTAACCATATTTTGCTTTGGTAGTTTTGCGCGGTTAGTCGTGTTTGGCGAATTGGGGCGCGCAAACCATGATTCCAAAACTGCTAAATCGACTGGTCGGCAGACCCGAACTCCGGGCGCGGATACGCGACGAGATTGAATGGGTGCGTCGCATGCATGGCGAGGCGGCCCATGACCATGTCCTTCAAAAGCTTGGGCGTGGGGACTTAACCAGCCACTACCGAGAAATCATGACCGAGGTCGAGCGGGCTCTTCGACCCGCAGCCTCCGGCAAGCGCGCGGCAAGTCGATCGAATCCGGCATGAGCGCTCGCTCTATAGGCTAGGCGCTGCGAGCCGATCGCAGGGCTGGCCCAGTCGAGCGAACGCGGCGTCGGCGTTCGCCTCAAGGTCTTGCATACGAGCTGCGCGCTGAATGCCGCCGCTGCTGAACAGGCGTATTTTCGCAGCCTGGTAGTCGGCGCCGCCGAAGGTCGCGGCGGCCTCCTTTAGGCCCACCCGAAACCCTCGCCGAAGGTCGCGAGGGAAGTCCCTTTCCGCGAACGTCGGCCGCAAATGGAGCGCCAGGTGACGCTCCGATTGGGCGTGGTTGATAAACGCTGTCTCAAGTCGATCAAAACGTGGCGGATCGTCGGCCAATGGCGTGTAGGTGGACGTAGCCTGCATCAGCGTGGCCAGCTCATCGCGCCAGCCGATGAAGCGGCCGTAGCACCTGGCCATGGCCAGTACCGGAGAGACCGAGGCCTGTTGCTCCACTGTTTGGCGGTCGGCCCTGTGGCTCTTCGCCTGAACGCAAACAGGGACAATCAAGATCGAAGCACGCAACGGCCGCCGCCGTCGCAGCCATCCCACGTCGCCCCAACAAGAGCCCCTTTTTCACCATCGCCTGCCGGTCCCTCAACTCCGCTGTTTCGTTATCCTCTGTATGGCTATTGAACTCGGGTTTAAAATCTAACGGTCACGAACTGGGGTGTAGCCAAAGCGACGACAATGGCCGCCGCCGGCCTTTCATGGCTGGCCTTGAGGTGGGTGGGCGCCTAGGCTGCCGCGTTCGTAACCCAAAGCGAGATTGTGGACGCCCGGCCTGCGGCGACGCTAGACAGGGCTCGAAGAGCACATATTCACCCCAGACTATGACCACGCCAACTCCGCTTCGATTTGTTCCCATGGCCGCAGCTTGGTCGCTGGCCGCCTTCGTCGTGTTTGCGACCGTTTGCCCCCAAAATCTGCGGCCGCATCTGGCGGGCGCTCAACTGGAGCGCTTCGGGGCGTTTTTCGTAACCGCGTCAATGTTCGTTTTGGCCTACCCAAGCCGGCCCCGCATGATCGCCGCTGGCGCCGTCGTCGCCGCGATCCTGCTCGAGNNAGCGGCGGCGTCTGCGGCGTGCTGGCGACGCTCATCGCCCTGGCGCTCCTGCGGCGCCTAACAGCAAAGCCGGCGACGCCCTAGAACCAGCGGTGAGATGATGACAGGATCGAGCCTCGGTGGACCAGATCCAGTGGATCTCATGATCGGCCGCAAACTTCGGCAGCTTCGACTCGAGCGAGCGCTATCGCAACGAACCCTCGCTGAAGCCGTCGGCATCTCTTTCCAACAGCTGCAGAAGTACGAGAGCGGCAAAAACCGCGTAAGCGCTTCGATGCTATTTGGCTTGGCGCGGCGGTTGGCTGTGCCGTTCGACGCCTTCTTTGAAGGGTTTCCTGAGGTCGCCGCCGGCGATCCTGCGTACCAAGACAATCCCGTCGTGACGCCGCCCGCCCCTCCGGCGACTGACCAGGTCCCATGACGGTCTCCCGGTCTCCGGGGCGTCGAGGTTGCAACTCACTGCTGCTGGGCCATGCGTCCAGACTCTCACAGCGCGGCAGATTTGCGGAGAGTCCGCTCTTGAGCTGGTTTCGCGCGGCGACTGCGCCGAACGTGTCCCGCGCGGTCCTCGGCGGTGAGGTCCAGGACCGCCAAGCGCGACCTCGAACGGAACGGTCGCCGCAAATCTCATCATTGCGTAATAGTCAACGTGGCCTTATTATTCTCTTTTAGGAGAATGATTAGATGGCCGGAGCCGCCCGCCTCTACACCCCAGCCGAAGCCGGCGCCGTCAGCGGATTGAAGCTGAAGGCCGTGCATAACGCCATCGACAAGCGCATCGTCGAGCCGGTGGCGAAGACGCGCGTTTCGCCCGGCGGCAAGGTCAATCGCGTCGCCCCCCGCTACCTGACCGGCGAGGACCTGGTCCGCCTGCGAGTCTGGCGCGGCGTCGGAGACACCTTGTCTGCTGAACGCCGCCAACGCCTGTTCGTGGCGATCGCCGCCAAGCCCACGGCCAAGACGGTAAAGGCCGACGAGTTGCTGATTGTCGACGTCGGGGAGGCCCGAAAGCAAGTTGACCGCGGCGTGCGCGATCTTGAGGCCGCGGAGGCCGTTGTAGTCAAGGACAAGGCTACGCTTGGCGGAGAGCCGGTGTTCAAGGGCACGCGCATCCCCGTCTACGGCATCGCGGCCATGCTGGAAGCGGGCGCGACCGCCGAAGACCTGCTCTCGGGCTACCCCAAACTCACTGAGCGGTTGCTCGAGCTCGCCCGCATCTGGGCCGCCGCCCATCCGCGGCGCGGCCGGCCGAAGTCGTTGAACGACCTTGGCCTGACGGTGAAGACCACCCGGCGCGTTACCCGCAAAAGCGATCCCCTGGCGGGTCGGAGCAAGCCGACGGCGTCGCCGGTCGGGTGAATTTCCTGATCGACGAGTGCTTGCCACCTCCCTGGTGGAGGTCGCGGTTGAGCGCGGCCATGCGGCGACGCACGTCAACTACCGCGGCCTTAGCGGGGTGCAGGACTGGAATCTGATGGCGCCGATCCAGGAGGGCGACTTCACCTTCGTCACCAACAACGCGAAGGATTTTCGGCGCCTCTACGCTCAGGAGGAGATCCACGCCGGCCTGGTGATCTTGATCCCGAACGTGCCGCCGGCAGAGCAACGCGAGCTGTCTGACGCCGCCCTAGACGACCTGGCGGTCGCCCCTGGGCTCACCAACGAGGCGCTTGAGGTCGGGATCATCGAGGGGGAGATAAAAATCACCCGCTATGAGCTTCCAGGCGCCGCCGTTGTTGATGCCTGACGACCAGGGCGCTGTGATCTCCGCTGTCGCCGTCACCGACCCCAAGACCGTAGGTGTGCTGGAGACCGGGGGGCCGGTGGTCACGCCTTGGATCGACAAGCCGGCGGCTGCGTTGGAGGCCTAGCGCTCCGGAAGCCGTGGCGGCGAGGCCATCCCGCGGCGCAACAGCTGCGGTGTGATCGCCAGCACGCTGAGACACCAACATGGCGTTGCTCGAATTGGGGACGGGAGGGTTGTGCCAGTTCAGGTTCGCGCGTCAAAATTGAACACTGCGTCGCTACCGGAACCCCTTCAGCGCCACGCCGAAAGGCGACACATTTTATGTCAATTCACGAAGGACCGCACCCTTTGGACGTCGCCATGGGGTTGAACATACGCGCCCGCCGCAAGGAATTGCATATCTCTCAGACCAAGTTGGCCGATGCGATCGGCCTGACATTTCAACAGATTCAGAAATACGAGCGGGGGTTCAACCGCGTGAGCTTCTCGCGCCTCGTGGAGATCGCCCATGCCCTCGATTGTCGGGTGACCGACCTGATCGCCGACTTGGACGAGGGGGCGGACAAGGGGGTGGAACGCGCCAGATTTCGCGGCGACACAAAATATCTTCGGGTGGCCGGTGCCCCCGAACTGCTCAACGCTTACGGCGCCGCCCCGAAAGCCATTCAACGCGTGGTCCTGAAACTCGTTGTCGAACTTGCGAAGGACCAGGGGCGCCGCGGGCTTGACCATGGCGATATCGCCCCAGTGGCCGAGGACGCCGCCACGTAGCGGCTCCCGCGGCCGCCAGCGCCCGCCAGTGGGCCTGCTCCGCCCTAGGACCGATCTTTGCCCAGGGCCGAAGCTTGAACCGCCAGGAATAATCCTGGCCGGGTGCGAAACCCTTGGGTCGCGACAGCGTTACGGAAGCACCTGCGGCGATGCCTAATATCTTTTGCTGCATGAGAGCCGGCGCGCCCCCCCCCCACCCGCGCCGGCTCATTTGCGCCTGGCCGACTAGGATTGCCTTCCATGCAAATCAGCCGCCGTCTTGGGCTGGCCCTTTTGGCTTGCACGCTGGTCGCGACGAGTGCATGCGGGCGCGCCCCTCCGTCAGAGACGTCAGCCGAGCCAGCGGCTGTCGCCGCCGATGCGGCGGCGCCCTCACCCGATCAAATCGTTCGAACGCGAGCGCCGCGTGACGAGATCACGCTCCTGATCGGCAAGTCTGACTTTTCCAAAACCGTGAGCGCACCTAACGCGGGGTTGAAGAGGCAGGCGCAGGCAAAAAAGGCCGCCGAGTGGAAAAGTATTGTCCTGGGCGTCGGTCAGTTTCAAGATTGGGTCGGGTATACGAAAGCCATCTATATTAGTGGGCGAATTGAAGTCAGTCTATCTGACGGAATAATCCTGTTCGCCGACGTGCCGAAAAATTCCCGATTGCGGGGTGTCGTCGACGCCTTACGTGAGGACAGCCAATTGGTTCTCATTTCCGGCAAGATTTCTCAATCTTTTCTCGAAGCCGCCAAAATTTCCGCTGACACAAATAGCCCAACCTGCTTCGAAAATCACTTTGGCCAGAATGGCTGCCAGATCGATCTGACGAACATCTCGCCGCTGCCATGACGCGCATCGACGAGAACGGCGAAGGCCCAGCCGGTTGTCGGGGCGTATATTGGTGGCCCGTGATGAGGACCTCCTTGTCCTGGATGGCGACGAACGCAAGTCCCGCTTCCGCCCCAGGTTATCTGCGCGGCACGGCAGGAGGCATCCCCGGTTTTTCCTAGCAAAACGAATATTGGATGTTTAAGTTGCACGGATGATTCATCGCCGCGCCTTCGACGCCGTCAAGCAAGCCCTTGGCCGGCAGGCCGCCGTTGCATTGATCGGCCCCAGGCAGGTTGGCAAGACCACGCTGGCCCTTGCGATCGGGGAGACGACGCCGTCGCTCTATTTGGACCTGGAATCGCCTGCGGACCGGGAGAAGCTCAGCGCGCCTGAGTTGTTCCTGGGGGCGTACACTGATAGGTTGGTGATCCTTGACGAGATTCACCGAACACCCGAGCTCTTCCAGTCCCTAAGGGGGTTGATCGACCAGGGCCGCAGAGAGGCCGCGGTGTTGGCCGTTTTCTGGTCCTCGGCTCGGCGTCAATCGACCTGCTACGGCAGTCAGGCGAGACGCTCGCTGGGCGGATCGCCTACGTCGAAATGGGCCCACTGGACGTGCTCGAGGTGGTCAAAGATCGCTTCGATCAGGACCGGCTCTGGGTCCGCGGCGGCTTCCCGGGCAGCTACCTCGCCGCCGATGACGCGATGAGCTTGGCGCTGCGGCGCGATTTTATCCGAACACACCTTGAGCGCGACGTCGCTCAATTCGGCCCCAGAATTCCGGCTGAGACGCTTAGTCGCCTCTGGACCATGCTCGCGCATGGCCAAGGATCGCTGTTGAACGCCTCAAGCTTGGCGGCGTCCCTCTCCATCAGCGCGCCGACGGTAAGCCGTTATGTCGATCTGCTGGCGGATCTTCTCCTGGTTCGCCGGCTTCGGCCATTCCACGGGAATCTGCGCAAGCGACTGGTCAAGTCGCCGAAAGTCTACGTGCGCGACAGCGGCCTGCTTCACGCACTCCTTGGAATATCCAATTACGACAATCTCTCAGGTCACCCCGTCGTCGGCGCCAGCTGGTGGGTTTCGCTATTGAGAACATCCTCGCCGCGGCTCCAGCCAACGCACAGGCGAGTTTTTACCGAACCGCCGCAGGCGCCGAAATCGACCTGGTCTTGGAAATTCCAAACCACGGGCTCTGGGCTATTGAAATCAAACGGGGGCAGACAGCGCGACTGGAGCGGGGATTTCACGTCGCCTGCGATGACGTGCAACCCACTCGAAAATTCGTCGTTAATGGTGGTCAGGACCACTATCCGCTTGCCCCAGGGCTCGAAGCCATCAGCCTTCCCCTCTTAGCGCAAGAACTTGTGGCGCTCGTGTAGCGGCCTCAGTGTCGCTGCGGTTCAATAGTTCGCCGAGGATTTCGCAGGCTAGCGCGCGTGGTTCGTCACGCCGCTAGGCGGGGTGACGGACGACAACGCCATCGCCGAACCGACGACCGCAGCAACGATAAGCCAAAGGACAATGCGTCGGGACATTGCGGCTGAGCTTAGGTTGAGAGCACGACGATCCAAAGGGCGGCTTGGCGGCGGCCACATTCGAGGTCAACCGGCGGAACCGAGTTCTGGCGTCGTTCCCGTTATGTCTGATCTAGCGCCGTCCGCGTCACAAACCTTGAGGCGCCCCCACGTTAGAGGGATCGATTCCCAGGACGGCGCGAGGGGAGGCGAGACCTCCACTTGACAAAACTCGCAAAACTCTCATTTTACACACCGAAGGAGAACTTCGATGGCAGAGGCCGCCACGGTGCCCGCGACGATGTTCGCTCGCAATTTCGCACACTATCAGGACGAGGCGATCCGCACGAAGGTCATCGTTGTGACCAGCCATGATCGCGTCGTCGGCGGCTACCTCTCGGCCAGCGAGCTTGAGCACTACGAAAGGCTCAAGGCGCGTGAGCGGCAAGTCCTCCTGGTCGGCGCGCTAAGCGACGACATCATCGCCGACATCGAAGCCGCCGAATACGGCGTCGAAACTCTGTGACATTTCCGGCCGCGAAGCCGGACTTGGTTACCTGACCAGTCGGCGAACACTTTGCGAGCTCAGGTCAGTAGCCTTCCGGGCGTGCTCACAGGCGACCTGCGCCTAGATTCCTGGAGGGGAGGGGACCTCCAGGCCTCGACCGCCTAACCTAACAGCCCTAGCCTGCCTCAGGTCGCTTTGCGCGGTCTGCCGCGCCCACGCTTTTCGGCGCCATCTGCCGTTGGTGACAGGAGGATCACCAGGTCCTCGCGTTTGATCAGCACCCGCCCCCCGACCTTGAAGGATTTCAGCTGACCCTCCGAAACAAGGCGATAGATTGAGCCGCGGCTGAGACCGATCAGCTCAGCAGCCTGCTTGATCGTGACAGCGATGGATTGCGGACCTGACGACGTAGCCGGCGCCCGAAGCGCCATGGCTTGTGTGATCCGATCTAGGATCGCTTGCTCGAACCTCGACGTGTCGGGGCTGGACGATAGCGGCTTGGACAATGGGCCCATGGCGAGTTTGCCAACGAGCCTGTCGAGATCGGAGCGGCGCCACCGGGTCAGCTCCAGACCGAGTTCGACGGGCCGCACGTCACCAGCGCTTGCGACATGAAGGAAATTGTTCTCATCGAGCGAAAGGTAGCGCGCCGCCAGCGACGTAGGCATCAACAGCGGCCAGTTAGGCAGAGGCTCCATCCTAAGCCGGCCATCGCGCGCTCCAACATCTGCGACCATTGCATCCTCGTCGTTTCAGTTGCTCGCCCACGCACGGGCGCGCCCCACCTGCGGGAATTCGCTCGCCGCGACCCTGGCGCTGCGGGCCATCGTGCTGGACGTCGCGAGATACGACGCACTGAACTCTTCGCGCCAGCCAGAGGTTGGCTGGTCGAAGCGGCTTCGTTGGCGACCCAGATGGCGGATTTCGGCGCGCATTGAGATCACGGCTCCTTCGAAGCGCGCGTTTCTCATGCACTGAGGCGTCAGGACAGCTCAAGCGCCCGCTCAACGGCGGCAGGCTCATTCACGATCACCTTAAGGTAGGCCCGGATCGCTGGGTCGGGTACGCGCCGGCCTTGCTCCCATCCGCGAACCGTCGCGGTCGTAAAACCGAAGCGGCTTGCGAATTGAGATTGGGTCAGACCGCCAAGCTTTGCCCGGATCGCCTTGGTATCGATCTCGGCCGGAATATGGACGCGATAGGTGGGGGGGTCTGCATCCCCCCGCACGATCGCCGTTGCGTCCGCCAAACCGGCCAGGATACCCTCGAAATCGCTCTTCTTCATCTTTCGCCCTTCCTTACGCTGCTACTTCACCGGCTGCTTGAGCGCGGCGGTTAATGTCGTCGTCGCCAACGCCAGCGCGTTGACCTGCTTCGCACTCAGGTTTGCCGTCCGCCCCTTGGATAGCACCCAGAGCAGGAACACCCCGAAATCGCCAGCCGAGAACGTGACGATCCGGTAGCCGCCGGACTTCCCTTTGCCACGCCCCGAGATCCGCACCTTACGGCAGCCGCCTGAACCCACGATCAGGTCGCCAACCAGCGGATCGCCGCTCACGGTATCGACCGCATCCTTCATCTCATCCGCGGTCATGCCGATGGCCTTGGCGGCGGACAGATAGGCATTGGTTTCGATGACCGTTTGCATGGGCTACAAGTACGCCAATGACGCACTTTTGGCAAGTGTTAAGTGCGTCAACGTCGCACCGCTATGGGGTCAGCCTTGGGCAGTCACGAGCCCATTCTTCAGAGTTGACTACCGGCGCGGACAGAGCGGCGGTCCATTTGACGCCAGGAGACAACTGAGTGCGACCCGCGCGGTAGTGGGCACAAGTTGTCTCCAAGAGACGCGAAAGTCACCGCTGTTGTCGGCTGTCCGACCTCATGCGGGGCAAGATGGGGGCGCCTCAAGGTTCGTTTCACGGACGGCGCTAAGCCGGACAGACCATGAACAGATTGAATGTCGGCTTCCTGGCCACCTGCTCGCGGCGGGAATCGACCCTGAGCTGACTCTGGCCCCTTTAAGTTTGGCGTCACCGGCTAGCGTGGACCAAAGTTAGGCTATCCGCTGAAGGTCAGCCGCAACATCGGTCCGGCATAGTACCGGTCATGGTCGGCGACATGGCCGATCGTGCTCATCGTCCTGAGGGCGCCGAAATAGCTGTCTACTCGATAGCCAAAGGTCACGACCGCGTTCGGCGTCATTTTGAAGTCCAGGCCAAGACTGCCATCGAGATTGATGACCCCTGTGGTCTGCGAGTTGTTGATGGGTCCGATAGCGAAATCCGCCGCGCCGCCGGTGGCGGACGCCTTGAGCGAGCGCTCGCCGATCAACACCGCCGCGCCAAAATCACCCTCCACCGCCCAGCGATGATCGATGGGCAGCACCGACCGGACGCCGATGCGGGGCCCCGCGCCCACGAAGCGGCTCGCTTGTTTGAGCGTGAACGCGCCGGGCACGGGGGGCGTTGAAGTGACTACGCAGCCGGACGAGGGCGGCGCTGAACCCCCGCCGGTTGCGCTCCCCGTGCCGCTGTTCGATCCACAGGAACCGCTCCCTCCGGGGACGGTATAGCTGGCGCGGGCCCGGGTCGTCGCTTCGATCGCGGAAATGCGCAATCCGCCTTCGATCTCCGACTGCAGCGAACCGATGTCGACATCGCGGCCGACTTCGAAATCGGCCAGCCAGTGGTCCTCCTGGCTCTTCGCCGTTCCGGTCGCCGGCACGCCGATGGCCGGTCCGGAGGTTCCGTCGGTCGAGAACGCCTGGCGGCCGCTCGTTGCGCCAAACCGGAATTCGCTCCGCACCGACCAGAGCGACGCGGTAGGGTGAAAGTCGAATCCGAACGCGGTATCCGGCCCGGGCTTGAGACCGCCAGCCTTGACGCCATTGCCGAACCGAAGGGGATCGCCGTCGGGGCGGCCAAGGCCGCCCTCGATCCACACGGTCCAAAGGTCGGGTTTGAAATCGGTGCGTGGTGGGACGGTGGCGATCTGGTAGGCCGCGACCTGCGCGTGGGCGGTCCCGGTCGTTGCGCCCAAGGCGAGAGCCGACACCGTCGCCAGTCCCAATCGGTAGGGTGTCCAGCTCATTGCGCGCCCCCGCGGGTCAGGTAAAAGAACGTAGGTGACGCGATCAGACTTGGCAACCTCATCGCGAGGGCCGAGACTGGACTTTGGGCTGCGCGTTCGCGCGGCTCGCCGGTCCGCCATTCACAAGTCGCAGCCGCATGACCGACGAGATATCCAACGCAAGCGCCGCATCGGAAACAGCTCCGGGGAGACGAACCGGGATCGTCTGGGTGGCCTCGTACCAGAAGTCGGGCAACACCTGGACGCGAGCCTTCCTGCACAACCTGGCCAGGGTCCTGGCCGGGGAGGACGTCGAACAGGACATCAACCGGATGGGCGCCTTCTCCACCTGGGAGAACGCCAAGGGATTCTACACCGACGTCCTGGGTTTCGAGCCGACGGAGGCGCACAGGGCGCAGATCGCCGCGGTCCGGCATGAGGTTCAGCGCCGGATCGCCGACGCCCACGATGACCTGGTCTTCGTGAAGACCCATCACGCGTTGGCGCACGATCGGGGCCACACGACGATCAATTTCGCGGTCACCTCGGGCGCGGTCTACATTGTCCGCAATCCACTGGATGTGGCGATTTCCTTCGCCCACCACCTGAATGTGGATATCGACCGCAGCATCGCCATGATGGCCGAAACAGGCGCGGAGTCCCCAGTCACCGAAAGAGCCGTGCATGAGGTGTTCGGCGCCTGGAGCCAGCATGTGCTCAGCTGGACGCGCAAACCACACCGGGCGATCCACGTGATGCGTTACGAGGACATGTTGGCCGATCCCGGGGCCGCCTTTGGCGCTCTGTCGGCCCATCTCAAGCTCGGCGCGGGCCGCCGGGAGGTTACCGAGGCCGTCGAACGCTCATCATTTGATCGGCTACAGTCTCAGGAGGCCAAGAAGGGGTTCTCGGAACGCTATTTCCCCGAACAGCAATTCTTCCGTGAAGGTCGGGCGGGTCAGTGGCGCGAACACCTTACCATCGCACAGGTCGACCGGATCGTGCGCGATCACGGCGAACAAATGGCGCGGTTTGGCTATCTTCCGGACTAACCGCTTGCTGCGCCTCTAGCCGGTCCCACCAATTCGGAGCGGCGCTGACTGAGGTCGTTCCCAATCTCTCTCTCCGCGCAAAGTACTGAAGCCAAGGCTCTTGGACATGGAAGAAACGCCAATTTCCGGGTTCCCCCCAACACAGTCATACGGAAGGGCCGCTTTGGGGCTGAAGAGCCGGTCGCAAAAGCGCTGCGATTTGCCGGACTTCTGCAATCGACTTTCGCGACACGGAAAGCTGAGGCGGATCAAGGGTCGGTGCGGGTGTCGCACAAGTTGCGAGTTCTGCGACTCGCGAGCCGCCCCGCACGAGGTTCCTACCCTTGCGGCTAAACGGACTCAGCTCCGCCGCCTGATCGCAAGTTCACGGTCTGTCCGGCTTAACGCCGTCCGTGTAGCAAACCTTGAGGCAACCCCAAGATCGAATTGTTCGGTCTCGACACCCTGGTCAACATGCTGGCCGCGGCGGGCCTACACATCGAAGTGCGCGTGGCCAGCGCGGCCTGAGGCTCGGCTCATAGGCCGCCGATACATGACGGAGCGCCAAGTTGGCCGGTCCAATTGAAATTGGATTGTCGTCCATCTGAAAATGACAAGCCGTCCAAGTGAAGAACTGGGAGGGGAATCAAGCTGCTCGACCAGGACGTGACCGCTTCGAGCGCAAGGCGCGACGCCGGCGCAGCAAGGTGACGGGGCGATATGGCTGCCAGCGCTTCCTCTAGCGATCTGACTCGGGATGCAAAACGCCTCAGTGTATCAGGTGGGCGGGATCAGCGTCGCCATCAGCGACGCCACCGGGACAGTGGCGCCATGAACAGGGCGGCGACGACAATGATGAGAGATCTGCCGCTTTCGAAGGTCTACCGGTTGCTCGAACCGGGTCCGGTCGTCCTCTTGGCGACCGCTCACAAGGGCCGCGCCAACGTCATGNNTGGTCGAGTTCGAGCCGCCGCTCGTCGCCTGCGTCGTCAGCGGCGGCGATTACAGCTTCGCCGCCTTGCGGGCGACGAAAGAGTGCGTGATCGCCGTTCCGGCGTTGGAGCTGGCGCCGAAGGTCGTAGCCGTCGGCAACTGCTCGGGCCGCGACGTGGACAAGTTCGAAAAGTTCGGACTCACGCCGACGCCGGCCGAGCACGTGGCGGCGCCTCTGATAGCGGAGTGTTTCGCCAATCTCGAATGCAGGGTGGCCGACACCCGGCTCGTGAACAAATACAATCTCTTCGTCCTTGAGGTGCTCAAGGCTTGGACCGATCCGGGCCAAAAGGACCCGAAGACCATCCACCATCACGGCTACGGCAGGTTCGCTGTGGATGGGGAGATGATCACGCTGAAGTCGAGGATGCGGTGATCGGCGCGTCCCAAGGGTGTTGAGCTTTGCGCGATCCCGAGCTTGAGCCTTGATAGGCCGCCGGCTGACGCCTGGTGTTGTGGGTCCCCGGCGGAGCCCGCGTCCAGGCGGCCGTAACGGCGCCGGAGATTTATCGGGAAGAAGGCGCCACGCTGAGATCACTCGGCCGCGCGATAAACTTCCTTTCCCTTCAGGCCATCGTGCGAATGCTTCAACGTAAGCACGCCATCGGGAGCGCGCCGCGGATCGGCGGGCACATGGGCGCCGATGTCGCCTTTGGCCGGGGTGACGCCGCCGTCGGCAAGCCAAAGCGCGCCCGTGACGTAGCTCGCCTCGTCGGACGCGAGGAAGGCGATGACATTGGCGATTTCTTCCGGCGTTCCCCGGCGCCCGAGCGGGACCATGGCGCCGATCCCCGCCTGGCCGGCCAGTGGGATCGGGCTGTCCTCGCCGCGGGTCCAGGCGGTGTCGATCGGACCGGGGCAGACGCAATTGGCGCGCACGCCATACGGCGCCTGCTCCAAGGCGACGCCCTTCATGAAGGCGTGAAGGAAGCCCTTGCTCCCGCCGTAGGGCGTGAAGTTGGGCGAGCCGTTCAGTCCGGCCTCCGATCCGGTGAAGACGATGTTCCCTCGGCTTGTCTGCAGGTGCGGCAGGGCGAATTTCGTCATCAAGAACGCGGTTCGAACATTGTTCCTGATGGTGCGGTCGAAATCCTCAATGCGATAGGCGTCGGTCTCGGCGTTGGCGATGAAGATCCCCGCGTTGCTCACCAGCACGTCGAGCGACCCGAAGCTTTGCAGCGCGAGCTGGACGCACGCGCGCGCGTCCAGCTCCTCGGCAAGATCGCCGAGGTGGGGCCGCACCTGCCCCCCCGCGCTCGCGATCGCCTCGGCCACATCCTGTACGGGGTCGGCGGGGAGCCCGCTGACGACCAGGCGCGCGCCTTCGCGGGCGAACTTATGCGCAATCGCCTCGCCGATGCCCGTGCCGGCCCCGGTGATGATCGCGACCTTGTCTCGTAAGCGCATGACTGTCCTTGAGGCCTGGGCGGACAAGACGTCCGCAACGCTCTCGGTCGGGCCGACCGGGCGTCCCGAATGGGGCCCATTCGCAGAGAGCGCCATCTGGCGCCAATCGCCTGACCCCGGACTTGATCGGCGTCAACGCGCGCCGTGCAAACGCGCGCTATTCGCCGAGCGCCATAGGGGCGACGTTCAGGAAGCCGCCAAATGAACCTCAACGAGGCGATCACCGGACGCCGCGCGGTGCGCGAATACACGTCCGACGCGGTCGATGAGCAGACGATCCGTCTGCTGATCGAGGCCGCCGTGCAGGCGCCGAGCGCGGTGAACCAGCAGCCGTGGACGTTCACGGTCGTGCGCGATCAGGCCGTACTCGATCGCGTCTCAGCCAAGGCGAAGGCCCATATGCTGGCGACCATGCCCGCGGGCCCGCATTCCGATCATTTTCAGTCGCTGCTCGATGATCCGAGCTTCCAGATCTTCTATCACGCGCCGGTGCTGATCCTGATTTCGGCGGTCGCGGAAGGGCCGTGGATTGTCGAGGACTGCGCGCTGGCCGCCGAGAACCTCATGCTCGCCGCCTTCGCCGCCGGACTTGGCTCCTGCTGGATCGGCTTCGCGCAGAGCTTCCTCAGTACGCCGGACGGGAAGGCCGCGCTCGGTTTTCCCTCCGCCTGGGCGCCGGTCGCGCCGATCATCGTCGGGCATCCGAAAGCCGCGCGCCCGCCGGTTCCGCGCAACGCGCCCGAGATCCGCTGGATTGGTTGAGGATGGCAATTGCCCCGCCAGGCCCGCGCCCGCTCGCCCGGCATGAGGCGGATCAACGCCACCGAAAATGACCGAAGCTCCTTTATGAACAAGGGAGCCCTCATGAAGCGTCTCATCGTCGTCGCCCATCCTGCCGAGGATAGCTTCACGATGGGGCTGACACGCGCCTATGCCGCCGAATGGAAAAAAAGCTCGGGCACAGCCAGCGAACTTACGAGTCTTATGGCTGGCCCTGGCCCTGGCCCCGGCCCTGGCCCCGGTCTTGGTCAGCATGCCCCTCGGGCCGCCCTGGCTATCGGCCGGTTGAGGAATTCATGGCGCCTCGCGTCGGCGGCGCCATGAATTCCGGCCCGATCGGGTCGCGGACGCAATCGGACACGATGCGATCGATCTGCGCCAGGGCATCGCCATCAAGTTTCCAGCCCATGACTTCGGCGACCGGATCGAGCTGATCGGGGCGCCGGGCGCCCCAGAGCGCGACGCTGAGCGGCTGCCGGTCGAGCACCCAGCGCACTGCGAGATGAAGGACGCGCTTGCCGTAATTCTCACGGGCGAACAGGTCGAGTTGCTCGACCGCCCAGAGGTATTGGGCAAAACGCGGCGCCTGGAATTTGGGATCGGTCCGGCGCAGGTCATCGCCTGTGAAATGGGTGTCGGCCTTCATGCGGCCCGTAAGCAGGCCGCGGCAGAGAGAGCCGTAGGCCAGCGTCGCGATGTTGTTGTCGCGGCAATAGGGCAGGACGTCCTTTTCCGCTTGGCGTTCGAACAGATTGTGCGGCGGCTGAACCGTGTGCAGCGGTGCGACGGCGCGGAAGGCGTCCATCTGCGCCACACTGAAATTGCTGACGCCGATCGCGCGGATCTTGCCCGCCCGGTGCAGCTCCCCGAGCGCCTCGGCGGTTTCCTCAATGGGCGTGGCCGGATCCGGCCAGTGTACCTGATAGATATCGATGACATCGGTGCGCAGCCGGCGCAGAGAATCCTCGATCTCCTTCCGAATCCGCGCCTTGCCGCCGTTCCGGAACGGCTGGCCGTCGCGCCAATCCAGCCCCACCTTGGTGGCGATAACCACGTCCGGCCGCCGCCCGGATTCCGCCAGCGCCTGGCCGACGATTTCCTCTGAATGACCGAAGCCATAGATCGGCGCGGTGTCGATAAGGGTTATGCCGCGATCGAGGGCGCTCTGGATGGTGCGGATTGACTGTTGATCGTCGGTTCCGCCCCACATCCATCCGCCGATCGCCCATGTCCCAAGCGCGATCCGCGTGGGGGCGAGGTTCGTTCCGGGAATGGCGATCGTTTCAAGCGCGACCATTGTGCAATCCTCGCGGCGCGGCCGGGAAGGGAGATCGGATCAATAACGCCCATGGCCCCCGGCGGCTCCATACACCGCCCGCCGTCAGGCCGCCGCGCGCTCCGCCGGCGTCAGCGCGGGATAGTCGGTGTAACCGGCCGCAGCGCCCCCGAAGAAGGTCGCTGGGTCGGGGACGTTCAACGGCGCGCCGATCCTTGGCGCGGATGCTCGGTCGGTGGCGACGCGCAGGAACCCGATGGTTTCACGAGGCTTACCCTTCGGTGGAGATACCGGATGAGCGCCTCGACTGAGTCTCACGTCCCGAAGATTCTGCTGATCGTGGAAGACCAACTCCTTCTAGCCATGGGGCTCAAAGGCGAGCTAGAAGACGGTGGGTGCCGCGTCCTCGAACTGGCCATCCGCCACCAAGAGGCCCTCGGCTTCGCTCGTGAGGTCAGGCCTGACTTGGCCCTGGTCAATATTGACCTAGCGAACGGCGACGACGGCGTGGCGCTCCACGCGACTTGAAAGTTCTCGGCGTGCCGGTCCTATTCATCAGCGGGCAACCAGACCGGGCGCGGCTGGCGAAGGCCGTTGCAATCGCTTCGCTCCCCAAGCCCTACAGCATGTCGGACATGGTCGAAGCGGTCGACTACCTCTTTCGTCACGAACATGGCGACGAGTCGTTCCCCGGGCCTTGGAACTTGGAGATCTTCGACGGCGTCCAGCCTTCGCAGCGTTAGCAGCCGGTCCAGCCTGGATCGACGGCGCCCTGCGACTGTTGTTGCCGATCTGGGCCGCTAACCGTCTCAGCGCTTGGAACGGACCTCCGACCGCCGCCCAAATGGACGCTGTGGAACTTCGGTCTCAAGGGTCAGGTTTACGGTGGCTCGCGCTTGACTGAGGCGCTTCGCGTCCAAATATCTGCAATCCGACCGAAAGACCAACCCCTCTGCCAACCGCGGCCCGGCGACCCGCCAGCGGCGTCGCGCGGGGCGTTATCTCAGCACTGCGAGGAACCATGGACATCGGATTCGTTGGCCTTGGCCATATGGGCGCCGGGATCGCCCTCAATCTTCTGAAAGCCGGTCATCGCGTAAGGGTCTGGAACCGCTCGCCCGAACCAGTGGAGCGGCTCAAGGCCGAGGGAGCGGACGCCGCCGACAATGTCGCGGCGGTGTTCGACGCCGACGTGGCCTTCTCCATGCTGGCGAGCGACGAAGTGATCGAGCAGGTGATCCTGGCGCCCGGAGCCCTCGATCACGCGCGCAAGGGGCTGGTTCATGTCAACCTCGCCACCATCTCGGTCGCCTTCGCGAAGAGGTTAGCCGCGATGCACGAGGAGCGCGGACTCGGTTACGTGGCCGCTCCCGTGCTGGGCCGCCCCGAGGTGGCCGCCGCGGGCGAGCTCAACGTCTTGTGCGCCGGCGAGGCATCCGCGGTCGAGCGCGTCCGCCCACTGCTGCAGTCGTTCGCCAAGGCGGTCTGGCCCCTGGGCGATGACCCGGCGCGCGCCAACGTGGTCAAACTCGCTTGCAACTTCGCGCTCGCCAGCATGATCGAGACGCTTGGCGAGGCCGCCGCCCTGGCGTCCGCCTATGACGTCGCCGCGGCCGATCTGTTCGAGGTGATGACCGGCACCCTGTTCGCGGCGCCAGCCTACAAGACCTACGCCGACATCATCGCCACTGCGCGCTTTTCGCCAGCGGCGTTCAAATTGCCGCTTGGACTCAAGGACGTACGCCTGGCGCTGCAGGCCGGTGAGGCGGCTGACACGCCTTTGCCGATCGCGTCATTGCTGCGGGACCATTTCATCGAAGCCTTGGCGCATGGCGACGCCGATCTGGACTGGGCGGCGCTGGCCGCCGGCGCGTTCCGGCGCAGCGGGCGCACGCTGGCGGTCAAGAGTGGTCAGCTTAACCCGCCCAGTCCGGAAATCGCCCCGTCCTCTCGGATTCTAGGCGCACGTCGCCCGTGACCACGCCTGAAATGCCGCGGACCTGAACTCCCGGAGCGTTCGCCGGCTGATCAAATGGCGGGCCGTGTAGAAGGTGTTGTAAATCGACGCCTGGGTGGTCAGGAACCTTTGCGCCAAGGCCCTGGACTTGAAGCCACGCTGCTGCCGCTCGTGTTTTCGGATCGGCAGATGGCTGTTTTCAGCCCGATTGTTCTGCCGCCCCCGCCTTCAGCGCCTAACGGCCTTCATCGAATATCGCTTCAATGAAGACCTCGGCCTGCAGGCGGCGCACCATCTGGGGTTGGCAAAGGGCGGTGCCCGGCTCCAGCAGCGCGGCCGACCCACCTGCAACTGCGATGCGAAAGGATTCCACCAGAGTCATCCGCGAGGCCAGCGCCCAGACCATGGCGCCCAGAAAGCTGTCGCCTGCGCCGACGGTGGTGACCGGCTCGATCACTAGCGGCGCGGCCCGCCATGCTTCCGTAGCCGCAGCCCTTTCCCGATGCGCGACAGAGCCGCACATGTTGCGTTGGGTGGTTCGCCCAACCGAAAAAGCCGCCATTGTGCTTGATCGCCACCGGTTTCCGCACGGTTCAACGGCAACGTGGGACAACAACGGGATTTGCCGTTCGGCGATGCCGGCGGCCTCAATGCGCATCGAGGTAGGCCTCAAGCGAAAAGCCCAGTTGGGATAGGGCTTCATCGAGATAGTCGCTCACCAGTGGAATCTCGGCGACATATCGAGGCGTCCGCGCCCGACCGATGTCGCGGGCGCTCAAGCGGGCCTCATCCCATTCCGCAAGCGTGAAGTCCCCGCGGCCAATCCAGATCAGCACAATCAGATCGAGCTGTTCGTCGTCATTGAGGTCGCGGATCTCTGAGACGAGTTCATGGAGCGTAGGATCCAACGCCCGCGCCTCAAGGACGTCGACACCATTATCGTCGCTCGCGTTGGAGGCGGCGCCCGGATCGGATTCTTCGACCTTGGCGTCGAACTCCCGCGCCTTCAGCAGGATGGCGAAGGCGGTGTCAGGATTAAGGGTCAGTTCGGGCATGACGAGACCACCTTGCACAACATCAGACGCGCCATATCGGATACCGGCGCGCCTTGATCGACGTCAAAGTGGATGGAGCAAGGCCCGCTCGTCGCAATGGGGACCGCGTCGGCGCCGCGGACGCGCGCCGGTCAGGCACAGCAGTCGCCCGGGAAACCCAGGTCCATCGAGTCGGGTTGGTAGGCGATGATCAGCGTCTCAGCGAAGCCAACCATCGGTCACAGGCCTTCGCGACACCTTGGCGCCGATCAACACGGCTTCATCCGCTGCGAGCTTTCACCTCCCGCACGGGCTCCCATTGATGCGCGTCAAAGCCGAATGGCGAGAAGGCCATATCGTTATCGTACAGACTTGATTTCGGCGCGGCGCCGACGATCAGGCGGGTCTGCAAATCAAAGGCTTCGCGATGGCTGAGAATGACCCGCGCCAATGGATGTGGAGCGAGGCCATCGACATGCTGGCCAAGGCCGAGCGCCTGCGTCGCCAGATGTTCCAACCCATTGCCGTCCCCGCGCGGCGCGCCAGTTGGGAGCCGCCGGTGGACCTGCTGGAAACCGAACGTGAACTGGTGATCATCGCGGCCCTGCCTGGGGTCAGCGAAGAGGATCTCAGCCTGGCCATCGACGGCGCCTGCCTGGTGATCGCGGGCGAACGGACGCTGCCGCGGGAGCTGCGCACGGCGCTCATCCACAGGCTCGAACTCCCGCAAGGCTATTTCGAACGCCGCGTGGCCCTGCCCGCCGGCCGGTACGATCAGATCCGCCATCGCGCCGAGAACGGCTGCCTTGTCGTCACACTGCGCAAGCTCGCTTGAGGTTTGGACACCACATGACCGACGCCTCGCTCGCCGAACCCGCGGCTCCCCAGGAAGCCAAACCATCGCCGCCCGCGGACGCCTTCATCGTGGTTCCGGTGCGCAGCACGGTGCTGTTCCCGGAAATCGTGATGCCGATCACCATCGGCCGGCCTGCGTCCATTGCGGCGGCGCAACAGGCCGTGCGCGAACAGCGCCAGATCGTCGTCGTTCTCCAGCGCGACCCGGCAGTGGTTGAGCCAAAGGCCGGCGATCTCCACGAGATCGGCGTGGTGGCCAATGTCCTGCGCTACATCGCCGCCTCGGAGAACGAACACCATCTGGTCTGCCAGGGCGTTCAGCGCTTTCGCATTTCCGAACTGGTCGACGGCTGGCCCTTCCTGGTGGCCCGCGGCGTGCACCTGCCCGAGCCCTCCGACGCCGGGCCCGAGGTCGAGGCGAGATTCCTGAATCTGCGGCGGTTGGCGCTCGAAATCCTGGAGTTCATTCCGCAGGCCCCAGCCGGCCTGCGCGAGACCGTGGCCGGCGTCACCCGCGCCGGAGCCCTGGCGGACATGGCCGCCGCCTATATGGACGCCACCTCGGCGGAAAAGCAGCAGATACTTGAAACCACGGGGCTCATCGACCGCCTCGACAAGACCACCGCGCTGATGTCCAACCGGCTGCAGGTGCTGCGTCTTTCCCACGAACTAGGCGCACAGACCCACGCGGCCCTATCCGAGCGCCAACGCCGCGCCATGCTGCGCGAGCAACTGGCCACGATCCAGCGCGAACTCGGCGAGGACGAGGGCGGCGGCGCGGAAATCGCCGAGGTGACCGAGGCCATCGCCAAGGCCGGCATGCCCGACGAGGTCGAGGCCCAGGCGCGCAAGGAACTTCGCCGCCTTCAGCGCACCCCCGAGTCCGCCGCCGAATACGGCATGATCCGCGCCTATCTCGACTGGCTCACCGAGCTGCCCTGGGCCAAGCCGGAGCCGGCGGCCATCGACATCGGCGAGGCGCGGCGGATCCTCGACGAGGACCACTACGGGCTTGAGAAGATCAAGACCCGGATCCTGGAATACTTGGCGGTCCGAAAGCTCGCGCCCGAGGGAAAGGCGCCGATTCTTTGCTTCGTCGGTCCACCCGGGGTCGGCAAGACGTCGCTGGGCCAGTCGATCGCCCGCGCCATGGGACGCAAGTTCGTTCGGGTCAGTCTCGGCGGCGTTCATGACGAGGCGGAGATCCGCGGGCATCGGCGCACCTACATCGGCGCCTTGCCCGGCAACATCATCCAGGCCATCCGCAAGGTCGGCGCGCGTGATTGCGTGATGATGCTGGACGAGATCGACAAGATGGGGTCTGGCATCCACGGCGATCCGTCGGCGGCGATGCTGGAAGTGCTGGACCCGGAGCAGAATTCGACCTTCCGCGACAACTATCTGGCGGTTCCGTTCGATCTGTCGCGGGTGGTGTTCATCGCCACCGCCAACATGCTCGATACGGTTCCAGGTCCCCTGCGCGACCGTCTCGAGATCATCTCCCTGTCCGGCTACACGGCGGGCGAAAAGCTGCAGATCGCCAAGCGATATCTGGTCCGTCGTCAGCTTGAGGCCAATGGCCTGAGGCCCGAGCAGGTTGACATCGACGACGCGGCCCTGGTCCGCACCATCGAGGCCTACACCCGTGAGGCCGGTGTCCGCGGCCTTGAGCGCGAGATCGGCAGAGCTTTCCGCAACGCCGCGATGCAAATCGCCGAGGGCAAGACGGCGCACGTCCGCATTGGCGAGGCCGACGTCGAGACCGTGCTGGGTCCGCCGCGGTTCGAGAGCGAAGTGGCCATGCGCACGGCGGTTCCGGGCGTGGCCACGGGCTTGGCCTGGACGCCGGTGGGCGGCGACATCCTGTTCATCGAGGCGGCCAAGACGCCCGGTGGGGGCAAGTTGATCCTGACCGGGCAACTGGGCGAGGTGATGCGCGAAAGCGTGCAGGCGGCGCTCAGCCTGGTGAAGACGGAAGCCGCAGGGCTTGGACTGACGCCCTCCGACTTCGACAAGATCGACATCCATGTGCATGTGCCGGCGGGCGCGACGCCGAAGGACGGGCCCAGCGCCGGGGTGGCGATGTTCGTCGCGCTTACGTCTTTGATGACGGGGCGGACGGTGCGAAGCGATACGGCGATGACCGGCGAGATCAGCCTGCGCGGACTGGTGTTGCCGGTCGGCGGCATCAAGGAAAAGGTCGTCGCGGCCGCCGCCGCCGGGATCACCCGGGTGATGCTGCCCGCCCGCAATCGTCGCGACTTCGACGACATACCGGCGGAGACCCGCGGCAAGCTGGAGTTCATCTGGCTGGAGCGGGTGGATGACGCGATCACCGCCGCGCTGGCGGCCGCCTAGCCTGCCGATGAGGCCACGTGGACACTGAGCAATCCTGCCAAACCGGGGCGCGGCCACCTTGGGAGCGAAATGGCCAGTGGCGTGCGCTCAGCGTCGCAGCCCCGACAGCTGGTCGGCCGCCCCCATCGCGGCGCGATAGCCCGCCGCTACCGCTGTGTCATAGGCCTTCCAGTCCTGCAGCCCGACACCTTCAAGCTGCGGAACGATCTCAATCAGGTCGTCGCAAGGCGGCGGCAGGGCGGCGACGCTCGAGATCGTGGCCGAGCGGATCAGCACGGAAACGATCGGTGGGCCTCTGAGCCATGCCCCCGACGTGAGCCAGCGCCAACCCGAGGGTTTGAGCAGCAGATCGTCGGGCGCGAGCCCCTCCGAGCTGGCCACGTCGATCCCGATGGTCACCCCGTCATGCTGTTCGCGGACGAGGTCCACTGGCAGATTGCGCACCAGAGCGCCGTCGACCAGCACGTGACCATTCTCGACCAACGGCGGCAGCACGCCTGGCAGCGACAAGGAAGCGCGCACGGCCCGGCGGAGCGATCCCCGGCGGTGAATGTTCATGCCGCCCGTGGTCAAATCGGTGGAGACGCAGGTAAACGGGCGCCACAGGTCGCTGATCTGGGTGTCGCCGAAGTGGGTCTCAAGCCGGCGGTCCACCATGCGCCCGCGGGTCATGGCCAGAAGGGGAAAGGCGATATCCGACAAGGGGCTAGAAGCCACGAACGCTTCGCGGATGCGACGGTCCATCTCGGCGTCTTCCCAACCCATCGCCAGGCCCGCGGCGATGACGGCCCCCATGGAAGTGCCGGCGACGAAATCGATGGGCACGCGCAACTCGGCCAGGGCCCGCAAGACCCCCACATGAGCGTAGGCCCGCGCGCCGCCGCCCGAAAGCGCCAATCCTACAGAGTTACCGGTGTAGATGCGCGCCAGGCGCGCCACATCCGGTTGGTCGCCCGCCCGGATCTGGAACAGCCGCGAGACCGGGGCTACGTCGAGCCAGCGGTCGGAATCGTGGGGCAGCCGCGCGCCGGCCGGCTGAACCAGTATGAGATCGAGCAGGCGTTCGTTGCGGATCGCGGCCGCCGCGGATGGAATGGACCCGTCGGGTCGGCCCGCGGTTGCATCGCCGACCAGGATCAGGCGGTCGATCTGGCGACCGCTATAGGCGATGAAGTCGGTATCCCGCCGCTCGGCCGCCATCAGCACGAAGTCGTGCTCCAGCTCCAGGGCGTTGAGCCACGAGGCCGAGTGGTCGTCCGCGTCGGCGCCCAGCACCGCGACCTCGGCGCCAAGGGCGCGCATGGCCGCGGCCAGACGTTCGGCCAGATCGCGCATGACAACGCCGTCGCTGACCGCCACGAACCCCAGGATCGAGCTCTTGCGACGACCTGTAGGTTCGGTCGTCATCATCCGCGCCAGCGTGGCCCTCGCCACCGCGGCCAGAAAGTTGGGCCTATCCCGCAGCAGGGCTACGGCGCGGTCGCCTGGGATCACCTGAAGCTCGGAGTCGCGCAGGGCGGTCACAGTTGTCCGGTAGCGGCCATCCCCCAGCAGTTGCGCGCCGCCGATCAGCGCCCCGGGTCGATGCACCGTCAAGAGACGGCCGCCGCCCCCGGCCATGGGCTCGACCTCAGCGAGCCGCCCGGCCGTAAGCCTATAGAGCGCCTGAACCGTTTCGCCGGCGGCGACGAGCGGAGTTCCGCCCGCCAACTCCATCAACGAGGCTTCGGCTGCGAAGACTTCGTCGAGGGCGGGAGATGGCATAAGCCGGGCAATCCAGACGGTTGAAACATCAGCGCGCCCATCATTCCATCAATGCTTGGGCCACGCCTAACGATTAGCGGCCGTACCGATTGTGGTGGACGAAGGCATCGCGTGGGCGGCGGACGCGGACGTAGTCGTGGGGCTCGACCGGGTAGCCGAGGCGGCAGGCGTAGGCGATTTTCAGGTGGGCGGGAAATCCGAGCATCCGCCGCATTGCCGCTTCGACGGTATCGCTGCTGAAGACGCTGAGGATCTGCAGACCGAGGCCGAGCGACTGGGCCGCCAACCACATGTTCTGCATCACGCAGCCCAGGCTGATGAAGCCGAGCACATCGCCTTCGGACGCCGGCGCCCGCTTGTCTGCGTCATAGAGGACGAGAAGCAGGCAGGGCGCGCCCTGCAGGGAGTGACTGAGCGGAACCACCGGCTCAGCGGCCGCGATAGCCTCAAAGTCGGCGTCGGGATCGCGCCACGCCGGCGGGAACATGCTGGCGATCACGCCGGTCCCCCTTTTCCGCAAGGCCTCGGGCGACGCGGAAAGCTGCCGGGCGTTCTCGCGCAGGAAGACCGGCGAGGTCCGAGTTTCGATGGCGCCGATCGCTTGCAGCGCATTCGGATCGTCGACCGCGAGAATATCGAAATTCTGCATGTTGTGGGCCGTCGGCGCCCACGAGGCCGCCTCGGCGATCTGGTCGAGCGCTGGCTGAGGGACCGGCCGGCGGCTGTCATAGGGCATCCGCGCGGAATGCCTTTCATGGATGAGATCGAGCAGGTTCTGCATCGCAGTGGCTCCCTTTACCGGTCCATCGTCAGAACCGCGCGGAACCGCACGCGCGAGTTCAGCATCGCCGCATAGGCTTCCGCGGCCCGCTCCAGCGGGAAGGTCTCGATCATCGGCTCGATGTGGGCGAATTGGCTGAAGGCGATCGCCGCCTCGATATTGGCGCCGCCGACCGCGCCGCAGATCGAGCGCTCGCCGAACAACAGGGCCGAGGCCGGGATGTGCAGCACCTCACCGGTGAAGGCGATCATGATCAGCCGCCCATGGTGGGCGAGACCGCCGACAAGGCTGGCGATGGCCTTGGCGTCCGGCGCCGTGCCGATGATCGCCTTGGCGCCGCCGAGTTTCTGAAGTTCAGCGGCGGGATCACCCACGCTGGTGTCGATGAAGGCGTCCGCGCCGAGCTGTCGGGCCAATGCAGCCTTGTCCCCGCTGTGCGACAGGACCGCCGTGCGAAAGCCCATCCGGTGGGCGTATTGAAGACCAAGATGACCGAGGCCGCCGAGCCCGTGGATCGCCACTAACTCGCCGGCCTGAGCGCCACAGGTCCGCAGCGCCCCGAAGGTCGTGTTGCCTGCGCAGAGCAAAGGGGCGGCCTTGGCGGCGTCCAGATCCTCCGGGACACGAAGCAGCGCCTCCGACCGTCCGATCATGTATTCGGCGTAGCCGCCATCCACGGATAACCCGGTCGTGAGCGCCGTCGTACAGGCGCCGAACTCGCCATGGCGGCAGGGATCGCAGTGCAGGCAGTGGCCGCCATGCCAACCGACCCCGACCCTCTGGCCCATGGCCCACGGCGACGTTGCTTCACCGAGCGCCACGATCGTTCCGACAACCTCGTGCCCCGGCACGCGCGGATAGGACAGGCCAGGAAAGGTTCCCTCCTTGGCGACCACGTCGCCGCGGCATACGCCGCAGGCCTGAATCTTGATCAGCACCTCCCCGGCGCGGGGCGCAGGAACCAGACGCTCGACGACCTCAAAATCGCCGCCGGCGAAGGAAACTTGAACAGCCTTCATCGTCGCCATTTGAAACCTTCCGCGCGACAGCCTCCCGGCAACCGGCCCTGTCACGAGAGATCTAGGCGCTGGCTCGCGCCATGATCGAGGTCAATCGTCGTGACGGGTCGCCTAAGTCCGTCCCAGCCGCCGGCGAAGGCGGTGTTTCCGGCCGGGCCACACCGAGCGCTGATGTCGGTCCTTGGGAAGGTTCGCTCCGCCGCGCCATTGGCGAACGGGGGTGTGATCTTTCGGTTCGCGGTTCCCCGCCAATCGGCCTGAGACCATTGCAATCAGATTTTACAAGGTGACCGCAACGCCCGACGGAACGAGCGCTGCAAGAACTCGGGCTGGATCGCGAGGGCCGGCTCGGTCGGGCCGCCGGCGTATCCCGCGCCCCAGGCCGGGGGGCGGGGACCAGAGGCTTCACTCCGGCGGCGCCCGGTCACGCCGCGGCGTTTATGTCGCCGACCCGACACAGGATGCGGCCGAAATGATACATTGGCCGAGCACCGCCTATCAGGCTGCTGAAGACGTCGGCCAGGGCGAACAACGAAGGTGGATTGGTCGCCGCGGCGGAAGATTATTTCTCCGGCGAGCGAGCCATCGGGCTCCGACCCGTCGAAGTTCCGGCTCAGGCGGTTCAGGTCGTCCCGGGCGCGGTCGGCCTCGCGTTCGATCCACTGGCTTGCCGAGCGGAAGGCGCCGATCAGGGTCTCAGAGACGATCGATTGGAAGTCCTCAAGGGCGGTATCGCCAACGACGTCGAGCACCTCGGTCATGATCGGGTGGCCGTGCGTTTCGGCGCGCCCGCTTACGTCATGTTTCTGGCAGGGTGCGAAAAGCCGCTATCGACACTAATCTGGTGCTGATGTGGCGGTGGAATTAGGTCAACGTTCCTGTCCGTTTCGCGACTATCGCCCGAATCTCACCAACGATCCGTCCAGCCGAACTCGACTCCATATCGGCCGGTTGAGCGAGTCGGGAGGAGGCATCGCCCAGTCGGCCGACCATTTCCGTCAAGATGGCCTCCGATCGCGCGACCGGCAGATCGATGGTTCGTGCGAGGGCCGCAAAGTCGCGACGGGTCAGTCGGTCATCCTTGCCGTTGAGCTTCAACGCCATTCGATCACTCGAGAGGCCTGGAAACACCACGGTCGTGACGGCGTCGTAGAGCGGCGCGAAACGAACGCTCGAAAACGTGCGGGACCCCGGCTCGGCGATCTTGAGCAGGGCGAGGTTCTTCAGGTGCATGTCGCCGTCG